>JAPXLT010000102.1:0-14902 GCA_033809415.1 Lentisphaeria bacterium
ACCACAATCAGACGAAGAAACGCTTATATGCCAATGACTTGGAGCTTTCTTTTCAGAACAATCTTTTACAAAAAAGAAGAAGTCGAGTGATAGTAGCACGTACAGCAGGTGACATTTTTTTGTGCCTGGCCATTCGTCCATCAAACGTCAAGTCCATCGCGTCCATGATGTCCATTCGTGTCCCTGTCCATTAAAAACACTCATTTTGCCGTTTGAACAGGATTAGGAATTGCTATGACTTCCCGGGGTTTTCCATGTTTCAAATCACATTTTCTATGCTTCCGTATGATTTCTTATGATTTTTCTTGAAATTCCGTTTTTCCGGCACTATGTTTTCCCCGTGGTTCAGACATCATCCAGCCCCACCCACCCAGGGGGCAACCCACCCTTGATATGGTACGCGCGCGCGAGCGAGGTGAAAACGGGAGGGCGCACAGTGGATATGGTGGACGGGATACCGATGCCCCCACCGCATCCTGAACATCACAACCGGGACGGTTGCGCTACTTTTAAACCGCATGCCATCCCATCCGTCAAAGCAGCAACCCTACAAATTTCAGAGAACTGAACCTCTGTGAAGTTGCACTGGCACTGTTTTTGCGATGATTCATTCAAGACCTGCTGATACTTATCCGGGCGGTTCTTCCGGCGCGAAGCGCCACACAAAAATAACCCCGGGTGAGGAAGTGCGGAGCGCGACGCAACCCGGGGTAAGGGACTCCCCCAAAAACCGCGCCCGGAGGGCGCAACAACAAGTGGAAATGGATCCTTCCAGTTGCTCAAGGCTTCTCGACAAGACTGCGTTTGTGCCGCCCTCGGGCGCTGGTTCTTGGGTGCCGTCCACCCCCGGTTCCCTCGCCCTCCGGGCTCGGTCACCGGGGGTTATTATTGTGCAGCCTTCGGGCTAGAGGGCGCCACTGTATTTTCACAAGTCAAATTTCAACAATATAATTTTTCGCCACACTTAAATTCTTGCTTAGTAATCAGATAAAGAAAAAGTAACGCACGCTTTTTTGAACCTGAGGTTCAGTTATCTGAATTTTCTGCGTTTTCCGTGCTTTCCGTGGACAAAAAAATAGGTTGTAGGCGGCTGCCCACGCCAAGCCTTTTCGTGTGGTTTCGTGTGGTTCGTGGTTAAAACTTGGCATTCGTTTGTTTACGAATTATTTTACTGTCATGATCTGGTTTATTCTCATCGTTATTTGGTTCGGCTGCAATGCGCTGGCTGCAATCCTGGCGGGGGCACGCCCCCCAGGCAGGAAGTCAATCCCGGAGCTTGGCCTATTCGTCATCGCCCAGGCCGCCATCCTCGCTGTGCTGATCCGCATCCTGGTCTGGCTGTTCTGACTGCATCTTCTTCCACGCGTCCCACAGCTTCCGAATCTTATCAGGCCGCCGGAAGCCTCGGCCTGGAACGCGCTCCCGTCAAATATCGCATACGAATGTTCATCGCAGCGAAACCTCCCCTTTCGCGCACTTCTATTGCTCAATCATCGTACCCGAGCTGCTCACTGGTAAAGCCGCGCTCCTTCATCAGGCGGTCGCGGACCGGAAGGTACCGCTCGGGAGCGACGCGGCTGAAGTTGAAGCCGGGATCCTCCAGGCTGCGCTTTAGTATATCCAGGCCAACCAGCACCTCGAGGATGTCGTCCGGGGTGTCGGCAAGGACATAACTGCGAAACTGATCGTCGCTCTCGCGATCCAGATAATCAAGCCATTCGTTTCCCTTGAAGTCGTTGTAAATCATCTTTTCATCCTTTCTGCTTTGGGGCTTTGTCGAGAAGCCTGGTCAGCGGCTCCGGTTAAAAAAACTGTGCGGAAAGGAATCAGCCCTGAAAAGGCGCGACATAGATGGATTTCTTCATGAAGCAGTACCTGACATGAAAACCACTCGCGCACTTCTATTGCTTGCAATTGTGTTGTTGTGGTGATTTTCAGTCGTCGTATCCAAGAAATTCTTTAGTCAGCCCGCGCTCCTTCATCAGGCGGTCGCGGATGGGAAGATACCGCTCGGGAGCGACACGGCTGAAATTAAAACCGGGTTCTTCCATGCAGCGGCTGTCGGTGTCCAGGCCAACCAGCACCTCGAGGATGTCGTCGGGGGTGTCTGCAAAGACATAGCGACGCCCCAGGTCGTCGCTTTCATCATCCAGATAACCAAGCCATTTGTTTCCCTTGAAGTCGTTGTAAATCATCTTTTCATCCTTTCCTTTCTGCTTTGGGGAGTTTGTCGAGAAGCCTGGTCAGCTCCTTCGGCAATCGCTGTCCTCTCTGCTGCGCAACACCTGCCACTCATGCTCGGCGATGCCCTTGTGCTTGAGATACAGACTGATCTTGCGGTTCGCATTCTCAATATACTCATTGCCCAGTTTTTTTCGCCACCCTGTCCACACCGTCCACAAAATTTTCGTGCCTTTTCGTGTATTTCGTGGTTAAAAAATAGACAAATGCGGATTGTTGATGTACGTTTATAGGCATCCGGAATCGTTTTATTTTTCTGCTGAAATCCTGTATGTCAAGGAGGATGACTATGAGCTGTCGCTGTTGGCTTTCACTGTTGCTTCTGGTCACTGTGCTGCCTCTGATCAAGGGACAAAACGATCCGCCGCCGGAAAAGACTATTTATATTCCCTACAATCGGCTCTGGGAGACTTTCGAGAAGGACAAGCGTGGTGTTTTTCTGCCTTATGAGCAATTTCAACAGCTCTGGCAGAAAGCCTACGGTGACAAACCGGTCGAGCCAGCCCCCCTGCCCCGCGACAGCACAATTTCTGCCGTGCAAGGCTTCTTGTCTATCGGCGAAAACAGCGCTGAAGGCAGTCTGAAACTCACGTTGCATCCGCATCAGAAGGGCTGGCAGGTCATCCCGTTGCGACTCGGGGAGTGCGCCATCCTCGATTTTTCCGCAGAGCGTCCGGATACTTGGCTGATCCAGGATGACAAGCAGGGCTTCGCATTACTGATAAAAAATACAGCGGACACTCCCGCCGCCTTCCATGCCAGCCTGAAATTCGCCTGCGCAATCACGAAAAAGCCCGGTTTAAACACGCTGGACTTTGCCGCGCCGCTCAGCCCGATCAATCTTTGGGAAGCGACAATACCGCAGCCAGACTTGACGGTTACAGTCGCCGGAGATGGCACGGTCAAGCGGAATTTACCATCTGACAGCAACAGCACCCGCCTGCAACTGCAATTGGGGCGCCAGGCCCGCCCAAGCCTTTCCTGGACACCGCGCGTGGAAGGGGCGAAGGGACTCAAACCCATTGTTAATCTGCAATCCCGTCTGCAATTCCATCTCGAAGGCGAAGTCATGAGCTGCCAGGCGGATGTGACCTTTGAAATCAGCCGCACTCCACTGGGAAAACTGACGCTGGAGCTGCCCGCCGATTTGCGAATCGTGCAGGTTTTTGCCGAAAATCTGCGGCAGTGGAAGACTCAGCAGCAGGACGGTATGCAGCGCCTGGAACTCGAACTTTATGAGGGGATTCTCGGAAAGCAGCCCATTCGCATCGAGATGGAGAAAAATCATCCGGGCGGCGTACTCGAACTGCCTTGCCTGCAAGCGCCGGACGCATTGCGCCAGACCGGTGCCATCGCCCTGTTCCCAGGCGAAGGACTCAAGACCGAACTGCTCGAGCGCCAAGGAGTATCACAGACCCCCGTCCAGGACTGGCCGACTATCGGCAATGCTCCACCGCCGGCCATCTGTTTCCAGTATGCAAATGTCCCTTGGAAATTGCGTTTTCAGATCGAAAAGCTCAAGCCTGTGCTCATTGGCCAGACCCTCAACCGCTTTATCCTGCAACCCGAAACCCTCGATTATCTGGCCATCATCAAACTCGAAACCGGCCCCGTCGGAATTTTCCAGACCAACATCGACCTTCCCGCCAATTTCACCTTGGTAGATTGCCAGGCCGGCGATGAAACCCTCGAACGACCCTGCCTCAATGAAAAATTCCTCGAGTCCGGCGACAAGGGGCGCCAACTGCTCCGGCTGAACTTCAACGCACAGGTCAAAAAGCCACTCATCAGACTGCACCTGCGACGAGCCTTGCAGATTCCCGCGCTCCTGACGCCGGGACAGCCGCCCGCCCTGCTCGATTTCCCACTGCTGCGCCTGCATGACGAACACCTGCTGACCGATCGCGGCCAGGTTGAAATCTGCGCACGTTCCAGCCTGCGCCTGGTACCGCAGAAAAGCAGCCATTTGCGGGAACTGCTGCTGACGGAAGCCGCATTCTTCCCCGAAAACCTTGCTGCTGACATCAGCCGCCGGGTAGTCTATGCATACGCGGCAATCGATCCGATGCCGGAATTGCAGGCTCATATCGAGCGCCGCCCATCCCAGACAGAAGTCAGCGAACTGCTCAGCGTCAGCCTGCAAAGCGGCAATCTGCTGAAATTCAGCAACAATGTGCAAATACAGGTGCTTTACAGCGGACTTAAGCAACTCGGGCTGAGCATCCCTGACAGCCTCGCCGGCAAAATCCAACTTAAAACCCCCGGATATTCCCTGCTGCCGGACAAGAGCAACCCCGAGCCGGCGCCGGAAGGCTGGCAAAACTGGATCATCCGCGGCGAAAAAGAGTTCTTCGGACGCCAGTATCTGACCCTGGATTGGCAACTCGAGGCGGGTGAACTCCTGCCCGGCGACACAAAAACCATGGAATGCCCGCACCTGCGCTTTGTCAAGGTCGAGCGCTCCTGGGGGCAGATCATCCTGCTGAAAGGTGAAATGAGCGATTTGACTGCCGTCAGCAGCGAAAAACTGCTGGCCATCGATCCTCGCTTTGATCTGCGTGACGGCCTGAAAATGCCGGATGCTGCGGCGGCTTTCGAGTTTCATGGTGACTGGTCTTTGAGCGTAGCTCTTTCGCGATACCAGAATGCTCCGGTCAAGAGCAGCAGCATCGAACGCGCCCTGGTGCGCATGGTGCAAACCCGCAATGGACAAATCAGCGTGCAGGTCGCCTGCAATCTGCGCAGCGTGCGCCAACGCCTCGAATTGCGCCTGCCATCAGGAGCGCATTTCGACAACAATCCTTTGCGGCTTGGCAATCGCATTGTTCCCCTTGAAAAAGGTGAAGAAGGCCAGTTCTTTGTGCCGCTGGTCAGCCTTCAGCAGGGCGAAAACTTTTTGCTCGAGTTGCGCTATGTCCTCCCTGAAGAAACCAAAGGTTTTCCGATCCCGGTTTTTCCGGATGACACGGCCATCCAGCAAGTCTATCTGTCAGTCTATCTGCCCCAGGGACGTTCCCTGCTGGGTAAATCCGGCGACTGGAATCCTGAAAATATCTGGGTACTGCGCGGCGCACTGGCTTTCTATCCGCGAGCAAAATTATCCTCGGCGGAATTGCTCAGCTGGGTGCGCCAGGGACTCTATCCCGCCGGCAAAGCCCCTGATGACAACCTCGATAATTTTGTCGTTGACGGACAGGCTCTGCTCTATTCGGCGTTGCATCCGGATACTGCGGAAGCCGGACTGCTTCGACTGCGCACGGCGCCCTCCTGGCTCTGTAAGGGAATTGTCCTGATTCTGATCATTGCCGTCGGCCTGCTGCTCTGCAAAGCAAGTCTCTACCACAAACTGCTGAGCCTGGGCTGCATCGGCACTGTCCTCGGACTGCTGGCCGTCTTCCTGCCAAACCTCCTTTCCGCCCTGATCAGCAACGCCTCCGGACTGGCCGGAATCATCGTCGTCTTTGCCTGGTTCCTCTTCTGGCTGAAAACCCCGCGCCCCTCCCGCAAAGCCGCCACACCACCGCCACTGCCGGAAAAAACCTCGTAACCGACAAATTTTCGTGCTTTTTCGTGTATTTCGTGGTTAAAAAATTGTCTTTTCTGATGGAGGGTTTTATGCTTTTTCGTTACCTCCGCATTTTTTTGCTGCTGACAGCCGCATATACTGCTGCGTCTTCCATGACCTGGCGCGAATTACAGATTCCGGCAGAGGAATTGCCCACGCTGCTCGAGAGCTGGCCGCAAGCAACCCTGCTCGACCGGGAAGAATTTGACGCCCTTGTGCAGCAAAACCGCTTGCAGCGCGAAGAAACGCCACCAAGAAATGCTGTGTTTACCCGATTGGACAGCCGCATTACGGTTCATGAAAGCCGGGCTTTTGTCGAGATGCAGCTGCAATTGACCGTACTCGAGGATGGCTGGCAGAACTTGACCCCTGGAGGCGACGGCATCCGCTGGCAGCAGGTCAATCAGCAGCAGGGCGCGACCTATTGCAGCCTGGACAAACAGGGACGCCTGCAAATCCAGCTGCAAAAAGGAACGCATCAGCTGCTTTTGCTTGGCGAAACTCGAGTCAGTACCGATGCCACAAAACGGCAGTTGACTTTTACGCTGCCCAAGGCCGCCTCCGGGACGCTGCAACTCGAGGTGCCCGGCGATGTCGTCCTGCATTCCGGGGCAACCCTGCTTTCACGGAACTTTGACGCGGCTTCCGGCAACACCCTTTTCAAGCTGCTGCCGGAACAGGGTGTGTTCAATCTGATCCTATCGCTGAATAATCGTTTTCAGCAGAATGAACGTTTATTGCTGGCTGAATCCAGCCTGACCTGTTATTTATCTGAAAACGAAGAACGCCTGGAAGCGAATGTTCATCTGGATATCCGGCATCATCCCCTGAACGAATTCCGACTGCGAATCTCCCCGGATTTTGAAATCCTTTCTGTCCAGGCGGATGCCGGACAGATCGCGTCCTGGGAGATACGCACCCCCGGCGAACTGGCCGTCAACTTCACGAAAGCGCAAACCGGCCTGGTCAACATGCAGATACTTGCCATCCGACGCGAATGCCAACGCCCGGGCGCCTGGACATTCCCGGAATTCCGTCCGCTGGACTGCTTTTCCGCCGGCACAACCGCCGTTCTGCTGAAACATCCCCGTCTGCGCCTGGAAAAATTACGCGGCAGGAACCTGCAATTCCTTGCACAGCAAAGCCGTACGCTGCCAACATCCGCTGCGGAATTCGAATATGCCGCCGCTTTTGCGGCCGCAGGCGCATTCCAGTTGACTGCTGAAAACCTCCGAGTCGCCGAAGCCGCCCTCGAAGCCACCTTGCAGCAGCGCTGGTTTATCCGGGAAAAACATCAGGAACTGCAACTGCTGCTCACCCTGACGCCGAAAGCCGAAGACCTCTTTCAGCTGGAAATCACTCTCCCGCCGGAATGGCAGAAAGCGGACTCCCCGGATATTATTCAGCCGTTATTGATGGCGTCGGGAAAAGGCCTGCTGGTGCCGGAATTCACGCTCGAAGCCACCGGAAAGGAAAAAGGGCAATTCCTGCTGCGTTTCCCGGAATCCCTCGAAGCCGACCATACCTTTAGCCTGCCTTTGACTTTCACTGCCATCCCGCAAAACTGGTTTCAGGACTGGACTCAACCCCGCAACCTGAAATCACCGGTATTGCAGATCAACACGGCGCGCTGGCGCGGCGGCAGCCTGCACGTCTTTCTCGAAAATGACTTGCAGGCTGCATTGCTGAATGCAGAAAATTGCCAGGTAATCAATCAGCCTTCCGACGGCTTGCAAGCCTTTGCTTTCCAGTATATCGAGGCACCAGGACAGGCTGAGTTTGCCGTAAGCAAGATTTCATCGCGTTTAAGTGCGGAGACGTATTCCTTGTACAAAGTCGAGCGCGACCATCTGAAAGTCTGCCACGAGATCACCTGGCAGATCAGAGACGCAGCGCTTCGGCAGCTGAGTTTCGAACTGCCTGCCAACATCCCGGAAACAGTCTCCATCAGTGGGGAAGACGGCCAGGCGAGGGAATTCTCCTGTATCAGCAAGGATGGTCGCAAATCGTTCACAGTTCAGCTGAAACGTCAGGCGATTGGACAAGAACGACTGGTCATTCAATATCAATTCCCGCATGATGCCAATGCCCAGCGCCTATTGCTGCCCTCTATCTACGCCGAAAACGCCAGTCCTTTTTCCGGACGCATTGCCATCGAGGGTCAAGCCGGCCTGGAAGTGCAGTTGTTCGACACGCCGCGCAAGATCGATCCCGGCGAACTCGCCTCGGCTCTTCACAAACCCGGCAAACACCTGCTGGGCGTCTTCGCATTCTCCGGCAACCCGCCGCCAATCGAACTGCTCTGCAAAGAACAAAATACGAAGCAGCTGCCGGCCTGCCTGGCCGAGAAAATCGAGGCCACATTGCTGTTTTCGCCGGCCAGCCCCAGGCAGATCGCCGTAAAATACAGCTTGCAGACGAATCTGTCGGCTCTGGGAATCCGCCTGCCGGAAACAGCATCGTTGTGGTCGGCAAGCGTCGATGACAAACCCGCCGTCCTCCTTCGGCAAGGTGCGGATTATCTGCTCCAATTCCCGGCAGACAAACTCGATAGCAGGCGGAATCTGCTGATCGTCTTCGAGTTGCCGCCACTGAAAATAAGCCATATCGGCAGCACGACGGCCACCCTGCCGGAATTGTTCTACCAAGCCGCTGAACAAAGCAGGATTGTCCCCGCCGCCAATGTCCACTGGAGCATACATTATCCCGGCAATTGGCAGCCGCTGGCCTGTTTCGGAGATGTCAGCACAAGGCAGCTGCCCAAAAATCCGGGCACAGCAGCCACGCTGGGAAAACTGCTTTACCGCTGGTGCGGCGGCATCACGCCCGCACACGGCTGCGCAGGATGCTTGCTCCCAGCACTCTCGTCAGCACGGAAAAAAGCGGTAATAGTCGCACAACAGAAACAAGCAAAAATAGAGCTTATGAAAGCAGAATTGGCTTTGGACGAAGCTGTCGCCGACACCGATGGCTTGGATCAACGGAGCGACAAGCTGAAAGCTGCCCCTGCTCCTGCCATGAAGCCCTTCTCGAAATTCCATTCCGTGCGCGAGCGCGATGAAAAAAAGGAGACTATGCAAAAGGGCGTGCCGTCGGCTTACCGCAGCTTGCAGATTCAGTTGTTGAGCACTGGCGAGACCATTCATCTGGATTCCCTCGATGGTGCCCGCGCTTTCCGGCTGCTGCTGGTTGATGTTCAGACCTGGAAGGCGGTACGGCGTCTATGCGTGCTGCTCGTTTTCGTACTGGGTTTCCTGCCCTGTTTCAACAGTTGGCGCAGACGCATCAGTTACGTCGCTGCCGTTCTGCTGGGCAGCAGCCTGTTGCCATTGCTGCCCGGTCTCGAACTGGGCGCTGCCCTGTTCAATGCGATATTCGTCAGTGCTTTTGTGCTGTTGCTGCTTTATCTGCTGCTGGCCATCGGAAAAAGGGTACGTACGCGCCCTGCCACCATTCTGCTGCTGACTGGTGCCCTGCTCTTCCCTGCTTCCGCACAGTCGCAGACGCCTGCCGAAGCTGAGACTCCGCTGGTACGCATTCAGAATTTTCAGCCGCAGCCGATTCCCCTGCCTGCCGATGCCGTCATCGTGCCGTATGCCGGGCAACAGCCTGGCAATCAAGTTCTGATTCCCTTCGAGTTCTACCAGCAACTGAAAAAGGGCAGCGGCATCACCCCGACGGCACCGCCGCCCTATCTACTCTCCGGTATCGCATACCGTTGCAACATGCAGGATATCCAGGCTGAAAACCTGCGCTTCGAAGGAACATTCCAAGTCCGCATTCAGCAAAAGGGGCCGGTGCAGCTGCCACCCCTGCCATTCTCCGGAGTCGTTCTCGAAGACCTGCGCATCAATGGTCAACCTGATGCACGCATCTGGCAGCAGGATTCCAAAAAACAGCGACAGTTGCGAATCGCACTCGATGAACCTGGCGAATACACCGTCACGCTGGCTTTGAGCTGCCCAGTAACCAAACAAGGCGGATGGCGCCGCCTGACCGCCTGCCTGCCCGCATACGGAGCATCACGCCTGGCGCTGGAAAACCTGCCGGCGGGCACAGCCTTGTCGGTGGATTCCGGCGATGGCCCCTGCACACTGCGTGAACCCTCCGGTATTCCGGTTGTCTTTGCTTTGCAGCAGAATCCGTTCACCCTGCAATGGCGCCCGGAAACCGGCCCGGCCGAAATCGACCGCACACTCACCGTCGATTCGGTAATCGGACTGACCCTGACACCTGCACGCCAGCGGATTTTCTGGGAACCCGTGTTTTCCTTTAGCGACCAGGGGCGAACCGTATTCGACCTCGAAATCCCGCAAGACTGGCAGCTGGAAAGCGTGTCCGGCGCAAATGTCCGCGGTTGGGAAAAACAAACTGGTGCGGAGCGGCAAACGCTCTCCATCCATCTGTTCAAGCCCGCCGAAAAACAAGAGACGTTCCGGCTAATCCTGCTGGCGCAAAATCTGCAAGACTTCAGCGAAGAACGTGATTTTGCCTTCCCTGCCATGACCGTTCCTTCCGCCGCACGACATCAGAGCGTACTGCTGATTGACACGCCGAAGAATTTCAGCATTCGCAGCACAGGCGGCAGTGTCTGCCGGCGCACCTCGTTTGATCCGCATCAGCAGCGACTGCTGGCCGTATTTCCTGAACTCGGGGCGACTTTCCGCCCATTCGAGGCTTGGGAATGCCCCCGGCAACCGCTTCCGCTGTCACTGCGGATGCTGCCACAGAAAAAACCGCAGGAAGCCACCTTGCAGCTGCTGCAAACCTTGACACCGGATGCCATCCGTATCGAAGGCTGCTTTGTGATCCAATGCGGACTCCCTGCTCGAATCGAGCAAAGCATTCTGCTGCCGCCCGACTTCGAGCTACTCGAGGTCCATGCCGCAGACCTGCTTGACTGGCAGATCGACGCTAAAAAACCGCAACTGCTTTTGCTGCGCTTTGACGGCAATCAGAGTCCTGAACGGAAAATCCTGATCCACGGGCAGAGCCTGCGGCAATGCCAGCCGGGCATGCAGTTGCCCATCCTTTCTTTCCAGCTGCAAGGCACCGCCGTGCAGCAAACTTGGATTGCGGTGCAAACCTGGGAGCCTTGGCAGTTGCAGGAACGTCAGCTCGAAAACCTGGAAACCTGCCTGCTGCAAGAAATCTCCAACTGGCTTAAACGCCGAGCACCGGTCACCATCGCCTTCAAAAGCCGGAAGACCCCGTATGCCGGCGCCGTCCAAATCAAAACTGCCGACAAAAAGGTTTCCGGCATCGCACTGCTAAGCTGCAAATTCACCGAAAAAGCTCTCGAAGAATCACTGCTTTTCGACCTGCATTGCCAAGACGGCATCAGCGAATTCGCTTTCCAAGTGCCCAAATACTGGCAAAATGCCCGCCCGCAACAGCCTTTCCTGCGCTCATACGAGAGCAAAAGCTCAGACGACGTAGTCACTTTCACGCTGCACTTCCAGACGCCGCTCGATGGGCAGGTTCGCATTCTGCTCGAACAAGACCGCCAGCCGGAAGCCAAGATTCCGGTGCAGCTTCCACAGAGTTCCTGGTCGCTGACTACTTGTCTGTTGCTGGAAAATTCCGGGCGTGATGAAGTCACCGCCAGCGAATTGAATGGCCTCAGTGAATGGAATATGCAGGCTGCTATGCCGGACTTCCTGCGCGGCCTGCTGAAAGGCGCAAACCGCCAGGCCTGGCTGGCAGTCGAAAGCCCCGCCGGCCTGACCTTCCATCTGCGAGAACGCACTGCCGTCGAAACTGCCGGTGCGCGCATCGGTCTCTCGAGCGCGATTCTGCTGCTGGATACGGGGGGCAGCTGCCGTGCGGAACAGACTTTCCATATCGACAACCGGACCGAACAATTTCTCGAATTACAACTGCCGCCGGACAGCGAGTTGTGGACAGCCAAAGTCGCCGGCGAGCCGGTCAAACCTATCCGTACTGCTGACAATGCCGGGGATCGTTTCCTGCTGCCTTTGGTTAAAACCGCAGAAGGCGACCTGGATTATCAGATTACTTTGACCTGGTCCGCACAGCTGCCGCGCCCCGGCTATGGCGTAACCTGCGAATTTCCGTTCATCAAGCCGGTCAATATCAATGTCGAGCGCAGTCTGGTCGAATTGCGTCTGCCGACAGAACAATGCTGGTTCGCCTTTGGCGGCAGCCTGGGGCAGCGAGTCAACCAGCAGACTTGGGTGGACAGCCAGGCAAGTTATCATAGTCAGCAGGCACAACGCTTGCAGCAAGCCCTGCAAAGTGATAATATCTTCTCCCAGCAGCGCGCTTTCAGCAACATCAGCAAACTTGATGCAGCCATGCAAAAGAATCAGACCGACAGCAGCTTTGCTGTGCGACAGCAGCTTCAACAACTCCAGCAGCAAGTCGAACGCAGTCAAGCCGCCGGTAAAGCCGAAGAAGACATCCGGCAGCAGCTCCTACGCTACAATCAGCAGCAGGCGCCGGCAGCACGGCAGCCGGAACAATTAGATAACTGGAATCCCATGGATTTCAAAACCCCGGAAACCCGCACTTCAGAAATGAAATCAGAATTAAAGCCGGGCAAGGCACTCTTGCGCCAGACCGAAAAGGGCGTGATTGGAGGCGCAAAGCGCGATGTCCGCTGGAAGTGGACGGAACCAGTCACTCCGGTCGGAGAATTGAGCATTGAGACGGCAGCGGCACCAGCTCCTACCATGGTCGAGGTTGCCTCGCCTTCGCCGGGCATCACCGCTGCCTTGAACCAGGCCAGCCTCGAGATGCAGCTGCCGCCGCATGATCCGGAACGCTGGCAGGTACTGCATTTTTCCGGGCCACGCGGGATCGAAAGCCTCCATGGCCGTTGCATCCAGCGAAAAAGCCTGGATTCCTGGATCAACCTGGCTTATACCCTGCTGATCAGCGCCCTGATCCTGGCAGCCGCAACCCTCCTCAACAAACATGGACTGAAATGGATCCCGAGCAAACTGCTGCATGGAAAATTCCTCGCCCTTGTAGCAGTATTCAGCATCTTCACCGGAATCCTCCCAGTGCTGGGAGTCCTGCTACTAATACTCGCCTGCATACTCCGAGCACGCAAAGAAAAATAAAAACACCCGTCAGACAGGTCGGACAAGTCAGACAAGTCGGACGAGTCAGACAAGTCAGACAAGTCAGACAGGTCGGACAGGTCGGACAAGTCAGACAGGTCGGACGTCCCCCTGCACCCTGCACCCTGCACCCTGCACCCTGCACCCTGCACCCTGCACCCTGCACCCTGCACCCCGCACCCTGCACCCTGCACCCTGCACCCTGCACCCTGCACCCTGCCCCCTGCACCCTGCACCCCGCACCCTGCACCCTGCACCCCGCACCCTGCACCACGCACCCCGCACCCTGCACCCCGCACCACGCACCCTGCCCCCTGCACCCTGCCCCCTGCACCCTTGATAAATCAGCGCCACAAGGTATAGTATTGACAAATTCAGGATTTCAAGCCAGATTTGCCGGAGATGGGTTATGAGTTATATCAAGCGCAGCATTGAGCATTTTGTTTTGCGGTCTGGGAAAAGCTTCAAGTCTATTCTGATTACTGGTCCCCGGCAGGTAGGCAAATCGACTCTTCTTAAGGAGCTTTTTCCTGCGCGCAAATACATTTCACTGGACGATCCCTTTCTGGAGGATCAGGCAAAGCAAGACGGCAGCATGTTCTTGACGTTGAATCCACCTCCGATAACGATTGACGAGATTCAGCGTGCTCCCATCCTTTTTCGCTATATCAAAATAAAATGCGATGAATCGGAGGAAAAGGGATTGTTTTATCTGACCGGTTCGCAACAGTTCCGGCTGATGCAGGACGCTTCGGAATCGCTTTCCGGACGCATCTGCATCATCGAGCTTGCGGGCTTGTCTCTGCGTGAAATTCAAGGCGACTCTTTTAACAAGCATTTCATTCCGACGCTGGAATATATCCTGGAACGGCAAAAAACCGTGAAAACGCCCGCCAACATCTGGGAAATCATTCATCGCGGCTCGTATCCCGAACTGCAAAATCCAGAGACCGACTGGGCGACATTTTACGCAAACTATGTAACGACTTATATCGAGAGGGATGTCCGGGAACTTACGGCTGTTCACGATTTGGCGGTTTTTCGCCGCTTTGTAATTGCAGCCGCCGCACGAACCGGGGAAATTCTGAATTATTCGAATATCGCAAATGAGGTCGGGATTGATGTGACAACCGTCAAAAGATGGATATCTATACTGGAAAGCTCCGGCATCATTTATTTGTTGGAGCCATTTGCATCCAGCGCATTGAAACGGGCAATCAAGACGCCAAAACTGTATTTCCGTGACACCGGCCTGGTCTGCTATCTGACCCGGTGGCTGACCGCAGAAACGTTGGCATACGGCGCAATGAGCGGACATCTGTTCGAGACGTTCGCCATCTCGGAAATCCTGAAATCCTTTTCCAATGTCGGCTTGGATTACAGGAATTTTGTTTCCTACTATCGCGGCAAGGACAAAAAGAAAGTCGCCAAAAGCGGAGAGGAACAGCTGGTGGAAAGCGAAATCGACTTCATCATAGAAAAAAACGGCATCCTATATCCCATCGAGATCAAGAAGAACGCCAATGTTTCCGCATCGGATACCAGCGCATTCCTGGTTCTGGACAAGATCGAGGGCAAAAAACGCGGCATGGGCGCAATCCTTTGCAGCTGCCCGCAACCGGGCGTCCTGCGGGAAAATATCATGCAGATACCTGTCTGGTTCATTTGAACCACAACGAAGCGAATCCCGCACCCGCACCCTGCACCCCAATACTCGTTACATAAGATTTTTTGTCCACGGAAAACACGGAAGGCTTGGCGTGGGCTGACGCCCACAACCCATTTTTGTCCACGGAAAGCACGGAAGGCGCGGAAAATTTTGTAGGGTCGCTGCTTCGACGGATGGAATGGCATGCGGTTTAAAAGTAGCGCAACCGTCCCGGTTGTGATGTTCAGGATGCGGTGGGGGCATCGGTATCCCGTCCACCATATCCACTGCGCACCCTCCCGTTTCCGCCGCACTCGCGCGCACGCGCGTACCTTAATCAAGGGTGGGTTGCCCCCTGGG
>JAPXLT010000103.1:0-14593 GCA_033809415.1 Lentisphaeria bacterium
TCCGTGTCCCGTCCGTGTCCCGTCCGTGTCCCGTCCGTGTCCCGTCCGTGTGGTTCGTGGTTAAAAAAAACGCGCTCCGTTGTGATCGGAGCGCGTTTTTTGCATTTGGCTTGTTTGTTTACCGTCTTGAGCGGAGTTTTCCTTTTGACATGAATCCGTCATAGTGGCGGTTTAGCAGGAAGGTTTCGATCTGCCGCATGGTATCCAGGGATACGCCGACGATAATGAGCAGGCTGGTGCCGCCGAAGAACTGTGCAATGACTCCGGGCACTCCCATGGCATTGCTGAGGATCATCGGCAGGATGGCCAGCACCGTCAGTGCGATTGCGCCGGCCAGTGTGATCCGGGTCATCGCGTGATCCAGGAAATCGGAAGTCGGCTTTCCAGGACGGATGCCTGGGATGTAACCGCCACGTTTCTGGAGGTCGTCGGCGATCTGGATGGGATTGAACTGATTGGCAACCCAGAAGAAGGAGAAGACCAGGATCAGCAGTCCGTAGATCAAAAGATAGCCGTTGGAACCATACTGGATATTCGGGATCAGCCAGCGGAAGAAAGCCCAGTCCGGGGCAAAACGCAGGAGCATCATCGGGAAAGACAGAATGGCACCCGCGAAGATGATCGGCATGACGCCGGAATAATTGACTTTCAACGGCAGATAGCTGGTTTGCACGGTACTGGTTTTGCCAACACCGGCGACTCGTTGCGCATAGCGGATTGGAACTTTGCGCATGCCCTGAGTTAGGGCAATCGCCCCCGCCGTGACCAGGAAGAACATGGCCAGCAGGATCAGCAGGTGAACGGAGTGAATTTCACTGCCGCCACTGACGGAACCGCTGATGACCAGGGTGATCAGGCTGACAAGGGCACCAGGCAGACGGGCAATGATATTGATGGTGATGATCAGCGAGGCACCGTTGCCGACCCCATATTCGGTGATCATTTCGCCCAGCCACATGATGAGCATCGAGCCGGCAGTCAGCGTAATGACAGTAGAAATCACAAAGCCCGGACCAGGGTTCAGAATGACCTGCATCCCGCCGCCAAGATTCAGCTTCTCCGGCGAAAGCATGGCCAGGGAAAACATCGTGCCCTGGATGATGCAGATGACAATGGTAACCAGACGCATGATTTGATTGTATTTCTGATGGCCGGACTCACCTTCACGCATCATCTTGTTCAAGGCCGGAATCACCGGAGTCATCAGCTGAAGAATAATCGATGCCGAAATGTAGGGCATAATGCCCAAGGCACCAATGGCAAAGTTCTCGATGGCACCGCCGCTGAACAAGTCCAGCATATCCAAAATCCCGCCAGTACCTTTGTTGGCACTCATGGATTTGAACAACTCCGCCAGCGCGCTGGGGTCAACGCCAGGACAGGGAATGATGCTGGTCAGGCGGCAAAGAACAATGATCCCGAGCGTAAACAGAATCCGCTTCTTCAGTTCAGGTATCCTGAAACAATTTAAATAAGCTGAAAGCATGTTTCAATCCTTGTGGTCGCTTAAGGGTTCAAGGCAGGAACAGTTCGACGAAAGAATGTCCTGCCTTCCGGCAGACTACAGGCCTTCGAGGAGACTTCAGGCCACCTCGCAGGTGCCGCCAGCCGCTTCAATCTTCTCTTTGGCGCTGGCAGAAAATTTGTTGGCTTTCACCTGAAATGCCTTGGTCACTGTGCCATCACCAAGGATTTTCAGCGGCAATGCGCTTTTGCCAAGCAGACCACGCTTCTGCAACTCTTCCCTGTCGATCAACTGCCCGGCTGAGAAATTCTCCTCGAGCACCTCGATGTTGATGACGTTGAACTCGATATGATTCGGATTATTGAAGCCGCGCTTGGGAACACGACGGATCAAAGGAATCTGACCGCCTTCAAAATAGGGACGGCGGCTGTAGCCGGAACGTGACTTGGCGCCTTTTTCGCCGCGCCCAGCAGTTTTGCCGTGTCCGGAACCATCGCCGCGCCCGACGCGTTTGCGTGGCTTGCGCGGTACTGTATTTTTTAACTCATTCAGTTTCATATGTGCCATTCCTCACTTCTGCAATTGCCGGGCTTTACAGGGCATTCCGATCACGCTTCGCCAGGATTTCCGAGCGTGTCCGCAGTTTTTTCAACGCTTCAAAGGTCGCCTTGACAACATTAACGGCATTTTTGGAACCCAGGGATTTTGCCAGGACATCTTTGACCCCGGCCAGTTCGAGGACTGCCCGCATACCGCCGCCGGCGATCAGTCCTGTACCTTCGGAGGCCGGTCGAATCATCACTCGAGCACCATTGAAGTTTGTCTCGACCAGGTGAGTGACGGTGGTATTGAACATGGGTACATTCATGATGTTCCGCCGGGCCTGTTCACCGCCTTTGCGGATGGCGTCAGCCACTTCATTGGCCTTGCCAAAGCCCATGCCAACCCGTCCGGCACGGTCGCCAACCACTACCAGTGCACTGAAGGAAAAATTCCGTCCGCCTTTGACTACTTTGCTGCTGCGGTTTACCGCAACCACAGTTTCTTCGAGTTCCTGGGGTCCCTGGGCAGTCAGCCCTTCTGACACCATGGCTTCGAGTTCCGGCGTTTCCTTTTCTGATCTTTCTTGAATTTGACTTGTCACGGAAGGTTCTCCCTATTTCGGCTGATTGTATATGACGACAGTTGAAAGTAACGAATGAAAGAAGAAAACAGGCTGTTTATCCCAACGAACATGACTTAGCTGCGTCAGTAACGATCAACCAGATATCCATTAAAATTCCAAACCCGCTTCGCGTGCGGCGTCGGCCAAGGCCTTGACGCAACCATGATAGGCAAACCCGCCGCGGTCAAAGACAATCCGCTTGAGGTTGGCCTCGAGGGCGCGTGCGGCAATGACCTTCCCCAGCTCGACCGCGCTGGGCTGATTGGCGCCAAGATTCTTCTCGCGCATTTCCTTTTCCAGCGTGGAGGCGGAGATGAGTGTGCGCTGCGCGACATCGTCGATGATCTGCACATAGATGTGCTTGCCGGTGCGGCAGACGCACATCCTTGGAATTTCCGCAGTGCCGGAGATTTTCTGGCGGAGGCGGTTATGGCGGCGTATCCGCGCTTGTTTTTTGCTTAATTTACTCATTTGAGCTTTGCTCCATTCGCAGTTTTATCATCCGCACAATCTGCGGAGGAAATGGTGCGGCATCAACCGGGTTTAGACGGTCTTGCCTTCCTTGAGTGTCAACTTCTCGCCGAGGTAGCGTACGCCCTTGCCATGGTAGGCATCCGGCTTGCGGAAGCTTCGAATGGTGGCAGTGACCTGGCCGATTTTCTGTTTGTCGATGCTTTCCAGATTGATGTGCGTCTGATCCGGCATGGTGACGGTGACCCCTTCCGGGACTTCATAGACGACCGGTTTCGAGTATCCCAGGTTGAGGGTCAGGGTGCGTCCGGCGATCTGGCCGCGGAATCCCACGCCCGAAAGTTCCAGTTGCTTTTTGAAGCCTTCATCGACACCAATGATCATGCCATTGAGCAGGCTGCGCACCAGGCCGTGTTTCATTTTCAGCTTGCGGTCATCGCTGCTGCGCTTGACCGTCAGGACCTTGCCATCCTGTTCGAGGCTGATCCCCTCAGGCATGGTGTAACTCAGCGTTCCTTTCGGCCCGGTGACCTTGACATCCTGACCGCTGACTTCCAGTTTCACCTTGTCGTTCAGGGTGATTTGTTTATTTCCCATCCGTGACATGTCTGCTGTTCCTTCTCTCTGTCTCCGACTACCAGACGTAGCAGAGCAATTCTCCGCCGACGTTGCGTTTGCGCGCTTCGCGATCGGTGAGCAATCCGCTTGAGGTTGTCAGGATTGCGATACCAAGCCCGCCAAGGACGCGCGGAATTTCGCTGCTGTTGACATAAACCCGGCAGGAGGGCTTGCTGACTCTGCGCAGTCCCTCGATGACCGGGGTCTGGTGCTTGCCCTTGTATTTCAGGGTGATTGTCAGCTCTTTCTTGTTCTTGCCGATGTCCGCCACGCTGAAATTTTCAACATAGCCGGCTTCCTTCAGGGTTTCCGCCAGAGCCACCCGCATATTGGATGAGGGCATGCAAACCTGGGGCAGTTTGGCTGCTGACGCGTTTCGTATGCGAGTCAACATATCTGCAATTGGATCGCTCATGCTCATAATGTGTATTTCTCCTTACCAACTCGCCTTCGTCACACCGGGGATCATTCCATTGTTTGCCAATTCGCGGAAGCAAATACGGCAAAGATGGAATTTGCGGATATAGGCACGGGGACGGCCGCAACGTTCACAGCGGGTGTATGCCCGGGCTGAAAACTTCGGAGTTTTCTGTGATTTGACAACTAAACTTTTCTTAGCCACTGCTTAAGCCTCCTCAACTGGCAAACGGCATGCCAAGAAGGGCCAGAAGCTCACGTGCTTCTTCATCGGTCCTGGCACTGGTGACAATCGTAATGTTCATTCCAATGGTGTGCTTGATCTTGTCCAGCTCGATTTCAGTGAATACGGACTGGTCATTCAAGCCGAAGGTGTAGTTGCCAGCACCGTCGAAGGATTTGGCAGAAACACCCCGGAAGTCACGCACCCGCGGCAGAACAATATTGATCAGACGGTAGAGAAAATTATACATATTGCCGCGGCGCAGGGTAACGCAGGTACCCACCGACATGCCGACGCGCAATTTGAAATTCGAGATGTTCTTGCGGGATTTGGTGATCACTGCCTTCTGGCCGGTAATACGTCCCAGGGTTTCCTGGGCGGCCTGCATGACTTCGCGGTCTTTATCCGTGCTGACACCGGAATTGATGACGATTTTTTCCAGCCGTGGCACTTGCAGCTGATTTTTATATCCGCGTTTGCTCATCAGCTGCGGCACCACTTCGCTTTTGTATTGCTCGAAAAGAGTACTTTTTATCATAGTCCTGACCTCTTACTTTCACTTTTGCTTGCCAGAACGTTTGGCGCGGTAGCGTTCCTCGCTCATCACATTGGAAATGTGGATGGGGCCTTCCTTCTCCTCGATGCCACCCTGGGGTTTCGCTTGAGAACGGCGCACCGTCTTCTTTTGAATTTTCAACCCTTCGACAATGACACGGCCTTTCTTGCGGTCAACTTTCAAAAGCTTGCCGCTCTTGCCCTTGTCATCACCGGTAATGACGACAACCATGTCGCCTTTTTTGAAGTTCGCTTTAGCCATCAGAGCACCTCCGGAGCCAAGGAGACGATTTTCATGAAATTCTTGTCGCGCAACTCACGGGCGACCGGGCCAAAAATCCGGGTGCCTCGCGGGTTGTTGTCATCATCGATGATAACTGCCGCGTTGCGATCAAAGCGCAGAAAAGAACCGTCGGCACGGCGGATGTTCTTGGCGGTGCGGACGATGACGGCGCGCACGAGGTCGCCTTTTTTCACAAGCCCGCGTGGCTGGGCTTCCTTGACTGAAGCGCGCACGATATCCCCGATCTCCGCATAAGTTTTGCCTTGGCCGAGGGTACGGATGGTCATGATTTTGCGTGCGCCGGAGTTGTCAGCCACGTCGAGTATGGTCTGCATCTGTATCATTGTGGTTATACTCCTCGCTCAGTTGCCGCGCGCTGCACAATGCTGATCAGGCGCCAGCGTTTCAGTTTGCTCAAGGGACGGACTTCCATGATCTTCACATGATCCCCGACCCGTGCTTCGTTGTTTTCGTCGTGAGCGTAATATTTCTTCGACACCTTCACCACTTTATTGTAGAGGGGGTGCTGGGTACGGCGGTCAACTTTGACGACCAGAGTCTTGTTCATCTTGTCGCTAACCACAGTACCGGTGAGAACTTTGCGCAGGTTTCTAACGACAGTTGCTTCTTGTTTTTCTTCTGCTTCAGCCATTTGACTCACCTTGGATTAGTTAGCCGACTTGCGCCGGGCGGTTTTTTCCGTTTCCATCCTGGCAATATCCTTGCGGAGAAGCCGGATGCGGGACGTGTCTTCCAACTGATTCGTTTGGAATTTCAGCCGGAGATCGAAGATTTCCTTCCGGCATTTCTCGATCTCGAGATCGAGTTCTTCATTGGTTTTTTCGCGGATTTCTGCTGGTTTCATGGGGTGCTCCTTTTTCGCTGGCCGGCGAGCTTTATTGAATGACCTGCTGGCGGACCAGGAAGCGGCATCGGAAAGGGATTTTGCTGGCTGCCAGAGCCAAGGCTTCCTTGGCTACGGTCTCAGAACAACCGCTGACCTCGATGAGCATATTGCCTGGGCGGATGACTGCAACCCAGAATTCCGGATTGCCTTTCCCTTTTCCCATACGGGTTTCGAGGGGTTTTTTGGAGACTGGCTTGTCGGGGAAGACGCGCAGCCAAATCTGGCCGCGGCGCTGCATTCGACGGGTGGCTGCCACACGGGCCGCTTCGATCTGGTTGGAAGTCAGCCAACCGCGATCCAGCACCTGAAGTCCGTATTCACCGAAATCGAGTTTATTGTTGCGGCTCGCGATTCCCGCGCGTGCGCCGCGTTGCACCTTTCGATGCTTTACGCGTTTTGGCATTAATGGCATTTTTTGTTTCCTCCCAATTTTGGGGTTTGCAGATCCATACTTTGATGCCGATCAGGCCAGTAAGCGTCTCGGCTTCGGAAAAACCATAGTCGATGTCAGCACGCAGAGTGTGCAGGGGGACTTTGCCGTCCTTGTACTGTTCAGTACGCGCCAGTTCTGCTCCGTTCAGACGTCCGGAACAGCGGATGCGGATGCCGTCAGCACCTTTTTCCATGGCGGTCTGAATGGCACGCTTCATGGCACGGCGGAAAGCGATGCGGCGCATCAGCTGCTGCGCGATGCTGTCAGAAACCAGCTGTGCATCGACCTCAGGAACACGCACTTCCTTGATCTCCAGCAGGATCTCCTTGTCCGGGGCGATTTTTGACAGGCCGTTCTTGATCTCATCAAGCCCAGCGCCTTTTTTAGTGTCGACACGGCGTGCGGAACGCTCGCCACGCACACCAGGCTGCTGCGAAAAATTGCCGGAGACAATGACACCGGGGCGGCTGGTAAAGATGGTCACCCTGATTCGTTTGCCGAAGCGCTCGATCAACACTTTGCTGACGGAGGCATTCTTCAGTTTTTCGGCCAGATGCTCGCGGATCCGCAAATCCTCCTGGAGAAGCGGACCGAACTGCGTCTTGCGAGCAAACCAGCGGGATTTCCAGTCTTTGGTGACCGGAAGGCGAAATCCGATTGGATTAACTTTTTGACCCACAGTGAACTCCCTGAGTTTTTATGCTCTGTCTGAAACAACAATACGAATGTGACTGGTGCGTTTGCGGATGCGTCCGGCCGAGCCGCGCGCTTTCGGTATGAAGCGTTTCATGGTGGGGCCTTCTCCGATAACAGCTTCCTTGACGAAGAGTCTGCTGCGGTCGACGCTATTTTTCTCATCATTTTCAGCATTGGCGATTGCGGACTTCAAGGTCTGCTCGATCAGTTTGGCGGCCTTGCGTGGGATCAGGCTGACTGTGGTCATCGCCACGACAGCCGGCTTGCCCTGGATCAGGCGTGCCACTTCACGTGCCTTGGACGGAGCTATCCGCGCATACTTTGTGATGGCAATTTTTTCCATGTTCCTCTCTCTTTTTCTTAACCCAGGGCGTTGCCCTGGGCTGGTATGTCACGCCCTTTCAGGGCTGATTCCAACATCGTTGGTTCGAGTGACCTGGCGTCCGTGTAAAGTCCGTGTCCCGTCCGTGTAAAGTCCGTGTCCCGTCCGTGTAAAGTCCGTGTCCCGTCCGTGTAAAGTCCGTGAGGGTTTCGGGCGATCAGTCCGCGCCAAGGTAAAAAAAATGTTTTTGTCTGCGATTCATCGACGCAGTTTAAGGTTTACTCCTGGGAGGAGTGCGGCCCAGCTGCCATTGACAATGATGGCGGCACTGCTTTCCGTACGGCACTCGATGACCTTGACTTCGACGATGATTTTCCCGGCTCTTTCCAGGCAGAAAATCATTCCGCTGCGAAGTCCTTGTTGAAACCCTTTGTTTAGGATAATACTCTGGGTTTTCTTGTCTACAGACAAAATCTGGCAACCTGGCTCCACCGAATCCCCGCTGCCTCGCCCGGCGACTAACGACAGCGGATTGAGACTGCTCTCAATCACCCTGCGAAGGGACATAATCCGGCTTTCGACCTCGCGACGCATGGCGCCGCTGGGTTGCATTCCGTCCAAGGCCGCAGCCATGGACTTTTCAAATTCGGCGAATTCCTGTTCGACATCAAGGATTCGCCGTTTCACGGAGGCCAGTGTATCGATGACTTCCGCAAACTGTTTTTCTGTGTTCGGGTTGGTGCTGCTTTGCAACAGGTGTGCTGCAGCCAGTTCGAGGTTTTTCAGTTTTTCAAGGGTTTGGCTCTGTCGGATCAGGGTGTCTGCATACAGACTTCGAATCTGATCGAGTTCCTGACGGGCAGCCGCCAACTCCTGCGTCAACTGAATCTTCTCACGCTCCAACGCCGCACGGGCAACACGGGCTTCCTGAAGTTCAAGCTCCCGAGCATCTCCGCTTTCAGCACCGAAACAAATTGATCCGGCAAAAAACAGAACTGATAATATAAATCCGACTTTTTGTTTTTGCCAATGCACTTGATGTTTTTTTTTCATTTTTACCGCTTTTATGCTATTTTTTTCGGGGCTTTTCGTGCTTTTCGTTGTTCAAAAAGATTTTCTCCGTTACCATTACTCTGGGCGATTTTTCATTTCAATTTCCAGTTGACCTGTGTTTGTTTTCGTTTGAGCAATTCGGCATTGGTTCTGGAGAATGGCTTTGAACCGAAGAAGCCTCGGTAAGCGGACAGCGGGGAGGGGTGCGGGCTTTCCAGGACGGCATGCCGACTTTGGTCGATCAGCGTTTTTTTACTGGCGGCGGCTTTTCCCCAGAGCAGGAAAGCGAGGGGGACCTTGCGCTTGGAAAGGGCGCAGATGACCGCATCGGTAAAGGTTTCCCATCCTTGGTTTTGATGCGAGTTGGCTTCGCCGCAGCGTACGGTAAGGACGGCGTTGAGTAAAAGCACGCCTTGTCTTGCCCAGGGTTCGAGGGAAGGGGATTCCGGCGGGGGCAACTGAAGATCAGAACTGTATTCTTTCAGGATGTTGCGCAAGGATGGGGGCTGCGGTGTGCCATCCGGCACGGAGAAGGCTAAGCCGCAGGCCTGCCCTGGTTCATGGTAGGGGTCCTGTCCGAGCAGAAGGACTTTGACCTGCTGAAATGGCGTCAGACGAAACGCGGCAAACATCTTCTCCGGAGGCGGAAAGACAGTCGAGGAAAGGCGCTCGCGTTCGAGAAACGCCTCGAGTTCCGCAGACAGTCCTACCGGGACAAAGGGAGTGAGAGCCTGTTGCCAATCTTCTGGAAGTTGTTGAAAAAGAGACATGTTCACACCTCGCAAAAAGAAAATTGCCAAAACTATAATATAATCCACACGGACGAGGCACGGACGATGGATCGGTCGGGTAATGCGTCAGCAAAGCTGGGTGACAGTTATTTTTACAACTAAAGACACGAATGGACGCGAAAAAATTTCATGGCAAGCACGACACAATCGCGCAGAAAAAGCCACTTCCAATTTTTTCGTGTCCTTTCGGGCATTTCGTTGTTCAAAAAGAATTCCTTGCTTACCCGGGTGGTTACTGATGCCTAACATCGGTCAAATGTAATATTTTGCAAAATCGCAAAAAGTCAAAAGTCGGGTTGATATTTTCAGGACACGGCATTATGTTCATATAAGAATCTAAAAGTTTCTTATTTGAATAAAATCAAAGTCGCTAAAAACAAACATGAATGAACAAAACACCATTCCGGTTTTGGAAAAAGCTATTCTTGCATTGACCTATCTGGGTGGCATTGCGGATGGCGCCACTCAGGCAGAAATGGTTGACGAATTGAAACTTTCGAAGGCGACGTGTTATAGAATGGTACAGACCTTTTGCAAGCACAATTGGCTTTACAAAAGAAGTGATATGCGCTATGATCTTTCCTATGGCCTATTGAATGTTTGCGAAAAACTTGTCGACCGCTTCGCTGCCTACAAGCTGATGCAGAAACCACTGGAAAACCTTTGCAGGAAAACCGACCTTTCAACAAAGTTGTCGATCCGAAAAGGCGAGAACGAATTCATAACCTTGCTGCGAGTCGATGCAGACACACCAGTTGCCGTCACCGGCAAGGTCGGCGCCGCCTTCCCAGTTATCGAAGGAAGCGTCGGCGGAGTGCTGCTGTCGGAGGCAAGTAGCAGTGAATTGCGCACATTGATCGAAAAATGTGCCGCAGATATCCAGGAGAAAAACGAACCCGAAGTGCTGTATGCGAGAATCAATGAATGCAAGGAAAAAGGCTACTGCTTTTGCGGCAAAGTCAACCGATGGAAGATCGAGACCGTTTCTGCCCCAATCAAGAACGGCGATGGAAAGATAGGCGCAGCGGTGTCGTTGCTGGGCTTTATCCCGGATTTTGCCGACCGACAGGAATTTCTGGTCGGCGAACTGCAGAACACAGTGGAGCAATGCGAACGCATTTTAAAAAATTTCAAGGGACGATAAGATGAAACTCGGATTATTCTTACCAGCTTGTCCTGATATCAAATGGGAATTGGCCAGGCAACTCGGCATCAAGCATGCAATCGTCAAGGCGGCACCGGAACTTACTGGGCAGTTGCCACCATGGGATTTCTCATCGCTTAAGACGATTCGTGACCGCTTCACAGAGCAGGGCTTCAAAGTGTCCGCGCTCGAGGGCGACGAGTTCGACATGTCCAGGATCAAGCTTGGATTGCCGGGACGCGACGAGGATATCGAAAAATATCAACAGATGCTAATGAACATGGGCCGACTTGAAATCCCGATGATATGCTTCAATTTCATGGCCGGAATCGGCTGGTTCAGAAGCAAGACCGACATACTCGAAAGAGGCGGCGCATTGACTTGCGGATTCGATATCAAGGATATCGCCAATGCCGGCCCGACGGAAGCGGGTATCGTCCCGGAAGAACGCATCTGGGCTAATTTCAGCTACTTCATCAAAGCCGTCATGCCAGCAGCGGAAAGTGCCGGCGTGAAAATGGCCTTGCATCCGGACGACCCGCCGCTTTCACCGCTGAGGGGAATCGGCAGAATATTTACTTCCGCACAAAGCTTCCGCACAGCACTGGAAATCGCTGATAGCGACAATTTTGGCATCACTTTCTGCCAGGCGACTTTCAAGGCGATGGGTGAAGATATTTTCAGCCTGATTGATGAATTCGGCGGCAGGAAAAAGATTTTTTTCGTCCATCTGCGGGATATTATAGGCGATAAAACGTGTTTTCGGGAAACCTTTCATGACAATGGGGACACGGATATGGCGGCTGCGGTCAAAGCCTATCATAATGCGGGTGTCGATTGTCTGCTGCGTCCGGATCATGCTCCGTCGATGGCGGGTGAGAATAACGATTCGCCTGGCTACGCAATGCTGGGCAGGCTGTTTGCGGTGGGATATATCAAAGGATTGATGGACGCTCAACATATCGAGTATCAATAAATCAGGAAAAGCACGGCGACCACAACCCATTTTTTGTCCACGGAAAGCACGGAAAGCGCGGAAAATTTGTAGGGTTGCTGCTTTGACGGATGGGATTGCACGCGAATTTGTGATCTGGCCTATTGGTTTCTCCGACGGATCGGACGGACCGGACGGACCGGTCGGATCGGTCGGATCGGTCGGATCGGTCGGATCGGTCGGATCAGTCGGATTAGCGATGTTGGAACCAGCCCTGAAGGGGCGCGACATACCAGCCCAGGGCAACGCCCTGGGTTAGGAATCACCACATCAACAAAGCCCTGTAAGGGCGCGACATAATCCCTGTCAAAATTCTGCTGTGTGCCAAGGTCGGCTTTACTTTTTTAGTCGGAGGCGATATGGAGCGCCGGCGGCTCGCCGGCATGAAGCCGGCTTCTCTCGCCCATCACTGAAAAATCAAAAAGTTTAAAAAAATTCTCAAAAATGAGAAAGACCCTCAAAGCCAGTAACTTGCGCATCGGTTTTTTGAAAATCTTTCTGAAAAAACAAGAAGTTTGGGCGATAGTAGTACGAAAAAATTTGTTGTTAATCGCTTAGGAACGAACATGAGAAAACCTTTTATCAATGAGAATTTTCTGCTGACCAACGCGCTTGCGGAGCGACTGTTTCACGAGGTCGCTGCGACATTGCCGATCATCGATTACCATAATCATTTGAACCCGGTGCATTTGGCCGAGGATCATCAATATTCGAACATCTGCCAGATGTGGCTTGCAGCCGATCCCTACAAGCATCGGGCGATGCGAATCAACGGAGTGCCTGAATGCTTCATTAGCGGCGACGCCAACGACAAGGAGAAATTCCTGAAATGGGCGGAGACCCTGACTGCGACGCTTGGAGGTCCGTTGTTCCACTGGAGTTGCATGGAGCTTAGGCAGGTCTTTGGCATCGATGTAATCCTCTCGCCGCAAAACGCCAATGAAATATGGGACGAATGCAATCAACGGCTTGCCAACGACGACATGGGAGCGCGTTCCTTGTTGAAAAGATACAAGGTTGAAACTCTTTGCACTTCCGATGACCTCTTGGCAAATCTTGAGATTCACAAGCAGGTGCAGGAAATCGAGGTTCTGCCTTCACTCAGGGGAGACGCCTTGTTACAAGTGGAAGCCGAGGGATATCTCGAGATGATGAATCGCCTTTCCGAGATGACCGGGATCAATATTGCCTCCTGGGATGACTGCAAAACTGCACTGTCTCGAAGACTCGATGACTTCGGACAAGCCGGATGCGTGCTGGCCGACCACTCCCTCGATGACGGATTCGACTTTGTCTTTGCCTCGGAAGCTCACGCCGGACGTCTTTTCAAAAGCATTCTTGCGGGGGAGAAGCCGGAACCTTTGGAAGCCATGCAAATCAAGACGGCTC
This sequence comes from Lentisphaeria bacterium, assembly GCA_033809415.1. Taxonomy (GTDB): domain Bacteria; phylum Verrucomicrobiota; class Lentisphaeria; order Oligosphaerales; family Oligosphaeraceae; genus JAQVUB01. The sequence continues at coordinate 12,927 of JAPXLT010000103.1, forward strand.
TTCTTTTCTTTCTTGCCGGTGAATATGCCAAACGTGGCTGGGTTATGCAATTGCATCTGGGGGCATTGCGGCAAACGAGCAGCCGTCTGCGAAAACTTGCCGGCACGGCAGGCGGCTACGCCGGCATCGGTTCGCCGCCCTCGATTGCGACTCTGGTCAGGTTCATGGATGAATTGGAACAGCAGTGCCTTCTTCCCAAAACCATTCTTTACACCCTGAATCCATCTTACAACGAGCAACTGGCGGTATTGACCGGTTCTTTCAGCGAAGACCATGTTCCCGGCAAGATTCAGCTTGGTCCAGCCTGGTGGTTCAATGATCATTTCGCAGGAATCCGCCAGCATCTCCAGGTGCTGGCGAATTATTCCCTGCTCAGTCGCTTTATCGGCATGACTACGGATTCGAGAACGGTTTTGTCGTTCTCACGGCACGAATACTTCCGGCGCATCCTGTGCAATATGCTGGGAGAATGGGTGGAGCAGAAATTGATTCCTGAGGACTATTCGCTTCTGCGCGAACTAGTTGAGCAAATATCCTGCAAAAACATAAGAAACTATCTGAACAAGGGAAAATAAATCATGGCAAACGAAAACATCAAGGGAAAAGTTGCAGTGGTAACCGGCGCTGGCGGCACACTCTGCTCTGAAATGGCACGGGAACTTGCATCCAAAGGCTACCAAGTTGCATTATTGGGGAGAACTCTGGCCAAACTCGAACAAGTCGAAACTGGAATTACCGCTGCGGGCGGCTGTGCCATGTCGGTTGTGGCCGATGTCAGCAGCGAGGATGCTATCCGGCAAGCGCACGAAAAGGTTAAGAAAGCCCTCGGTCCTTGTTCGCTATTGATTAACGGTGCTGGCGGCAATCAGACCGAGGCCATAACCACGGCTAATCAATTTGTGCAGGAAGAGCTTTCGGACAGCACCGAATGCCGCGGCTTTTTCAATCTGGATATGGATGCCTTCCAAAGCGTACTGAAAATCAATACCATGGGAACCGTTATTCCATGTCATGTCTTCGGCAAGGATATGGCTGAAAACGGCGGCGGTTGCATTATCAATATCGCCTCGATGAACAGCTACCGCCCCTTGTCGAGAGTCGCTGCATACGGTATGGCCAAGGCCGGAATCGTGAATTTCACCCAATGGCTCGCCGCTTATCTCGCCCCGGTCGGCATCCGGGTCAATGCCATCGCGCCGGGATTCTTCCTGAACGAGAGAAGCAGAAAACGACTGCTCAATCCCGATGGCAGTTTTTCAGAACGCGGCCAAAGCGTCATTGACCATACACCACTGGCACAGTTCGGCGAAGCCAGACAACTGATCGGATGCATGAACTGGTTGGTCGATGACCAAGCATCGGATTTTGTCACCGGCATTACCATCCCAGTCGATGGAGGATTCCTCGCCTGCTCCGGAATTTAAATAGACCGCAGCCAAAAAGAATTTTTTAACAACGAAAAAACACGAAAAGACACGAAAATTTTATTAGGGGTTGCTGCTTTGACGGATGGGATGGCATGCGGTTTAAAAAGTAGCGCAACCGTCCCGGTTGTGTGGTGCGGGGTGCAGGGGGCAGGGTGCAGGGGGCAGGGGGCAGGGGGCAGGGTGCAGGGGGCAGGGTGCAGGGGGCAGGGTGCAGGGGGCAGGGCGTGGGGTTATATCTGT
>JAPXLT010000104.1:0-14224 GCA_033809415.1 Lentisphaeria bacterium
CCCCTGCACCCTGCACCCTGCACCCTGCACCCTGCACCCTGCACCCTTATACATTAGCGGTGAAATTTCTGCCTGCGTCGAATGCTTTCAGGTTGGCCTGCACGATTTCTTCGCCTTTTCGTGCAAACATATTCCGGATGGTATCGGTGAGTAGTTCTGCCGGGAGTTCGAGGAAGTTCGAGACGGCGCCTAGCAGTACCATGTTGGCGGCGCGTGGGCTGCCGGCAGTTTTTGCCATCTCATCGGCATCCATGACAGCATTGCGGGGGAAATTTCGCAATTCGCCAAGGATCAATTCCAGTTCCGGGTAATCGCCAATGTTGCGGATGGGGGTGGTGTTCGAGAGCAGTACGCCTTTTGCTGAAAGGCATGGCATCTGCCGCAATGCCTCCATCGGTTCCATCGCCAGCACGATATCCGCAGTGCCCAGTTCGATCAGATCGGATTTGACTGGAGCATTGGACAATCGCAGATGAGCCACAACAGAACCTCCGCGCTGTGCCATGCCATGGACTTCCGATTGCTTCACCTGGATTCCCTGGCTTACGGCAGCTTGCCCGATGATCGCGGCAATCGTCAAAATCCCCTGACCACCGACGCCCGCTAAAACGATATCAGTTTTCATCTTCCATTCCTTTCTTATCCCAGGAACCCCAGGTTATTTTTTCTTCTTGCGCAGAGTCTGAATGCATTCGCGGCGAGAAATGACGACAGACAAGCCACGATACGCGATCTCTTCCTTCAACACCGCTACATTCTCCGCCAGATTTTTCGGTAGTGGTGTAATTACTCGGAGATGTTCCGGGGCGACGCCAATTCCTTTGCAGATATCATCGAGCCGTCCGCTGCCGAGGGAATCCTGTCCGCCGGTCATGCCGGTGGTGTCATTATCGACAATCAGCACTGTGATTGGGCTGTTTTCCCAGACTGCATCGAGCAGCCCGGTCATTCCCGAGTGGGTGAAGGTCGAGTCACCGATGACCGCGATGGCTGCCTTCAGCCCAGCGTCTGCGGCGCCTTTTGCCATGGAAATCGAGGCACCCATATCGACACAGCTGGAAATGGCATTGTAGGGCGGCAATGCACCAAGCGTGTAACACCCGATATCACCGAATACCTTGCTGTCCGGAAAATCCTTGCATGCTTCATTAAGAGCATCGTAGGTATTACTGTGCGGGCAGCCATCACAGAGGCGGGGAGGACGGTTGCGCAGCAATTCGGAGGCGGCGGAGGTTTCCGGCAGTGTCAATTTGAAGGCCTCGCGGATGATACGTGGATTCAGTTCGCCGGCTCGGGGCAGGGCGCCACTCAGGCGTCCCAGTATGCGGGAATTTCCCGTCGGGCCGCAGAGCTGTTGTTCGACAAAGGGCATGCCTTCTTCGACAACCATGATCTGCTCACACTCCTGAAGCAGCTTTTTCAGTTTTTCCTTCGGCAGCGGGTATTGGCTGATCTTCAAGATGGGGTATGGGCATTTGCCGACAAAGGCCTCCTGCACATAATTGAAAGCCAACCCGGTGCAGATGATCCCCAAGCTCTTGTCCGTACCTTCAAAATACAGATTCCAAGGAGATTTTTCACTGGAGGCCACAAACGCGGCCTGCTTGTCACAAAGCTTGCTGTAATTCTGACGGGCAATCGCCGGCAAAAGCACAAAACGGCGGGAGTTTTCCGGGAAGCGCAATGGATTTTCCGCCTTTTTCTCTTGCAATCGGACATTGGCCCGGGAATGTGAGAGACGGGTCGTGAAACGAAACAGAACCGGAACTTCATGCTTTTCAGACAGTTCGAAGGCATAAGCGACCATGTCATAGGCCTCCTGCTGGCTGGCTGGCTCGAGGCAGGGGATCATGGCGAATTGCGCGTAGAAGCGTGAATCCTGCTCATTCTGGGAAGAGTGCATCGAGGGGTCGTCGGCAGAAGCCACCAGCAGGCCGCCGTTGGTGCCGGTGATGGCGGCGTTGACAAATCCGTCCGCGGCGACATTAAGGCCAACGTGTTTCATGCAGACGATAGCTCGTTTGCCAGCAAACGACATGCCCAGAGCTTCCTCCATTGCGACTTTTTCATTGCAGGACCAGCTTCGGTGCACATTGCGCTGAGCCGCTTCCTGGGAAGCCTGAAAGTATTCCATGATTTCGGTGGACGGAGTGCCGGGATAAGCATAACAACCGGAGACGCCGGCGTCCAGAACACCTTGCGCAAAGGCTTCATCGCCTAACAATAGTTTGACTGACATCAAGAAGGTTTCCTTTTCATGTGAATGAAGTGAATTAATTGAGTTTTCGGCGTCCATTCAGAGCCAGATTCAGGGTTGCGGCGTCGGCATAGCTCAAATCCGCGCCGGCGGGGATTCCTGAAGCGATTCGGGTGATCAAGATGGGCAGGTCGCGAAATTCCTCGGCCAGGAAGTGCGCGGTGGCTTCGCCTTCGAGATCAGGGCTGGTGGCGAGGATCAGTTCGCTGACCGGGTTGTTTTGCAAGCGTTCGCGCAATTCCCGGATGCGCAGATCGTCCGGTCCTTTTCCAGTGAGCGGTGAGAGTTTTCCACCAAGCACATGGTACAATCCGCGATAGGCATTCGAGTTTTCAATGACGGCAATTTGAGAGGCATTTTCGACAACGCAGATGAGGTTCTGCTGTCGGTTGGCCGATGAGCAGAACTGGCAAAGCTCCTGTTCCGAGTAATTGCCGCAGCAAGTGCAGGGTTTGATTCGCTGACGGAGCTTCTGCAAATCTTCGCCCAGGGCGGCAAGCTGATCCTCGGGCCACTCGAGCAGAGCCAGTGCCAGGCGTTCCGCTGTGCGCTTCCCGATGCCTGGCAGGCGGTTCAGCTTTTCAGCCAGGTGTTGCAAAGCTTTGGGCATGCTTGAGTTCATTATGGACAATGGACAGGGACAGGAATGGACAAAATGGACACGATGGACAGAAATGGACTTCGTTTAATGGACAATGGACGATGGACAATGGACAGGGACAGGAATGGACAAAATGGACTCGATGGACAAGAATGGACTTCGTTTAATGGACAATGGACAGGGACAAGAATGGGAATGGACGAGCAACAAACCTTACAAAATTTCCGCGCTTTCCGTGTTTTCCGTGGACAAAAATGGGTTGCAGGCGTTATTTTTCGGTGGTTGGTATCCGGGCATCAATCACTGTGGTTCCCATGCGTTCGTTGAAAAGTTTTACGAATGGGTCTTCCGCCAGTTTTTCCATCTCTTCAAGACTGACTTGACGCAAGCCTGGCTTCAATTCCTCGTTGCCAGCCGGATTCCAACGGTCAATCACGATGTTGCCCAGCGGATGGATGGATTTGTAAACCTCTTTGAGCAATGCCAGATTTTTCGGATCGAGCACAAGGCGCACATCATGTTCACCGACTTTGCGCTGGTCATAGGCCAGGGTCAATATGCGGTTCTCATCGAGACTGGGGATGAAGCCGGACAGAATGCCACCCAGTTTCTGGTGACTCGAGGATTTTTGCTGCAACGCAGAACAAAGTCTATCGAGCAGCTCTTCCGGCGATGATTCGGACTGAGCAGCTAGTGGCGGCAGTGCCGCATGAGCATCGTCCAAAAACTCGATGTCCGTATCCTGATCGACGCTTCTCTGCAATGCTTCCGCTGCATGTCGGGGAGCCGGGATGTATTCCTCTTCCTCGAGAGATTCCTCTTCTTCCGGCAAAATTACCGGAGGTTCCGGCGCAGGTTCCTCGTCAGCTACGACGCTTTTTTCTTCCGGAGCTTGAACTGCCGGTTGTTCAACAGGCTGCGGCTTCGCGGGGAGAGGTTTCTCTGGCGGCGTCGCTGGGGCAGGGCGGTTGAGGATTTCCGCCGGCAGTGGCGGCAGGATGATTTGCTTGCGCGGTTCGGGCATCTGTTCGCGGGGCAGGATGCCGCTGAGGACGTTCAGGTGCGTCATCACTTCGTCAATCTGCACACTGTGGGCTTCGGTGATGACCCGGCAAAGCACGACCTCGAGGTAAATCCTCTTATTCAATGCAGAACGGAAGCCCCACTCCTGGGCAACCAAAGCCTGCAATACCCGCTGCACCAGTTGGGGGTCCAATGCCTTGCCCAGGCTTTGCAGCTCCGCCAGCTCACTGGCGCTTACCTCGAGGAAACGGCTGGCATCCTGGCAGAGGGTCGCAATCATTACGTTGCGGATGTAGGAAATCAGGTCTTCAAAGAGTCGTTCCAAGTCTCTTCCACTGTCGGACATTGCCTGAAGCACAAGCATGGCACGGTTCAAGTCGTTGCCAAGGACTGCCAGAGCCAATTCCCGCAATTCAGTGCCGGATGCAATGCCGAAGACCTCGATAACGTCCTGTTCACGGATCAGCTCGCCTTCCTGGAGACCGCCGCAGAAGGCGATCATCTGATCAAAAATTGATTGCGCATCCCGCATGCCGCCATCCGCTGCGCGGGCAATGGCAGCCAGAGCCTGATCCTCGACCCGGACACCTTCTTTATCAGCGATCTGACGCAAATGTTGCACAATCAGCGGAACCGGAATCCGCCGCAGATCAAAGCGCTGACAGCGTGAAATGATGGTTGCAAGCACTTTGTGGGGTTCAGTCGTGGCAAATAGAAACTTGACATGCTCAGGGGGTTCCTCGAGAGTTTTCAGCAGCGCGTTCCAAGCGGCCGGCGTAAGCATGTGGACTTCGTCGATAATGTAAATTTTGAAGCGGCTTTTATTGGGGGAATACATGACGCTGTCGCGGATATCGCGAATGTCTTCCACCTTGTTGTGGGAAGCACCGTCAATTTCGATAACATCGAGCGAATTGCCTTGGGCGATTTCGAGGCAGTTGTCACACTGGCAGCAGGGTTCGCCCTGTTGCGGATTGCGGCAGTTCAGAGCCTTCGCAAAAATCCGTGCGGTAGTGGTTTTTCCGATTCCGCGTGAGCCGACAAACAGGTATGCGTGTCCGATCCGGTTCTGCAGAATAGCGTTTTTCAGGGTACGTCCGATGTGTTCCTGTCCTACGACTTCGGCAAAAGTCTGCGGGCGCCATTTGCGTGCCAGGACTTGGTAAGACATTTATATCTCCTTAATGCCGGAATATCAAGTAAAAAAGTCATGCCGCCAGCTTCGGGGGAACTGGCACCCAGGGCGACTGCTTAGGGCTGCTTGGTTCCCCATCTGACCCGGTTCACAACCTTCCTGCCGCACAGGTTCCGAAACAAACGGCATGACATAAAATAAAATATACCCGGTTTTTCGAAAATAACCAGTCGCATTACGTTTTTTAACAACGAAATGCTCGAAAGGATACGAAATATTTTTTATAGTGGGGGTATATTTTATAGATGGCTGATTGTTGGCGTTAAGGAAGATGCGTTGACATGATTTTTTTCTGAGCGACGCAACCTCGAGGAGGGCAATGCTGATGGTTACATGGAAAATGGTTGTCATGCAAATTTGTGGCCTGCTTGTTTCCTGCGCTGTTCTGCATGCTGAGGGTTTGCCGGTGATCCATGTCTGGTCAGGGCGGGAGCAAGCTTTGCCTGTGCCGGCGGGTGCTTCCTGGGCTTTGGTTGCCGAGCATGGACGGGAGCTTGTCAGCGGCAGTTCTCAGGACGGGGCACGGCTATATTTGCCGGCCTTGCAGTCGGGTGCTCGGGAGAGCGCAAGCCTGTTTGTCAATGGCAAAAAACAGGCGACGGTGCACATTTGGTCTCCGGAAATCCTGGCCGGATTCGCGGCAAAACTCACAGAGTCGGGGGAACGCCTGTCCGCAGAATTGCGCAAACATGGCCTAAAATTTCGTGAAGATGCGGAAATTTGCTTCACGGAGACCCCCGCCGACGATAATCAGGCGGCGCTTATCCTCTGTTTTCCGCAACGCCGGGAATTCCCGGTGCCAATCCGTGATCACTGGGCGGAAATTTCACTGCATCACACTAAGAAAGGAGGCATTCTCAGCGTCTTATATGACAAACGGGAGCAAATTGTCGATAGCACGGGAAATCTCGGATATATTTTGCTGAAAGCGGAGAAGCGGAGACGGTACCTGTTCAGCCCGGATTTTGATTTTCAATCCATCGATAACATCCTTTTACTGAAAACCATTCTCGAGGAGAAAAAGCCATGAAAAAAACAGCCTTTATCATCTGTGCAGTCTTGTCTGTTCTGGTTCTTCGTGCCCAAGATTCAAGGGTGCCGTCCGGGGGCGAATCACAGTTGGTTCCGGTAGTTGCGGTGTTGCCATTCGAGTCTCGCGGACGCCAGGCGGAGCTGGATCAGGCCGGCAAATCCGTTTCAGAGCTGATTTTTGTCCACCTTCTGGAAAGCGGGGTTGCCAATATGGTGGAGCGTGCGGAGCTGGACAAGGCGCTCAATGAGCTGCATCTGTCCGCAGTCGGTCTAGTCAGTCCTGAGACGCAGTTGCAGCTGGGTCGGCTGATTGGCGCCAAAATCCTTATTACAGGGTCGCTGTTCGAGACAGACGGCAAAAAGTATGTGGTTGCCAAACTGATCGGCACGGAAACTAGCCGGGTGCTCGGATGCAGCGTCAGCGGGAAAGGGGATTTTCCGGAATTCGCCCCGGAACTGGCTGGCAAAATCGTGGCAATTTTGCAGAAAGACAGCGAAAAGCTGCTGCCGAAAAAAACGACATTCTTTTCGGCAGCGGATCGCTTGGCTGAAGTAAAGGGCAGGCAGCGCCGGGTTTTTCTGAAAGTGGATGAAGACCCCGGAGTGACGGTGCCAGATCCGGCCTCGGAAATCGAGCTGAAAAAGCTGCTGCTGGCTTTAGGGTTTCAGGTGGTCGAGCAACGTACGGAGGCGGAGTTTGCGATTCATTGCGAGGCTTTTGCCAGCAATGCGGGTATGTTTCAGAAGTTCAGCAGTGCGGCGGCCCGGGTCGAGTTGTCGGTATACCGTGTGCAGAACAATGAGCTTTTGGCTTCCGGTGCCAGTAAAGAGACGATGGCCGGAGCGACCTACATCATTGCCGCCAAGGATGCCATCGCCCAGGCAACCCTCCGACTCGCCGCAGAATTACTAACATGCCTGAAGTGATTCTTTAACCACGAAATACACGAAAAAACACGAAAGTTTTTTATAGGGTTGATAGTACGACACATGAGACCTTTTTTGTTTCTTTTTCTGGGCATTGTTTTTTCGTCATACGGTGCTGCTGTCAAACTGGTGCTTGTCGGTGTTCCCGAGTATGTTGCTTTGGCGACCGCCGGGTTGTCGGGTGATACCGGAATCGAGCTGATCGAGCGCTCCGCCATCAGCCAGATTCTTCAGGAACACGGCCTCTCAGAAACTAAGTTGTCCGGCACTGAATTGTGCAAATTTTTTCCGCATACTGATATTTTCGCGGTTATCGATGCGAAATCCATGCGCACGTTCAATGCTAAAAACGGTTTTCTCCTGACGGATATCGGGCACGATGGAAGCGTGCAAAAGATAGTCAGCGGCATTCGTCTTGCTACGGACAAAACTCTGCTTCGTAATCCCTTGCTGCTGGGGAAGCTCACATACCGCGACATCGGAGTGCCGCGCCGACTCAAAAACCAGCTTCCGGAGGCGGTGCTGGATATCGAGCGTCTGTTGCTTGCCGACCGCCGTATCCAGCTTCTCGAACGTGAACGCTTGGATATGGTTTCTGGTGAACGCACGTTGAGCGGAGTTGCCTTTCAGCTGCCAGCCTCGATGCTGCTGATGTCCTTGGAATTTGAGCCAGGCGAAGACAGCGGTGTGGTCAATCTCCTCATCCAGGTGCGCGACCTCGAACAGCAAAAAGTCGCTGACCAGACGATCAGAGATATTTTCAACCGTCCTTCGAATATCCGTCAAGGCGTGGAAGCCTTGCGGAAAAAATTGATCGAGGTTACCGGTCAAAAAAGGGGTCTCCAATAAATGAACAGGTTATTTTGCGTCCTTTTCCTGATTGCTTCAGGGCTTTTTGCCGCCGACAAAAAGACCGAGGCTGAGACTTTTTTCCGTGAGTATCTCGCCGATTTCTCACGGCTTCAGAAATCGGCATACGGTGTCTCTCGTGGTGGGTGGGAGGAAGCAGGCAAGAAGATTGCCGCTGCGGCAGCGCTCGACCCCGATAACTTGTGCTATCGGCATACCAATATGCACCATCAGGCCTGCATTGTTTACAAAAAAGACTTGAAAAACACGGAAAGAATCGCCATTTACCGGAAATTCCTTGAAGAGGCCAAAAGTTTGCGGGAAACTTGGCCGGATTACCAAAAATCAGCCTATAAAACGCTTTTTTACAGTCCACATATTCCGCTTTCGCCTTTCAGCGCGAGAGAATTCCTGGGCAGCATGTCGGCATCCGAGCGCTCCGAGCTGATTGATGTTTTTGCGGAGATTCGTGCCTTGTCAGTCAGTGAAGCAGCTGCCATACGTGATTCGGTTGGCGACCGTTTCAAGGATCGCATGGAAATGATTTTTTTCACGAGCGCGATAACGCATGCTTTACATCTGGTGATTGACAATCGCACCGCTTTTCAGCTCTCGTTTGATGTCGAAATGGAAATCCTCAAGCGGTATGTCCATTCATCCAGCGATTTTGTTTGCCAGCAGGACATTGCCATGACCCGTTTTCCGTATGTCGTCGAACGGAAAGGAACTGCGGATTTTGCGGAAACGCTCGCCTTGCTGCAAAAACTGCTTTCCGATCCTGAGTATCAGGCGCTGTTGAAGCGCATCAAGCGCAAGGAATACGATCTGCGCCTGCTGGAGATTCAAGCTATGCAGGCCTACGGCACCTCCGATCTTTCACCTGATTCACTCAAACGCGTCTGCCGTGACTATTTCAAAAAACTTGAGCAAGTCACTGCTAGTAAGGCTAACAAGAAATTCATCTCGTCATACGCCAGTTGCCTGAGAGAGGTCAGCAACTGGATTCTGACCAATGTCGCCCCAAAACACGAGTTTCAACGTATTGCCGAGCAAGCGGTGCTGGAGTGTGGCGATAACCAGACCTCATCACTCAGCGATGAGGAGTTTTTGCTGGCTTTCAATAAGCAGATCTGGCGTCAAAACCGCAGCATTCCTGATCCTCTGGGAGAGCTTCGAACCCGCGCCAAGAGCATGAGCCGGCTTAAAAATCATTTGCTGTTGCGCGAAAATCCGCTGGATATCGCCTATACGACCGTTACCGATGCACTTTATAATACAGACAGCGAGGCAGCACGGGCGACCATTGAAACCCTTTTTCCCGACTTTGAAATTCGTTTCTATCGCTATCCGAAGAAATGGGGGGACAGCGTTTACAGCTGCGGTCATCCGGAAAATATTTATCTTCTGAGTTCGGGAGACCTTGTTCGCTTCACGACGGCGAATCAGCAATTCACGAACTTGGCACGGTTGCCAAAATACTTCGAATACCGGCATTTTATTTATGACGATGCCGGCTACTGCATTGCCTGGAATCCGGAATACATTGGGGTCTATGACATTGCACAAGACCGCTGGAGTTTGATTGAAGACCTTAGCGGCGATGAGATAGCCGGCGCTGCCATCATTGGGAAACGGCTTTTTTATTTGAATGGCAGTGCAACTGGTGGCTCGCAAGCCCAGAACATCGCTTTGCATTCTTGCGACTTGCAGGGCAAAAAACGCAAGTTGCATTTTTCCTCCCGGCGTGGTGGTGGCATCGCGGAATTCAAGGGGATCACCAACGGCTTGACCTCCGGACTGGTTAAAAACAGCCCTACAAGCCTGGTTTTTTCCATGCTCGTGAAGGAACAACACCTGGGCGGTGTGGTTGCCTTTGACACGGAACGTGAAACCCTGACTACCCTGCAGAGATTGCCAAGGATGGCTGGAGTTCCCGAATTGCAAAAAATGCCGGATGGGAGGCTGTTCGGAAGCGCCTTTTATTCGCAATACTTCATGTTAAAGGACAACAAACTGGAGGCCTTTCTGAAGATATCCCCACCAAATCCTAAAATGGCTATCCGGGATTGGGCACGCCACATACTGGTTATGAATGACAAAAGGCTGATTCCCTGCCTTTTGACGCAAGACGACCTGCTGATCAGTCCAAAGAGTCGGTTGTTCGTCGATCTCAAAAAACCGGATGCGACCCCTTTCATCTGGCTGCCGTATGCTGAAACCATTGTGCAAATCGCACCAGGACAATTCGCTCTCCCAGTCCCTATCGGCGTCTATACCTTCAAAATAAAAAAATAAACATACGACGTCCTGAACAGCTTGTCCACAGAAGGCACCGACGTGGATTGCCGTCCACAACTTCAGATAACTGAATCTCTGTGAAGTTGCACTGGCACTGTTTTTGTTTTTGAGATGATTCATTCAGGGCCTGCTGATACTTGTCCGGACGGTTTTCCCGGCGCGAAGCGCCACACAAAAATAACCCCGGGTGAGGAAGCGCGGAGCGCGACGCAACCCGGGGTGGGAACTCCCCTAAAAACCGCGCCCGGAGGGCGCAACAACAAGTGAAAATGGACTCTTCCAGTTGCTCAAGGCTTCGACAAGACTGCGCTTGTGCCGCCCTTCGTGCAATAATGCCTTGCTAATATATAGTGCCTCGAAGGTAGTGGATTTTTTACCTAATAGCAGTGCTTGGCTCGAAAGGCCTGCGTTTAACATAACTTTTTGGCAATGCAAACTCTGAGGGAGTTCCTCTCCGTATTCTTTTCCTCCACATTCACCATCATAACTAATGAGATAATCAATGCCTCTTCTATCGAGATTTTCTATTGCCGCTGCAAACTCGTGAAAGGGGACCCCGGCAAAATAGCGATTATCCCGAACATTGCTTACCCCTTGATAAGGAGGGTCCATATACACCAAATCCCCTGGTTTTGCCATATCTAACACTTCATGGTAGTCAAGAGCAGAGAAGGTGGCTTTGCCTTTCAATAACCGAGATATTGCATAAACATTGTGAGCAAGAGTCTTCGGATTTGTCCCATGTCGTCGCTTATCAGGCGACTGATTAAAATTACCGTTTTTCCCATATCGTACAGCCCCTTTGACACACCGCGCCAACAGATATAAAATATTTGCCGGTGATTCGTTACCACTATTAAAACGTTCTCGTACCACATAAAAATGCTGGATATGATCATCACTATACGCGAACTGTTCATTCCATACTACAGTGTATTCCTCGATAAGTCTTTGCGGATGTTCTACCGCTTCTTGCAACATATTTACTAACGGTGCATTTAGGTCATTGATATAAAAGCAGTCAGTTCTATTTTCGTACGCTGCCGCAATACTAATGGCCGCCATTCCAGAGAAAGGTTCAATCAACCGATTAAATTTTTTTGGCATATATTGAAGTATCTGGGGTGCCAATATTCTTTTGGATCCTTGATACTGGACAAGGTGAGGCATCTTTCTGCTCATCTCTACATTTCCATTTTAGCGAGAATATTAATAAAAAGGAGGTACCCTGATCTCACAAAAAGTACTATAACCGTCATCAAGCAATTTTTCCAGTTCATCCCAAGAAACTCACCTCGATGATTTTTTGTGGTTAAGAAAATGCGGTGCAATGTGTTATGCCGAAAATATCATGATCCTCCCAATCTGCATCCTGCCTCTTGCGCATGGAAGCGTTCGAGCGTAGAAGGGCAAACATCATTCACAACCGGGACGGTTGCGCTACTTTTTTAACCGCATGCCATTTCATCCGTCAGAGCAGCAACCCCTATAAAAATTTTCGTACTACTCTCGACTTCTTGTTTTTTCAGAAAGATTTTTGGAAAACTAATCTCCAAGTCATTGGCATATAAGTGCTTATCCGTCTGATTGTGGTGCCTTTACAAGGCACTGCCATTGGGTGGGTTTCTTACCCCAGGTTAAAACCTGGGGTTAAGCATGGTTAAGCGCCTACGGCGCAAAGCATTGTGCCAATCCGACCAATCCGACCGATCAGCTGTCCGTGTCCCGTCCGTGTAATGTCCGTGTAATGTCCGTGTCCCGTCCGTGTAATGTCCGTGTGGGTTGTGGGCGGCAGTCCACGCCAAGCCTTTTCGTGTGGTTCGTTGTTAAAAAAGAATTTTCTATTCCAGTTTATTGATGAATTTGGCGAGGTTGTTGCAGGTTTGGTTTTCGTCGCTGGTGATGGGTGTTGTGATTTGATATTCGTGCCAGATTTCGTCGTTTTTCCAGGTGGGATAGAGGCTTCGGAAGCGGATGAAATTGCCGACGGAACGGTGTTGGCTGCTGTACCAGACCCAGGCCATGATGCGCAATTGCTGCTTCTGGCCGATGATTTCGGTCAGAGCAATTTTTTTATTCTGCAACTCGATTTCCCGCTGAATTTCGCTGCGAATTTTCCATCCGGAGGAGCGCAGGCAGTGGCTGGCTGGATGGATTTTCTGGATATCATTGCTGCAAGTGACATCGAGTACGTTGACGGCCTGTTGCTCCGAGGCAAAATAATACTTGTTTACGGTGGCATCCTGGAAAAAACGGCGATCCTGATCGGTCGTTTCTTCCAGGATGCCAATGTAATCGCCGCTTTTGAGTCCGTCGAAGGAGGGTTGTATGGGTGGATAGAGGGTATGCGCGGTCTGTCCATGCAGGAGCAGGAGGAAGGCGGGCACAAGCACGATAAGGAAGCAGACCTCAGCCGGGCTGATGTGAATTTCGCGGAATAGCATGACGATCAGGAGGAGCATGCAAAGGCCGGTAAAAACGAATTTGATGATCAGTCCGTCGATATGCAGTGGTGTAAAAAAGAAAGTGAGCCAATATCGGCTGCTGGTGTAAGTCATCAGTAATATGCCGAAGGCTGGGGTGGCAGTCAGTGCGCTGTTCCAGCCCAGGCTGAATCCGAAGGTCGCCCAGGCAAAAATGATTCCGGCAATAATGCCGAGTGCATTGATGCGGACAACGAAGGACAATGCAAAGAGCAGTAAGGCGGCCAGCATTACAATGAGAGCCGACCAGCCGCGTCCCGGTTGACGGCGGCTGAGGATTTCAGGCAGGGAAACAGCCAACGTGAACAAAAAGAAAAACAGGAAGATGACATCGGGGCGGTCGAGCGGGGAGTTGTTCCAAGCCCGGATCATGTAGGGGAATTTTGTCAGCAGTGGGATGAAGCCGGCAAGGCAAAACAGCAGGGTGATACTGTTCTGTGGGGATATCAGGTTGTGGAGTTTTTGTTTGTTCATGACCTGTCTCCATCCGTCTGGTCGTGGTCAGACGCCGATTTTTGTTCCGATGAATTTGCCTCGGCATCTGGGAAGAGTGGACCGATGATCCAGAGCAAGATGACGACGGCGATGACCAGCAAGTAGCCTAGGGTGATATGTACCGGATCGGCGAAAGCGCGTTGTCCGAACTTATAATAGAGCAGTATGGTGATAATGATGCGGATGGAGTTGACGAGGACTACAGCCGGCAGGATAAACAGATAATGCAGCAGTGCCCAGCGTTTGCGGGTGTGCTGCATTTTTACCAGCAGGTAGCCCAGCAACAGCAGGATTTCGAGTTGTTCGATGCCGCTGCAAGCATCCGTAATGGCGATGCCTGAATCTGGCAAATGGATGCTGGTCAGATGGTAGTCGATATCAAGGCCGAAGAGGCGTAGGCTCTCGACGGAGATGATGGTCGAGAGGAGCCGGAGCGGAAAGCTGAACAGCAGGGCCAGCACATCCCGGTTTGGGATGATCATTGTGCAGATCAGGGTTGGCAGCAAAAAGATCAGGGCGCTTTTGATTCCGCCCCAGAAACAGAATGCGGCCAGGAAAAAGAGCAGGGCAGGCAGGGTGCTGAAAAAGCCGGTGAGGTCATGTTCCGGAAAAAAGGTTGCAGCACCGAAAATCAGGAAGAAAAACAGCAAAAGCAACCACGCAAGCAACTTGTCTCTTAACGATGTTTTTGCCGGAGCGCCAGAGTCCGGTAGCAGTTTGCAGGAATTGACAAAGGTGGCCACGGCGAGCAACAGCAAAAACAAAGATTTGCCACCGTCACCAGGCGTGAAAAAAAGGATTTTGGCGGTGGTGAAAAGGAAAAGCGCAGCTGAGATTAAAGCCAGCGGCAAGGAAAGGCGTTGCAGATAACTGCGCCAAGATGGAGTGAAATTGTTCATAGATATGTTGCGAAGGATTTTTTTAACCACGAAAGGCACGAAAAGGCTTGGCGCGGACTGATCGCCCGCAACCCACACGGACTTTACACGGACGGGACACGGACTTTACACGGACGGGACACGGACTTTACACGGACTTTACACGGACTTTACACGGACTTTACA
>JAPXLT010000105.1:0-14213 GCA_033809415.1 Lentisphaeria bacterium
CACCCTGCCCCCTGCACCCTGCACCCCGCACCCCGCACCCTGCCCCCTGCCCCCTCAGACTTTGCGCACGACCACTGAAATGCCGTTGACTGCGATGACTTCCACTTCTTCATTCTTGTCAATGTATTCGCCGTCAGTGACAACGTCAACTCGTTTCCCATTAATAATCGCCGTTCCCGAGGGATGCAAAACCGTATAGCTTTTCCCCTTCTGCCCAAGCAAAGTATCCTCTTGAGACAGAATGCCGCTGCTGACGTATCCATCAGCGGCATTCAGCCCGCTTTTCACTACCATCTGCTGATAGATCGGCACCTTCGGCAAAAATTTACCCAGGAGCCAGACACCGGCAGTCACCACGGCAATGGTCAGCAAAAGCGATTGCATTGCCTCTTGAAAGTATTCCAGAACAGAGATTGGTGCCACCCCCTCGAGCGGCAAAACTTCCGGCAACTGCGGTATAACCGCCATGCCTGCCCCGATCAGAATGCACAGGATGCCAGCCAGTCCAGTAACCCCGAAGCCAGGTATGACAAAGATTTCCACAGCCAGCAGAACGACCCCGATGAATACCAGAACGATCTCTTCCATTCCAGCCAGCCCGGCGACATAATGCCCGAAAAAATACACGCAGAGCAAAATAATGCCGGAAATCCCGAACACCCCGAAGCCAGGTGTCTTGAATTCGATCCACAGAGCCAACACCCCCAGCCCCAGCAACAGCGGCCCCAGCGCAGTGATCAGCCGCGCAAGCTTATCAGCCGTCTTTTCCGTAAAGCGGATCACCTGCGCATCCTCTAACTTCAGGGCACTCAACATGCCATCCAGGTTCGAGACCATGCCCGCAGCCAGCAGCGGCTTGCCGTCGGATTCCATGATCTGAACAGCATCCTGCGCAGTAAGATTCAGCAGATTGCCCTTTGGACTGATAACGCGATCACCATCCATGACATCTGGGTGTTGCGGGTCCACCATGGCAATCGCCAGCTCACCGCGATATCCATTCTCCTGTGCAAGCCCCAAAACAATCGCCCGCACTGCCGAAAGCATTTTCTCCTTGACATCGTCCGGCAATTCCTGCACATCGCCACCCAATGGCGAAATACTGATCGGCATGGCACTGCCAATGATCCCGGATTCCGACATGTAAATCGCTTTGCAGCTCAAGCTGAGTATAGCGCCGGCGCTCAAGGCATCCTGCTTCACATAAGCATATACTTCCGTACCGCTTTTGCGGGTGGCCCGAATCCAGTTGATGATCTCTCGCGTCTCATTCAAGCCGCCGCCAGGCGTATCCAGTTCCAAAATGACAGCATCGGGTTTCAGTTTGCCGACTTCCCGGAATGCCCGCCGGAAAACCATCAGCATCCCCTTGTCAATGGCACCCTGCACCGGCAAGACAAAAACTTTGCCAGACACAGCCTCAGCCCCGGCAGTCATTCCGGCAACCAGCAGCAAAAACGAACAAATCACTAACGAAAAATGCTTTTTCATCCTATCTTCTCCTTGCCTGTATCAGATTATGTCAAGGCCGATGTGATTTGCCATCAAATCAAAATCCGAATCATGATGAATGAGTTGCATACCATGCTCGACGCAGAATGTGCCAATAAGCACATCAATCGTCTTCCTTACCGTGATGCCTTTTGACCGGAGAAGCCGGTAATTGGCTGCTGATTTCTCGGCCATGCGGAAACCAACCATGTCAAACTGGGGAAGGGAAAGAAGCAGATCAGACACCTCCCGCCTTTCGCGGGAAGAGTGCAGCCCCTGCATTACCTCGCAGTAGATAAGGTCACCGATGCCAACAAGTTCCTGTTCCAGGCACAAATCCACTTTGTCGGCAACAGCCGCCAAGCCGTCATGGAAGTATTCTATCCAGGCAGAAGTATCAACTATGACCATTTCAGTCCTTACGCATTTCCTCGAGGTCTCCAGACCAGGTGACCTTGCCACGAAGCGCCCGAAGCTTCTTCTGACTTTCCATTTGCACCAGCAGACGCAATCCCGATTCTATCGCCGAACGCTTCGTGCGATATCCACCACAACGCAAAGCTTTCTTCATCAGCTCGTCATCAATGACAACATTGGTTCTCATGGCATACCTCCTGAATGTGTATATACTATACACACTTTTGCAAAGAATGCCATACCGCATTTTTCTCCAAACGATTTAAAAAATTCATGTGTAATGTCTGTAGTACAGGGTTCAGGGGAATGGGGTGCGTAGTGCGGGGTGCGAAGTGCGTTGGGAACGGGTGCAGGGGTGCAGGTTTAAAAAGTGGCGCGACAGTCTCGGTTGCGATGCTCTGACTGTCGTGGGGTGCGGGGAGAGGGATGTCCTTGTCCTGTCCACACTGTCCACCCTGTCCACACTGTCCACCCTGTCCACCCTGTCCACACTGTCCACCCTGTCCACACTGTCCACACTGTCCACACCGTCCACACTGTCCACACCGTCCACACCGTCCACACTGTCCACCACGTCTGACCCGCACCACGCACTACAGAAGACTGACGCCTTACATTCATGTCAAAATGTCAAAAATGTCAAAAAAGAACTAAAACTTCCGGTACATCTGGTAAATCTTTTGCAGGATGATTATATTAGTGCTTTCCGCTGCCGTTATTGGTATTTTTTCATCAGAAGCAAAATCAACAAACTGGAGAAATTCATGTCAGAATTATTTACAGGCATTACATCCCTTACTTGGGGTCACATCGGGATGTTCGTCGTCGGGCTGGCGCTGATCTGGGCTGCCATCAAAAAGGAATATGAGCCCATGCTGCTGCTGCCGATTGGCTTTGGCATAATCCTGGCTAACTTCCCTGGTTCCGCCGCTGTAGGCGAAGACGGTGTTTTAACCTATCTGATGAAAAATGGCATCGAGAACGAACTCTTTCCGGTATTGATTTTTGTCGCCATCGGTGCGATGATGGACTTCGGGCCATTGCTTAGCCGTCCGAGCATGATCTGCTATGGTTTTGCGGCACAGTTTGGCATCCTTGCCACCATCGTCATTGCCCGCATGCTTGGCTTCAGCCTTGCGGAGGCAACCGCCATCGGCAATATTGGCGCTGCCGACGGACCCACGGCCATTTTCGTCTCAGCCAGGCTGGCACCCGAACTGCTCGGCTCCATTTCTGTGGCCGCCTACTCGTATATGGCTCTGGTTCCCTTGATCCAGCCGCCAGTCATCCGTTTGCTGACCAGCAAATCCGAGCGTTGCATCCGCATGCCCTACCGTCCTACCAATATCACCCGCCGAACCAGGATTCTGTTCCCGATTATCGTCACCATGGTCTCCTGCCTGCTCGCACCGATGGCTGCTGCTCTGATCGGAATGCTGATGTTCGGCAACCTGATCCGCGAGTGCGGCGTGCTCGAGAAGCTTTCCAAAGCGGCGCAGAATGAGCTTGCCAACCTAGTCACCCTGCTTCTGGGCATTACCATCGGATCGACGATGACGGCAGAGCGTTTCATGACCAGGGAAACCCTGTTGATCTTTGGCATGGGGCTGCTTGCTTTTGCCTTCGATACCGCCGGTGGAGTGATCTTTGCCAAAATCGTCAATCTCTTCGCCAAGGAGAAAGTCAATCCGATGATTGGTGCATCAGGAATTTCCGCATTCCCCATGTCTGCAAGGGTTATCCAGAAGATGGCGCAGGAAGAGGACCCCAGCAATATTATTTTACCGTACTCGATTGCTACCAACGTATCCGGTCAGATAGGCTCCGTCTTCGTCGGCAGCATGATGCTGGCCATAGCCACCTGGATGATTGCCAACGGCTACGATCTGCCCGTACCGGTTCTGCTCAAATAAAATTCAGGCCGGAATCTATAAAAAATTTCGTGCCTGTTCGTGCTTTTCGTGGTTAAAAAAAGCTTTATTATTCCAGGAGTTTTCGGAATTCGATGAACTCCTGGCGCAATTCCTCGAGCTGGCCTCGCAGTTCATCGAGCTGGCTCTCCAATTGCGCAATGCGGTTTTCCTTCTGTTCGAGTTGCACGCGAGCCATTTCGGGGGCAACGGTTGTGCTTTCCTCTTCGATAATTTCCGGTTCTCCGCAAAGCAGATGCGCATACCTGCATTCGCGTTGGCCGGGCTGCCTGGGCAGTTTCACGACATAGGGTGCCTCTGCCTGGGCGCACATGCTTTCGAGGGCTGCCTCGACTTGTTCCGGACTTTCAAATTGGAAGAGACGCTCGGTTCGCACTTTCAACTCACCGGCAGTTTGCGCTCCCCGCAGCAGTAAACACGCCAGCAAAGCCAGTTGATCCGGCGGTAACGCCAGCGTCTCCCTGGCAATATGCTGATATTTCGGAACTCGTGCGCCCCCCTGCCCGATCAGTAAGGCCAATTTCTTGCTGCGCAGACCATCCACCGCACGAACTACTTCTTTTGCATCATAGTCAACGACCGGATTGCGGCTGGACTTCTGGTTGCAGGCAGTCTGCAACGCATTCAACGTCAACGGATAATAATCGGGCGTGGTCGCTTCCTTCTCGATCAGACACCCCAGCACACGCGCCTCCGCCAAAGTCAACAAGATCATTTCCATATCTGAATTCACCTTCTTTCGTGCCTTTTCGGGCATTTCGTTGTTAAAAATGGATTGAGACACCAGCAAAATATAACTGCCCTTTCGGAATGCGTCAGTAAAACTGGGTGACAGGGGCTTTTTTTCAAAAAGAATTTCTCGGATACCCGGGTTCACTGACGCCTTACTGCGAATTCATCTTTCTGAATACAAAGATAACATGCCTAATCTTAGTGCCTTTATTTTAGCTGCCGGGGAAGGTCGCCGGCTGCGTCCAGCCACCCTGACCCGCCCAAAAGCCCTACTGCCCTTCTGCGGAATTCCGTTACTGGAACTCACCGCCGCAAAACTTAGTGCGTTGCCCATTCAGAATTTTGTTGTCAATTCCTCATATCAAGGCGACCGTGTAACCGAATTCTGCGACCGCCTCGCACAAAAATACCAGTGGGACATCCGGGTTTCGCAGGAAGCAAAGTTGCTGAATCATGGCGGCGGGCTGCGCCAGGGCCTGAAAAAAATTCCGGATGCAGAGCATATTCTGGTGCACAATGTCGATATCATTCTCGATCTCGACTTGCAGAAACTGCTTGATGCCCACCTGAAAAATCAGGCCGCCGTCACCGTATTGCTGATTCCGGACAGGGGACCGCGCACAGTCTCATTCACCCCGGAAAACCGGATACGTTCCTTCCGTGATCCGCAACGGGGCACGCATACTTTCTCGGGAATTCATATTTTCCGGCGTGATGTGCTGGATTTGCTGCCGCAGGACGAGGAAGCGCCGGATATCATCGTTGCCTACCAGAAGGCCGTCGAGCTGGGCTGGCTGGTGCAACCCTTCTGCATCGAGTCCGGGGTCTTCTGGTCGGACATCGGAACCCCCTTGGATTATATTCGAGCCCATGGCGAAATCGCCGACTGCGCCTTGACATCCCATCCGCTGTTGCGGGAAGCCCAGACGGAACAGGCCAAACGTCGCTTCGAACTCGAATTGAAAGGCGTCCAATGCACCGGCGCTCTCGGATTGGGCATCGAACTGGGAGTCCCCTCCGGCTCACATCTGCACAATGCCGTGCTCTGGGACTACACCCGCCTGCCGCGCCCCCTGCTCTACGCCGACGGCATCTTCACCGGAGAAGATGTGCTCCCGCCAAAACCAGTCCATCCGGAACGCAAGCCTGATCCGCGCATCCTGAAAAGCCTCGATATCGCTCAAGGGGAATATCAGCTCGAACCCCTCCCCAAGCAGGGCAGCGGACGCCTATTCTGCCGACTGAAAAAAGGGGAAAAAACCTGGGTCTGGTGCGCCTACAACCCCGAACGCCGCGAAAATGCCGGTTATGCGGCCATCAGCGATTTTCTCTGCCGCCTTGGCATCCGAGTGCCAAAAATCCTCCATCACCAGCCGGATTGCTTCGAGATCATCATTGAAGACCTCGGCCAGAGCGATATGCAGCTGGCCTCCGGACGCCTGATGAAAGATTGCCTTTTCCAGGTTGTCGAACAGATTGCCCGCTTGCATGTCCTCGGAGACCAGGCCGTCCGCCTCGAGGAACTCCCCTTGCAGAAAGGCTTCACCAAAGGACTCTATGACTGGGAACGGGATTATTTCCGCACGCATATCCTGGATGCTTTCCTGAAAGCTCCGGAACTGTGGACGGATGCCGCTGCCGAATACCGCAAGCTGCGTGACCTGCTGTTACGGCAGCCGCTGGTGCCCATCCACCGCGACTTGCAGAGTGCCAATGTCAAAGTCCGCGATGGGCAGGCTTGGCTGATCGATTTTCAAGGCATGCGCCTGGGGTGTGCAGCCTACGACCTCGGCTCGCTGCTCTATGACCCCTACCAGTGCCACTCGAGAGAACTGCGCCAGGAAGTCTGGCAGGAATACAAACGCCAGATCAGACTGCTGGGCGGCACGCCTCCACCCGATGAAATACTCCACGCCGCCGCGTGCCAGAGACTCCTCCAGGCTCTCGGCGCCTACGGCAAACTCTGGCTTTCCGACGGCTTGGACTGGTATGCACAATTCATCATCCCAGGTCTCGAAATGCTCCGCCAGGCAGCCAGCGAAAACCATGCCTTCCCGGCATTGCAAAAACTTGCGCAGGATGCCTTGCAGCTGGCAAGAGATTTAGTTCCCTGAAATGCGCACGCCATCCACCCGTCAAAGCAGCGACCCTACAAAATTTTCCGAGTTTTCCGTGCTTTCCGTGGACAAAAAATGGGTTGTGGGCGCTAGCCCACGCCAAGTCTTTTCGTGCTTTTCGTGGTTAAAAAATCGTTACCATAGCTTGCGTGATTTTCCCAGATAATAATCCCAGAGCCAGTAACAGATATAATTACAGTAGAGCACCCTCTCCATATATTCATATCCCGGCGGAATATGTTCCGGGGAAGAACAAAATATGCCGCGGAATTTATCAGGGGTGAGCTGCCAAAGGATATGCTCTGCTTTCCTTGCAAGCTCGGGATCATTCAGATAGGATGCGGCGATAATTGCAGCAAATACGCTTTGAGTGCTCCCGGCCCGCCGACGATCACCGCCCCAAGTCATGAAGGAAAGATTCAACGGGTTTGTCAGCTCAGGAATTCTGCCTGGCGGAGTGAGTTCCAAGGAGTCCGCATCCGGGTTATAACGCATGATGTAATAATTCAAGCCGTCTTGCGTGGAAAGTTCGAGGAACAGCTCGTCGGACGCCAGATTTTCCAAGGTTACTCGACAAAGGTCCCGGTGTGCGGGCATTGCATTCCACAAATGCTCCATCGCCAGAGATTTCATCATCAGCGGGTTTTCATTCTGACGAAAATAACAGGCACCATCGTAGGTTTCGCCGCGCCGAAATCGCGCAGTCAGGGTATCCACTGCTTTTTCCCCGAGTTTTTCGCTGAAGATAAGGCGTTCGGTTTCCTTTGTGCATTCCGGGGAGTGCTCGAGTCGGCTCGGCAGGCAGGCGATCCCGAGAAACATGGGGGCAATGTAATCGCAGAGTTGGCATTGTTTCTTAAGTGAAAAATAACTAAGAGAGTAATTGATCGTGCGCCAGTGCTCCGCCATTTTTGCCAGCATGTGCCGAATTTTCTCTTGTTCAGGCTTTGAAGCGATCTGGTAATATTCAAAAAGTCCGGACATGGCGAAAAGGTATTGATCCCGCGAAGTGTGAGTGCTAAACTTTCCACCATACGGCTTTGGGAAAAAACCTTCACAGCATCCCTTCTTCCCCAGTTCATAAATATGGCAGATGGCATGAAAAGCCTTTTTCGCACGGCGCAGGGCATCCGGCGACTCCTCGAGCCGAAAATGAAGACTTGTCGCGGCAAGATAGGCGCCGGTAGCCATACCTGCATCCTCATAAGGAAACAAAAGATGCCCCGGGATATGTTTCTGCAAATCGCTTGGAATCCCTGTTTTTTCATCAGTTGGAGTCAGGTCATCAAAGTTCAGCACGATTCGTACCAGGTGTTCCTCATCCATCGCCTTTTCTTCAATCAGGCTGGAAAATTCCTCTGCACGCTGTCTCATGATGCTGCTTTTCGTCATTGTGTTTGTGCCTCAGTTTATCGCTTGCTTAAAGAACCGGCAAGTGCATATATTTTTTGATTTTCTTATATGTAATATAAGCACGCCATTTTTCCTTGTCAAGCATTTTTAGCCTGTTCGTGTATTTCGTGGTTAAAAAAATCCTGGGAATATCGAGTTGAATTTTGCCGGAAAGATGATAGAATAATTGGATTGTTTTACCATTTAGGATGTGCCATGAAGATCGATTTAAATGTACTTTGGAAAACACCGAATGCCAAGCCACTGTATCAGCAGTTGAAGGAACTGGTACAGGGGGCAATTCTCGCGGGAATTTATCTTCCCGGTGAAAAGCTGGAAAGTGAAAGGGAATTCATTGAAAAGGGGAATTTGAGTTATCCGACCGTTTCACGTGCGCTGCGGGAGCTGGCTCAGGAAGGTTATATCATCAGAAAGGTCGGCTCAGGCTCATTTGTCTGTCCTCATTTTCCAATGGTGCCTTCACAAATCAAGAATATTGTCGCTATCTATTATAACCTGGATACACCATATTTCAAAAGACTGCGTTCGGGTATCGAGGCCGAATGCCGTGCCAGGGATATTCGGCTGCATTGCATCGCTACAGGACTTACTTTGTCCGAAGAAAAGCGGATTTTGACCAAGGAACTCAAAAGCGGAAAATTCGATGCAATTCTCGGTTATCCCTTCGGCTCGATGGAACTCAATCTACGCTTGTCGGAAATGATCGACAAGGGGATTCCTGTCGTTATGATCGGCTCTTTTTTCTGCCAGTTTCAATGTGACTCCGTTTCTCCTGATTATGAGACAGGCAGTGAAAATGCGGCTGCTTTTCTGCTGGATCATGGCTATGACAACATCATTCATACTGGGGTTTCGCCAAAATTTCCTTTCAACATGCTTCAAATTGCCGTGGAACGCGGAATAAAAAATGCGATCAGCGCTTCCGGCTATGCAAATGCACGTTACCACAAACTTTCATTCACTATCGGAGAAAAAGGCGATTATCCGAAAGAATATTGGAGGCAGCTGTTCGAGTTGTGTGATATTGAATCGAAAACCGGCATCATCTGCGATACGGATGCGGTTGCAAGAGATGTCATCGACTTTTTGACCGCGCGAAAAATCGCCATCCCCGACCAAGTAGCTATTATCGGGGCAGGCGATCTCCCTCTCTATACCATGCAAAAACCGCTTCAGTTAAGCACGGTTGCATGGCCATTGGAACGCATGGGACGGGAAGCCGTCCGCCGCCTGCTTGTCCAGAAGGACAATACCTTCGATTCCTCCGTTCGCATCATTATGGATACAAAACTTATACTCAGAGATACGACCCCTAAGCAGCTGCCTTGATACATTAGAAGAATATTCTTGGCGCGGACTAATCACCCGCAACCTAACACGGACGGAACACGGACGGAACACGGACGGAACACGGACGAGACACGGACGGATTGCTTGTCCATGTCCATTGTCCATCGTCCATCGTCCATTGTCCATTTTATTTTGTCCATTCCTGTCCATCCCGTCCATTCTGTCCATTCCTGTCCATTGTCCATTCCTGTCCATTGTCCATAAAAAATACAAGCAACAGCTTGACAAAGAAATAACACATGCTTATAGTACATATAAGAAACGAGAAAAATGTATGCATTTGCCGGTTGTGTTAAGGAGATAAAAGAATGAAACTTAAAAAAGCTTTGATGTTTTTTTGGCTCTTCTGCGTCGGAGGCATTGCAATGGGTGAAATGGTGGATAACAGCTTTGGTGACTTGCAACTGGTGGAATATGTGGACACGGAGCAGACCACGCCCCTTGTCTCCGTCCTGCCTTGCAAAAATGCACCGGTCATTGACGGAGTCCTTTCCGATCCCGCCTGGCAGGAGTCAACCCGCTTCCTCGGATTCATAGATAACACTACGCGGCTCTATGCTTCAAGGCAAACTTTCGTATCACTGATGTATGACGAAGAAGCTTTGTATGTTGCGATGGAATCAGGCACGGAAGGCACCACACCGACTGCGGAGGACTGCTACGCAATCATCCTGCAAGCTCCTGAAGGCAATGCCCCGCCGCTCGTTTTTCGTGTTTCGCCTACAGGCGAAGTGGGCAATGCGTCCGGAGACCCGATTCCGGCGGAAACGGTCACATGCGCCTCGCGTGTGGAAGACGCCCGCTGGACCGTTGAATTGGCGTTACGGTTCAAGAGCTTGAATATCCCATATCCGGGCAAGGGATACTGGAAGGTCAATTTTTGCCGCTGGTGGACTGCCCCCAAAGCCCAGACTTCCTGGATAGGACAACGCATCCCAAGCTTGAAGGACATTGACACGGCAGAAACAGGATTGCTGCTGTTCCGGAAAAATGGCCCGGTGTTGCGCATCGAGTCATACGGGGCATTGGAACGGAAAGAACACCATTTATCATGCCGTTTTTTAATCCGTGAGGAAGGCGAAGTGCTCTTTGCGTTAAGCGATGCAGTTGCCAAGGGAAAGATGTCACGCAATGCACATACTGAACAACATGTCACAGGAGAGTTTCAAACACTGACACTCACAGATAAAACAGCCGGTGCCGGACATCTTAAGAACGCTGATGCTGTCGCCTATTCGTTCGTCAACAAGTCATTTAACCGTGTCTATTTCCGTGCGGACCGTTGCCCTGTCGGCGGCGCACCGCCTGTGATAGCCATCAGTACCACTTCGTTCGAAAAACGGGAACATCTGCGCATCATCGTAGATACCTGGGGGCTGGTGCCGGAACTCGTTGGACATGCCGACGTTACGGTTTCGCTGATACGCCGCGCAAGCGGCGAGGCGGTTTCCGATAAGGATGCCGTCGTCACCATGGTGCGCCATACAAAGATTGTCAAGCGCATGCTCTCAACTGCTATTCCGCTGAACCAGCTCGAGCCGGGTGCCGAATATACGGTGCGGGCAGAGATAGCGACTGCTGACGGAACAAGCCTCGGCGTCCATGAAGCCTCCATCACCTATCCGGACATCTCGCGCTGGATGAATAATAAACTGGGCATGGATGACGTGGTGCCGACGCCATTCACGCCGATCCAAAGCGAGCAAAACACCATTCGCTGCTGGGGACGCGAATACCGATTCTCCGCCGGGAGCGGTTTCCCAACGCAGATCGTCACGCGCGGGCAGGAAATCCTTGCGTCCGCTCCAACACTGACCTTGCGGACGGCGCGGGGCGATGTGGCCTGGCTGGAAAAAAACGGAAAAATGCTCGAGGTCAAGGATACTGCGGCCTCGTTTCAAGCCTCGGCCAAATCGGCTGAATTATCATTGGAGACCGTCTCCACCATCGAGTATGACGGGATGATGCGCATAGACATGACCATCGCCCCCGTTGACACCGTTTCATTGAACGGGCTGACGCTTGTGATCCCGCTGAAACCGGAGCATGCCCGCTATCTGGGCGTGACCGAAAGCGTAGGCGCCGGACAGCGCAGCTACCATTTTTACGGTGCCTTGCCGGAAAACGGATACCGCTGGAAATTCATACCATTCCTGTGGCTGGGCGACGAAGACCGCGGCTTGCTCTGGTTCTGTGAAAGCGCCCAATACTGGCGTCCTAAAGATCCGGATGCCGCCTTGGAAGTCACCCGTGATGGCGAGGTCGTCGCGTTGCGTGTCAACCTAATTGGCCGTGAAACATCACTGGACAAACCGCTGCACTTCACCATGGGCCTGCAAGCCTCACCGGTGCGCCCATTGCCGGAGAATTGGCGGCGCATGGAAACAAAATTTACCGTCGGCCCGACTACCAACGAGCACTTTGCCTATGTGCCGGAACAGCTATACGCCTGTGAAGACCTTCTTAAAAAAAGCAAAGCTGCCGGGAAAAAGATCAGTGCATATACTTTCCTCAACAATGTCTCGACACGCCTGCCGGAATACAACCTGTTCTTCGACGAGTGGAAACGGGAACGCAATGCGGCAAAGGGCAAGTATTTCCTGGATGTAGTGGCGCCCAACGTCAAAAGCTGGCAGGATTTTGTGGTGTGGAGCTGGAAACTTGGACTCGAACGCTTCGACATTGACGGATTGTACTATGACCTGGTATGGCCGTCGCCCAGTACTAATCCCGACCATGGCGGCTATGTAACCGAAGATGGCAAGCCGGGCAGATGCTGGCCCATCTTTGCCGTGCGAGAAATTGCAAAACGAGCCTATGTCATGTATCGGATGCACAAACAGGAAACAGCCTTTATCGGGCATTGCTCCTCCAATCCCATCATTCTGCCGATACTGAGCTTTTGTGACTTTGCCCTTGACGGGGAACAATTCGCCACTGTCCTGCATAGCTATACCGATCAGGTGCCGCTTGACAAGTGGCGCACGGAATTCACCTGCCGGCAATTTGGCATGATGCCCTTATTCTTGCCGGAAATACAGAAAAGCGGCAACACCAACTACAATCATACAAAACCGGAGCCGACTGCCGAAATGGCAGGGTTGACGTATCTGCATGACATTATGGTCTGGGGAATTTGGGTACACCCAAAGACTATGCATGAATATCAAAATGCCAAGATGGCTTTTCTCGCTGATGGCGACGTCGAGTTCCTGCCATACTGGTCGAATGGAGACGTTTTTTCCAGCGACTCGGAATCAGTCAAGATCAGCGCCTACCGCAAACGCGGGGCTTGCCTGATGATGGTCATGAATATGAGCACGGAACCGGTCTCGACAACGCTGAATGTCAATCTTTCCGCACTTGGACTCGATGCAGCTTCGCTTGGCGTAAAAGATGCTGTGTCCAACGAACCTTTGACACTGGCCGGCGGGAAACTAAAAATGGCACTGCAAAACCGTCGGCTTTACATGATTGCGATTACCGGGGAATCCAACGTTACCAAAGACGATAAATGAAAACGTAAGCGAGGAATTCTTTTTGAACAACGAAATGCCCGAAAGGACACGAAAAAATTTGGAAGTGGCTTTCTCTGCGTAAATGTGTTGTGCTCGCCATGAAATTTTCTCGTGTCCATTCGTATCTTTCGTTGTAAAAAACTGTCACCCGGCTTTACTGACGCATTACGTGAAAACAGCTTTGAATCGGTTCCTTTTTTCCCACTTTCGTAAGAAAGGCGTTATCAATCTCTACTAAAATTCGGAGGGACAGACCATGCACAAGCCATCTTCCAACTATCGCATCCCATCCATGTTTACTCTTATTGAACTGCTCGTGGTCATAGCGATCATAGCTATTTTGGCCAGCATGCTGTTGCCGGCTTTAGGCAAAGCCCGTGCCCGTGCCAAAGCGATTTCCTGCACCAGCAACTTAAAGCAGCAGGGCTTGGGCTTCAACATGTATCTTGATGAAAACAGCGATTACTTTCCAACGCGTCAAACCTCATGCGAACCATACTATGCCTGGCATGGCCTGATCCTGGGGTATCTCGGTGCCGCGAAACCGTTTTGGGGAGAGTCGCACCCCCGGCTTTATCCTTTCAAATGTCCCTCGCAAACCGCCGCCTTCCAGTTTGGCTATCATATTAAGTATGGTTACAACTGGACCATGAGCCAAATCTTTTCCGGCAAAATAAAGAATCCGTCCTTGAAAAACCTGGTCATAGATACGACAGATGGGCATGACTGGACCTACGCAACCATAAGCAATCAACTAACTGGTAACGTTAAGCTTCCGGCTTATACTTTCGGCGTGGTTTCGCCTCGTCACCAGAACAATACCAATGTCTTGTTCGCTGACCTGCACGTCGAGGCAAAAAGATGTGCGGAAGTTTACAGTATGCAAGCAATGTACGATCCAGCAAAATAATTCGAGTAAATCAGGGTGCAGGGTGCAGGGTGCAGGGTGCAGGGGACAGGGTGCAGGGGACAGGGTGCAGGGTGCAGGGTGCGGGGGACAGGGTGCGGGGTTTAAAAAGTGGCGTAACCGTCCCGGTTGCGACTTCCGCTTGCAGTCCCACCCGTCAAAGCACCAACCATATAAAAAAATTTCGTACTACTATCGCCCAAAATCTTCTTTTTTGTGCAAGATCTTCAAAAACCAGATTCGCAAGTTGCTGACCTTGAGGCTCTTTCTCATTTTTGAGAAGATTTTTGAACTTTTTGAGTTTCGATCTGACCGATCATTCGCCCATGTGGGTTGC
>JAPXLT010000106.1:0-14195 GCA_033809415.1 Lentisphaeria bacterium
CGACTTCTTCTTTTTTGTAAAAGATTGTTCTGAAAAGAAAGCTCCAAGTCATTGGCATATAAGCGTTTCTTCGTCTGATTGTGGTGCCTTTACAAGGCACTGTCTTTGGGGGATTTCCCACCCCAGGTTAAAACCTGGGGTTAAGCATGGTTAAGCGCCTACGGCGTAAAGCATTGTGCCGATCCGTCCGATTCGACTGATCTGTCGTCCGTGTAAAGTCCGTGTGGGTTGCGGGCGATCAGTCCGCGCCAAGTCCATTCCTGTCCATTGTCCATTCAGCAGTCCATTCATGTCCATTCAGCAGTCCATTCATGTCCATTCGGTCTATCTTGTCCATTCCTGTCCCTGTCCATCGTCCATAAAAAATCTGCGTGCCTCTGCGGATAAAATATGTCTGGAATTATTTTTGGATGGGTTGTATTTCGAGCAGGCAATAATCGCGCATTGGCAGGGTTGCGGTGAATTCGCCGTTCCCTTGATATATTTTTTGTCCGCTTTCGGCGTTGATGACAAGGTATTCGCAGTTTTTACCGAAGGCTTTGGCGCTGTCCAGCGTGATTCGGAAGGTAAAGGCTTCGTCACGATTGTTGAAAAGCTCGAGGAGCATCTTGCTGGCATCCTTCTTGATGAATGCTCCGACGGCAGTGGTTGTCTTGTCTGCGTTGTCGCTCCACGGGTTGTCGTGTTCGTAATAGTAACACATCGTGTCGCTGTCATCGAGATCGAAGCGGTCAAGCACGTTCCAGACTTGCAGTGCAGCGTCATTCTGCGAGGTGCGGTCGGGGATCACATCATGCAACAGCAGCATACCAGCCAAATGACGTTCGGCATAGGGTTCGACGCTCCATTTGGCGCGTTGCGAGGCTGGCACGAATGGGCGGATCCGATACAGTTGTGAAAGCCAGATCAGTCCCGGCCCATAGATGCGGGGTGAGACTTCCGCCCGCATCATATCCAGAGACATCGCCTTGTAGGCGCGATCCTGGACCAGCTTTTGCTGCCAAAGTTCGCCATCGAGGAAGTAGTCTGCCCAGCTGAATCCGGCCACACGTGAGGTCGCGCCGGAGAGGTGCGTTACCAATGGGGCATTGTCGGCGTGCTCGTGCAGATAAATATAGATTCGTTCGAGCCAGCGGCGATGTTCGCGCAAAGGCCAGGTCTGCTGGCGTCTGCCATTTTCATCGGTGTAGCCATGGTTGTGATCTTCGCGGTCGCAACCGGGGAAGAACATCAGATCGAAGTAGAGTCCATCGACTTTTTCTTGTTCAAGTTTGCTCTGATGGACTCGCCATAGATAAAAATCGGTGTAGTCCTTGGTTTTGCAGACTTCGATCATGTCCATGGTGTAGTCATAAAGTGTGTTGCCATATAGCTTGTCACGTTGCCCGGCCCGCCACTCTTCGCCGCTCCAAATCACCTCCGGTGCGTTTCGCCCGATGCTCGAGTAAGCTGCATACCAGGCCGAGCGTGTGGTTCTTTTGTCAAGCGTGTCGTAGTGGTTGTAATCTCTTACTACGTAGCCGAAATTGACGCGTTTGGCTTGCAGTTCTCTTACTTCTTCTTTGTTGGTCACATATTGCGGATATCCTTGGAAGGTGTAGCTGGTCATCCACCACGAGAGGTTGGTCGGATAGCCTTTGTTGTACAGGATATCTCGGTTGTGTCCGAACCAGCTGTTGGCACGCAGCTTGCGGTACCCGGGCGTGGTTGGTTTTACCGGGGTTGGGTGCATATAGAAACCCCAGGGCACGATTTTGCGCAGAGTGGATGGGGTATCGATGATGTTGAGTGAAATTGTCGCATCTGAACCGGTTTTGCGCATCACATCGGCCTGTTTTCCGGCATCCTGGTTGCGCCAGTTCTGTGCCGATTCGATACCGAAGGAAAGTCCGCCAGTTTCGCTTCCGATCCAGAATGACCCGAACGTATCGGCCATGCACTTGCTCCAAGCCTGTGGTGTGAATCCGGTGTTACGCAAATCCCGGTCGCCGGAGTTGAGCAGGCCGGAAACGGCGTTTGGCATCGTCAGGCGCACGGCGAGACGGTTAATCGTCTTCCCTTCGAGCGAGGGGATCTCGAGGTCGTACCAGATGAA
Source organism: Lentisphaeria bacterium (assembly GCA_033809415.1). Taxonomy (GTDB): domain Bacteria; phylum Verrucomicrobiota; class Lentisphaeria; order Oligosphaerales; family Oligosphaeraceae; genus JAQVUB01. The sequence goes on from JAPXLT010000106.1 coordinate 2,096, forward strand.
CCCATCATATTCAATGGTGGCGCGGACGGAGAACTTGCCAATCCCCGCAGCGTCGCTGGTGGCTTGCAGCATGATGCTGCGTTCGTCGGCGCTGATGATTTCGATCTTGACGCGGTCGGCACGCACGGGCTTGCCTTCAACCTCGAGATCAAGTTCGATAGGCTTGGCTAAGAGTTGTTTGTCAGCGCTGGTGATTTGTTCGGCGAAAAGCGATTGTGCTCCGAAAGTATAGGTTCTGTTCCAGCATTGTACAATCACTTGACCATTCGTGACAGCATATTGCAGCGGTGTCCAGGGGGCGGGCACATGGTCGGCCTGAGCCAAAGGGAAGTTTCGCCAGGGCACATTTTCAGGATAGACGGTGAAGTCACGTGCTTCAGCGGTGACTTTTTCAACGCCGCCGAGAACCTCGAATTTCACCTGGTATTGCCCAGGGGCGAGTGTGCTGATGTCCAGCAAGGTGTCCTGGCGGTCGCTAGTGATGGCGGCTTTTTTGGTGAGAGCCACCTTTCCGGCCTTATCCATTACGCTGAAAAGAAGCTCCTTTGACTTGCCTGCCCCTTGCGCAGTCGAGACCTTGAGGAAATTTCGCCCATCGACGATTATCCTACGGAGAGTCTCGATTTCGGCTTCTCCGGAGACCTCGTAGGAGAATTTTCCGGCGTAGATGCGCTTGTTTAGATGCAGTAAATTGGCGTAAAGCGTGCCGTTTTTCCCGAGTCTTCCGCTGTCGATTTGCATACGGATGGTGTTCTCGTTGTTAGCGTCTGCCATGGTGCCGAAAAGCGGGAACTCAGTTTGCGCGGTTTCGTCATAGCGCATTGCATTGACCTCGAGTCTTGCTCGGGGTGCATTGCGCACTCGAACTTCGAGTTTGGCGTCGCCGTAGGCCAGGTCGCCGATCGAGTCGAAGCTGACGACGGGCGATTTTTCATCGCCGAATGTAAGCAAGCCGAATTTTTCCGGTTCGGCGTAGCCGTGGTGCACCGGGGCAATCGAGTACGCTCCCTGCCCCTGGATGGTTTGGCAGAGGTTGAAGAACATTTTTTCGCCTGGTGCCGGCATGGTCAGCCCGAGATCAGCAAAGGGAATGATCATCTCGAGATGCCAAGTGCCATCTGCCTGGACTTTGCTTGCGGTGCGGATATTCGGTCCGTTCCAGGCGATGCATTCGGCCGGGCTTTGACCAGGGCGCATAAACTGATCAAAGATGACGCCTGCATAGTTGGCGATGATTTGATAAAAATCGCCGGTTTTTGCCCGTTCCGGAACGAGGAAGAACTCGATGCCATCGTCTTCCCAGACATTGCCGTCCCGGCGTGTGATATTTGTTTGTGGCATGCGTCCAATTTCCGGGCTGCTGACCGCCAGATAAAACGCCTTGTCATCATAAGCGATGCGGAATACGGGTTGATGGGCGGTAATGCGTTCGGAAGGGAGTTTGACAAAACCGGTGGCAGCGGCGAAGCCGGCGTATTCGTCAGCATGGATCGTTCCGTCAATGGCGGGAGCTTGGCTGATCCTGGGAATGAGCAGCTCCGGAAAACGTGTCGGCTGGTCGGCAACGGAAATTTCAGGCATGGTCGAATAAATTTTGAGGTCGGCAATTTCCGTTGTGCCGCGTTGAAGGGATTCTGCGTAGGAGCCGACCTCGAGGGCTTCGGCATAAAAGGAACCGGCAATTGGCGCCAGGAACCGTGTCGAGGTTGCCAGGCTTTCGCCATCGATATTCATGTTGAGCACTTCCGGCGACCAATCGCAGACGACCGTGTGCCATTCATTTTCCGGATTGAGTCTGACCAGCGGAAAAAGCACTGGCAGCGTCCCCTTGGCAAGCGTGGGGTTCTTCTGTTGCCCATAAGCCATCTGCAAGGAGGGAATACCGCTCGAAGTGGGGCGGGTGTAGACAAAATGGATCTTGCTGCCAAGCGGTCCATGCATGTTGACAAGCATCTGAAAGGGAGGATCGCCAAGCTTCCAGTCAACCGCCCGAAAGCGAAATTCAATGCGCCCATAACGCAAAGGAAACGGAGTCTCGAGCGCGTCGGGGTTGTCGGGACGGTAACTGACATAGGCAATTTGACCGTCGGGAAATTTGCCGAATTGCGCCGCCTTGCCGGAGGAAGTCTCGACAATCTTGGCAAACTTGCTATAGACTTTGACAGGAGCGGCGGTAACCTGGGGCGTGAAACCATCGCTGAAATCACAGGCAAAAACAAGTTTCCCAATTTCCGCAGATGCACAATGCGCAAAAAGCCAGACCAGAGCCAACACCTTCATCAATTTCATCTTGTTTTTCCTACTTTGTTCTACACGGACTTTACACGGACTTTACACGGACTTTACACGGACTTTACACGGACTTTACACGGACTTTACACGGACTTTACACGGACTTTACACGGACTTTACACGGACGTGGCGTGTGGGATCACATTCCCAGCCAGAATGCCTTTCCGGCCTCGCTGGTGATGTCGTTAAGCGGATTGGCCTTGATGGCCGCCACATGCCCATCGCAGTAGGCGACATTTCCGGCGCCGCCATGGCGGTTTCCGACGGCATTGCGCCCGGCGATATTGTAGCGCAGGTAGTTGCCGGGGTTGTCATAGTTGTTTTCGGCAAAAAGCATCGCCTGCCCCGGCTTTTTCAACTGATGGATAAGCACCGGTTTGTAAGTGGCTGTCACGGCGTTGGCTTCATCTGAGGTCATCGACCAGTTGGGGACGATGGTATCACTGTATTTTTTGGCGGTATGAGCTGGATTTGGCTGTGCGGACGGGCAGGCCAGACGGTTGCGCTGCCCATTGAGGGCGACGCAGAAAAGGACGCTTTCACCCGGTCGGACATTCGTATCCGGGACTATGCAGGAATAACCGATGTAGGCTGTCAGCAAACCATGGTCGCGTGAATCGTAATACAGGTATCTATTGCCGCTGCGCGCCGGGAAAATGTAGTCCAGATTGTCGGAAAAGTACATGGTCGAGGCGGTGCCTATGGTTTTCAGGTTGTTGACGCAGGTGATTGCTTGCGCTTTTTGGCGTGCCTTGTTCAAAGCGGGAAGCAACATGCTGGCAAGAATGGCGATAATCGCAATGACGACCAGCAGTTCTATCAAGGTAAAACTCCGACGGTATGCAAAGCCCAGTTCCCCGGGCAAAAACAATCTGGTTGACTTTTTGGATATTTTTTTCCTGGTTGGTTTCAATGTTTTCATCGTTGCTGCTCCTTGTTTGGGATGTTGAAAAAAATCTTGGACTGGAAAGTTTTAAGAAAGCGGGTGGGGATTCCCGCCGGCTTCGAGAAATTCGGGGTAGGTGATTTGATGTGGCAGGACATCATTTCGGGCGGCCAGTGCGGCGCAGATTCCTGCGGCTTCTCCGATTGGCATGGCGTTTCCGATGACTCGGTAGCTGGCATGTGCGTAGAAGTCGCCGCCGATGCAGCGCCCTGCCAGCAGAAGGCCGGACACATCTTTGGCGATCAAGGATCGCAGCGGAATGTCGTATGGCTTGGTCTCGAGTCTATGCGAGGTGTATCCGTTGTTGCCGGGGATGGCACCATGGATATCGACACTGAAAGTAGCCTTGCAGACTGGGTCGGGCTGCTTTTGCCCGTTCACCAGGTCATTGACTGTCAACTGGTAAAGGGCATTGATCCGGCGTCCTTCGCGGACCCCGATTGTGGCGGCGGTGGCGCCCAGGCGAAGAGTAGCCAGGCGTGGCTCGGCTTGCCGCAAGGCAGCAAGCTGTTCCCACAGTTCGGCCCGCGCCGCCATGGTGGCCTCGGTGATGGCATCGGCATCATTCGGAGCGGTCTGATATTGGTGGTTGGACATCAGCAGGAAGCCATGCTCGTTCAAGGCAAACAGAGTCGGCTTGTCATAACTGGGCGTTTTCCCCGCTCGTTGCAGTAGATTGTGCAGATTGTGCTTCCCTGTGTCATCTGTTCTCAAAGTCAAATCCTGCACTTTGGAAGCATTCACGCCATAAACCAATGCGCAAAGACTCATCGCCTGGAGCCGCCCCTGGGCATCGCCAATCTCGTGGTGGCATCCTGCCAACGCGCCAAGATCACCATTTCCGGTTGCGTCAATGAAAACCTTTCCTTGCCAGGCTTCCCGTCCGGAGGATGACTCCGTAATCACCGCTCCGAGGCGATGATCATCGGAAACGACCGCAGAGACGACCCTGGAATGCAGCCTGATCCTGACTCCGGTGTCCAGCAATTTTTTTTCAAAAAGATATTTCACGGCTTCGGGGTCGACGCAATCATTGCTGGCGGTCATCCCCATTTCTTGTAGTCCGTTCAGTATTTCCTTGAGAATGCCGCCCTTGTTGGCGGCATCAATGATGTTGGACATCAGCCCCGAGGTCATGATTCCGCCGAGGCAGCCCTCCGCCTCGAGCAGTAGTACGCTTACTCCCCGCCTGGCGGCGGCAAGAGCCGCGCAGACGCCTGCCGGTCCCCCGCCCGCAACCACGACATCAAATGAACCTGACACAGGCACCTGACGGGCGGGTTCATCGAGGAAAGACGAAGACAGATTTTGGGCATTTGCAGATGTATGGTATTGTCCCATCATTCTTTTCCTGAAAGAAAATACATGCGTAAATCAAAACTTCAGGGCGTTTTCATTCTCTCAATCACATCGGGAAATGTCTCGTTTTTTAATGGACGTCATGGACACGTAAAGCAGGTGATGTCCTTGAACCTGTCCATTCGTCCATCAAACGGAAATTCCATCGTGTCCATTTCGTCCATGATGTCCATTCTTGTCCATGTCCATGAAATGAAAACGCTCTGATCAAAACTCAATTATATTATAAATCAAATTTCATAATTCCATAGAGCGGCAAACGCTATATTTTTGTACAAATCCGCTAAACTTGCAATAAAATTTCATAAATGCCGAAGTTTTCATCTCCCAATCTTGATTTTGCACAACTCCTTCTGGACATTGAAAGTGCTTTTGGTATTTATATCACAGTGCATGACGAACTTGGCCAGCTGCGCGGTCGCGAGAATCGCAATCCTTTGCCAGGACGGCATTTACATCCTCATCCATATTGTCGCTACCTGCGTGACAAGCGTGAAGGCGAACTCCTTTGCACTCGTAACTGCGTCACTCGGATCAACGATATATTTGATTCCGGCACCAACCGCAGCGAATGTGTAGAAAGCTGCTGGAAAGGGATTACTGAAGTGGTGGTGACGATCCGCCAGGATGGCTTGCGCTTGTTGACTTTATTCGCCGGCACTTTCCGCCGGGATGGAGTCCCATGCCCGCTCGAGCAGGATGCAACTGCCCAGCAATATTATGATGCGCTTCCGGTATTGACGGACAGCAAAAGGCATCAGATCACCCGGCTGCTGTACGCACTGGGTTTCGCTTTGCTGGCCTTCCTTGACCAGGAGCTGAAGGCGGAAATTCCGCCCAGTTCGAGTTCGCGCAAGCGCCAGATCTGGCAGTTTATCTGGCAAAATGCCCACCGACCTAAGTGCGATCTGAAAGAACTGGCGCGAGAACTGCATCTGTCCGTTTCCCGTACTGGACATGCAGTCGTTGAAGAATGCGGCGAGAAATTCCTGGTGTTGCTGAATAGGGAACGTATTCAACGGGCAAAAAGACTTTTGCTGACGTCCGACTTGAAGCTGGAACAAATCGCCGAAAGAACAGGATTCGCCTCGATCTGTTACTTTTCAAGAGTATTCAAGCAGTTCGAAAAAGTCGCACCAGGACAATATCGACGCCAGTCCTGGCAGAAAATTCCGAATTGCTGATTTTTTTAACCACGAAATACACGAAAAATTTCGTGTTTTTTCGTGTGGTTCGTGGTTAAAAAATCTTAAGTAACGAGTATTGCCCTGTCCCCTTTACATTCCGGACAATGCTTGGGCGATGACTTCTCTGGCTTTGCAGATTGCTTCTGGGGTGAGGTCTGGGGTTGCATCCGGGTTCACCAGTGGCATGATTTCTTTCTCGATTTCCGTCCACTTCTCGAGTGGCAGTTTTTTTCTGGCCATTGTCAAGTAGTCGAAGTCATCTATGCTATCCCTCATGACAGGCAGTCTTACAGACGCCACGGGCACTCCGGGTTCGACGGGCGGATAGAAGAGCCATGTGAGGCCATTGTTGCTGAAATTTCCATTCCATTTGTAGTCCATCGTCCACTGGAGATAGCCAGTGAGTCCGAATCCCCAGCATCTCCACGTGGTATTTCTTGTTGCAGCAAGCGGTTTGACGGGTGAATATGACACTCCGTTCTGGTAGAGCCAGACCTCTTTGCCTTCGGAGGCAGCCTTTGCGATTCTGTTGCGGGCGATTTCTCCCCACCAGTTGCAAGGGGAGCCGGCCACCGTAATTTCGCTGTAGCGCAGCACCATTTCATCCGGCGCTCCGACGGTGAGCACGCGCACTTCCGGCGCGAGTCGATGGCAGAGTTCCGATGTCTGCTTCAGCATGTCGTACATGGGTTTTGTCACTTCATCCCACATGTAGGCAACAAGTCTTTGCTCGATTCCCCGTTGCTTGAATTGTCTGAAGCATGAGGAAATGTAGCTTGTCACAGTTGGTTCGAATTCAGGCGAATTCGGGTCAAGCCCCATGAAATGCACCTTTTTGCCGGGTTTCCAATCCCATGCGCCAAAAAACAAATACGGTATGCATGTTATGTTGAAGTTGAGGTTCTTGATGGCATATTCCGCAAGGTCAAAATATTCAGGCATATCGAGTTCCTTGCCATCGAAATTGCTTTTGAGTTGCTTGTTTCCTCCATAGAACACGGTCGTAGTGTGCCTGTATTTGGCTGCGAGGTCCAAGGTCGCCTTGCGCATTTCCGGCGGTGTTTCCCAAAGGAGTCCGTAGCAGGTGAAATTGGGATTCAACGGCAATGAAAAATTCCAGACAGTGACTTTCAGCGGGATGTCGAATTCGAGGGCGGCTCCATCGTTGTCCCGTAGTTTCAGGGTGATTGTTCCGGCATAATCGCCGGGTTGCTGGTCATCTGGTACGGTTATCGTCAGCCATAGTACTTGGTTTTCAAATTCCACGGGATAGTCATTGGCAAGCGGCAGGAGTTTGTCTCCGATTTGCGCGGACATTCCCCGCTGGGAGAAGCTGTTGTTCTGCTCTTGGTATTCCAGCCACTGTGCTTCCATGCAGAGAGGTGACATTTTCCCGCCCTGGCTGTCTGTCAGAATATGGGCTTTTATCGATTCAACCTTCATGCCTTTTGCGCCGCTAAGGACCAACTGCACTGATTCCGCCTCGCGCCTGGCTGCTTTCACCGTAATTTCCGGCAGACTCTGAGCAGGCAATGCAGTTTCCGGGTGCACCCGTTTCGAGGATATTTCCTGCCAGAGGGTGAGCGTGCCTTTTTTGCCGATGAGTCCCGCCAACGCCGACGGCATGGTCTGATCCTCGTTGATGCCTTTCATGGTGAAGGATGGCGGCTTGATATCCAGCCGTTTCACCAGAGTCCTGGCTGCCTCCTTGTGCGCCTCCGTAAGAGTACCACCATCCAGCACCGCATAGCTGCACTCGAAAACCTGACATTCCCCGGCCTTTCTGAAATTCACGAAAGGCAAATATAAATGATGAAAACTAAGGGTTTTGCACCATTTGCTGTCCGAAACTTTCGGTGCCAGCCCGGCTTTTTCCCCATTTTCAAGCGGTGCGTTCAAGTTTGGCATCACAAGGATTGTGCGTTTGTATGCAGAGCTGTGCAGGAAGATCACGTGCGAATGCGCCACCTGGGCCTCCGTAGGCATCGAGGATTGCCCGAATGTTTCAAGGTCAGGGTCGGTATTGAAGGATACGCTGTCGACTTCCTTGGAAAAGCGTACGATTGGGAAATTGATGGATGGGTATTCCCTGCTTTGCAATGCGGAAAGCTCATATCGCGAAGTGATTGCCTCGCAGTCGTCATACATCCGGATGATCCTGCGCAGGCCGACCTCGTGGTTGCCGCTCAACAGCACAGCCTCCGATACCACGCCATTCTTCGAGGTGGTCAGGCTGCTTACCGGCCAGGCTGCCTCGTCCTGATCCCTGTAGAAATGTTCGCTCTCATTCTCATTGCGTCCATAATACCAGACCGAGGACGAGAACATGGACATTTTGCTCTCTTTGTCCACAAAGTTGAAATTATAGTTTCTGTCGGCCACAAGTCTCATCGTCAGACTGCCGTTCTCCATCAGCAGTTGCTTGTCGCCCTGCTCGATCCGGACTGCGCCATAGGATGCCGCGCAGGCAAGGAGGCACAAAATCGCTTTTGACATCGCATTGTATTTCACTGGGGTTCCCTTCTTCCTAGTTGAAGCTGTCTGTTCCTGTTGTCACATTGACTTCCACGTTGCCTCTGGATGGGCACTTGTGTGCTTCCGCATGGCCGTCCACATGAAGTGCGTTCAAGGAGTTACTATGCCTTCTTGCACCCACCTTGTCAGTGAACGTTCCATCCATGAGCGCATTGTTCTGGTTTGAAGCATTCCAGTAGGTGAAACACATCGAGGTGCCGCTGCCCCCATACTTGTCCTGGCGATCGCACACATAGATATATCGAGTTGGCCGCTTCACAAAGGAGATTGTGGCGATGTAATTTTTCCCTCCGAACCGGTTGTTGACCGCATAGTGCAAGTTGAACCACTCCTTTATGCCGTTGCGATTATAGCAGGAATAGTTGTTGGCGCTTGGCTCGGAAGGACAAAAGAAAAACGGATATTTGGCGGTTCCGTTCGTTGCACGATCTTGCGCCATCTCGCCTTTCAGGAGACCGGCCCAAGTGAATTCGTTGCCGCCCCAGCTGGTTCCTGAAGGCGGGAAATAGTCGTTGTTGTCATGGACATACATCATCAACGCGACGCTGATCTGCTTGAGATTGTTGGTGCAGGATATGCTCTGGGCTTTCGCACGCGCTTTACTCAAGGCCGGAAGCAGCATGGCCGCAAGTATGGCAATGATGGCGATGACGACGAGCAGTTCAATGAGCGTAAAGTACCTGTCATTCTTTTTGATCCCATGTCTGTCCATTTGTGTAACTCCCATGTTGTAATGTCACCTAATTTCTTGTTCGTGTTTTTTCGTTGTTAAAAATGAGTTGCGGGCGTTAGCCCATGCTGCAAACATTTCTATGAGGATGCGGGACTTACGGCTGTGCGGCCGGGGATGAAGTTCGGGCGCAGTGATATTGTCTGGCCTTTGACGCCCCCCTGTCCATTCACTTCTGCCAAAAGAATGCGTACAGCCTCTGAGCAAATTTCATCCAGGCGGTCGTTGAATCCAGTGAAAGACAAGGGGAAAATTCTCAAATCGTTTCTGGCGCCTAGGATGCTCACATCCTCCGGCACTCGGAAACCATGTTTTGCAAGGGCGGCGGATGCAAAATTGGCGCGGAAATCGTCAAGGCATATCAGCGCTGTTGGATGTGGTTTGGTGCCATCGAATGCTTTTTGCATATATGGCCAGTAGTCCACATCCCCCCTTTCAGACAGGAGGATTCCATTGCAGCGCGAGCGTTGCCAGGTGATGCACCATTCCTGTTCGACCTTAAGGCCGTACATCGCCATGGCCTTCAAGTAGCCCTCAAAGCGTTCACGGGGCATGAGCAACTCGCTTTCATTGCTCAAAAAACCTATTCTGGAATGACCGAGTCCCTTGAGGTACCTGACGGCCTGGTAACTCCTGCTGAAGTTGTCTATTTTCACCCAGTTGCAGTCTATTTCCGGATTCACATATTGAAGGCCGACGGAGGGAAGCGGCCAAATGTGATCCGACCAGAATGATGGGGGAAGCTCGCCATGGAAGATGACACCGCACAGGTCCTTCTTGACCAGGCTGACGGGCGGAGTGCAATCCAGTCCCAGCTGGGAATAGAGCATGCTGTAGGACTGTTTCTCGAGAAGCTTGTTTATGTTCTCGAATATGGGCAGGAACACGCTGCGCCCGCATTCCTCTGACAATGCGGATGACATGGACAGAAACAGGATCTGCCGGCTTTGAACACCTCCGGATTCTCTGCCTTTCATGCGTTCATCCATTTGTGCCACAAAGGTTCCGCTGCCCTGGACTTTTTTCAGAAGTCCCTCGCCAACGAGTATGTTGACGGCTTTTCTGACCGTGTTCCGGCTGATTCCAAAGCTGGCGGCAAGTTCCGTTTCCGTCTGAATTGCATCTCCCGGCTTCAAGCGCCCGGCTAAAATGTCCACACGCAACTTTTCTGCAAGAGTGTCATAGGCCTTGTTGGATTGACGGCGCAGATTCATGGATAAACATCCCTTTTATCATTCCTAAATCATACCACCTGTGAATATATTACATTCTCTTTTCCTTGTCAAACAATTGCCGGAAAAAAGTGGCGCAGCCGTCCCGGTTGCGATGTAAGGCGTCAGTACCCGGGTAAGCAAGAAATTCTTTTTGAACAACGAAATGCCCAAAAGGACTTGGGGTGGATTAGCGTTCGCAACCTATTTTTTACCACGAAAGGCACGAAAATTATTTAACTGGATATCCATGTAAATTCTTTTTTGTTTTGGATTGTAAAATGGCAATGCGGTATTATTTTATAAAGAATTTAACTGGAAATCCATGTAAATTAGTTATGAGGAGTCTTCATGGAGCGTAACTTTTATCTTCAGCAATTGATTTCCCGGATGAATAATGGCTTGATCAAGGTCATTACCGGCATTCGACGTTGTGGAAAATCCTATTTGGTCTTTTCACTGTTCAAACAATATCTGCTCGAACATCAGGTTTCTGAAGATCGCATCATCACACTGGCTCTGGATGATGACTCCTGTGCAGTTTATCGTAATCCATTGCAGCTTAGCCAATATCTTCGGGATCGGATCTCCAGTTCACGGGAAACGTATTATGTCCTGATCGATGAAATTCAGTACTGCTATCGTATAAAACGCGATGACATGGATGAAAACAAGGTCGCTCCAGAGGACAGGGATTCCCTTTACATTACCTTTTATGATGTTTTGAATGGCATTCAGCGTCTCGGCAATGTCGACATCTACGTGACAGGAAGCAATTCGAAAATGCTGTCAAGCGATGTCCAAACCATTTTTCGCGGTCGCAGTGACGAGGTGAGAATCCATCCTTTTTCCTTTGCAGAATACCATGATTTCCTCAATGGAGACAAATACGATGATTGGGAAAACTATATGGTCTACGGCGGCATGCCGCTCTCGGTATTGGAGACAGATGAGACAAAACGCCGGAATTATCTTAAAAATCTGTATGCAGAGGTCTACCTGAAGGATCTGATGGAGCGTCACAAGATTCAAGACCAGGTGCTGCTGGAGGCTATTCTTGACGCCCTCAATTCTGCGGTGGGGTCCTTGACTAATCCGACAAAACTGGCCAACAGCATTTCCTCCACGATGAACATAAGAACAACTGCCAATACGGTTGATTTGTATATTCAATATCTTATCCAGGCCTTTCTTTTTGAAAAGGCGCAGCGTTTTGATGTCAAAGGAAAGAAGTATTTTGAGACGCCGTATAAACTATACTCTGAAGATGTTGGTCTTCGCAACGCCAGACTGAATTGGCGGCAGCAGGAACGCCCTCACATAATGGAGAATATTCTCTACAATGAACTGACTCGAAGAGGATTTTCGGTCGATGTTGGTGTCGTAACCATCGACAGCTATAAAAATGGCAAACGGGAAGTCCGCCAGCACGAAATTGATTTCATCATCAATCAGGGGTTCAAGAAAACATACATCCAGTCAGCATTTTTCCTGGGTAGTTCGGAGAAAAAAGAACAGGAATTGCTGCCCCTTCGCCACTGCCGGGATTTTTTCAGAAAAATCGTTGTTACGGGTGGCAATGAAAAACTCTGGCAGGATGAAGAAGGCATACTGCACATCGGAATCATTCCTTTCCTGCTTGACAGCAATATTCTGGAACGGTAGAAGACCTCATCCAAAAAGGATTTTTTAACCACGAACCACACGAACAGCCTTGGCGCGGACTGATCGCCCGCAACCCACACGGACTTTACACGGACGGGACACGGACTTTACACGGACGACAGATCGGACGGCTCGCCATGTGCCAAGGTCGGCTTTACTTTTTCAGTCGGAGGCG
>JAPXLT010000107.1:0-14143 GCA_033809415.1 Lentisphaeria bacterium
CATCCGCAAAGCCCTGAAAGGCGAGACATAGGAACTATCCACAGCGTAATTTCTATCCAAAATCTTTACACAACAAGAAGTTAGGTGAAAGAATGAAAACGCCCTGCTTTACAAGGCACTACCGTTGGGTGGGTTCCTCACCCCAGAAGTCTGGGGTTAAGCATGGTTAAGCACCTACGGCGCAAAGTATTATGCCGATCCGATCAATCCGACCGATCAGCCGTCCGTGTCCCGTCCGTGTAAAGTCCGTGTCCCGTCCGTGTAATTCGTTGTTAAAAAATGGGTTGTTGGCGTTAGTATTCCATTTGGGCATTCGTGTCACAATTTTATGACATGGACTACCTCCTATGGATTTTCGGACAGCTGTTTCAGGGCTTTTTCCGCTTCTGAACAATCGAATTTATAGGTCACCTTTTTTCCGGCGACCAGTGCTGTTTCATAGTATTCTTTGGCCTTTTCAGTGAATCCGAGCTTGCGCCAGGCATTGGCCACCTGTACGCCGGCGCTGTATTGGTTGGCCGGGTGGGCACGGGTATTGATCGCCCAGGGTTGCATGATTTCGATGACCGCCTCATACTGCCCTTGCGCCCAATAGATGCAGGCGCTGATATTGTGGGTGGCATAACGGTCATTTTCGCTTTTGGTGGCAAAAAATCTGGCTTGATTGACAAAATCCAGCGCCTCATTCTGATGCGGGCCCCACATCAGCAGGCCGGCCAACTGATTCAGCAGACGGCGATATTGCGGGGCTTCGAAGTCGCTGCGCTGCAATGCATCGCGGAGCGTTTTCTCGGCTGCGGCATGCTTCCCCTGCTTACGCAGAATGCGGCATCGAGCTTCGATGCTGGACAGGCGTTCCGTCGGCTTGCCGGCCAGTTTTTCGCTAAGCTCATACTGTTGCAGTGCCGTTTCCAGATCGTTTCCGGCTTCCGCCGTTTTGCCCTGCTGCCAAGTTTCCGCCCAGGTCTGGTCGGTTTTCAGGTCTTGACCTTGCAGGGTTGGCATCAACAAGGAGCAAAGGCTCATAACTAGAATTATTCTTAGGGCACTCATACTATTACCTAACTCCTTTTTTGTGAAAGATTTTTCTGAAAAGCAATCTCCAAGTCATTGGCATATAAGCACTTCTCCGTCTGATTGTGGTGCCTTTACAAGGCACAGCCTTTGGGTGGGTGCCTCACCCCAGACTGAAGTCTGGGGTTAAGCATGGTGAAGCGCCTACGGCGCAAAGCGTTATGCCGATCCGATCAGCCGTCCGTGTCCCGTCCGTGTAAAGTCCGTGCCCGTCCGTGTAAAGTCCGTGTGGTTCGTTGTTAAAAAACCAGATCAGTAATGCACTGGGCCTGGGACATGTGCGGAACCATTTGGGTAAAAGTATTCCTTCCAAGCGGTGTTCTGGCGCATTGCTTCAGGGATTGACATGCTGCTTGCATGGCTGTCGGCATGCAGGAAATTCGCGCTTTTGCCGTGGTTTTCCAACGAAAGTTGCAGATTCGTCTTATCGTTGACCCAGTTGAAATAGTACCCAGGGTTGGGACAGTTGAAATTCGCTTCGCCCATAATGACATATTTACCGGGAAATTTTATGCTGGTCAATCGGCATGTGCGATCCCAGTAAGTAGTAAACAATCCGTCAGACTTATAGTCGAAGCCATTTTCCTGGTTGGGCTTGTAGACGTAACGTCCTCCCGCAGCGTAATTATGTGGATAAGTCAGACTGAGCAGAGAGTTTCCCATGGTCCGGAGCGGGCAATGATACAGCGTCGGGAATTTGCTGCCGTTTGTGAATCCGAGGTATTCAGCCAGTTTGAACGTCCATTTTCCGTCGTCGGCTGTGTGTGAGGTAATCACCAGGAAGTCATTGTAATCACTGGCGTAGGAATGATATCCGGTGCCAATCTGCTTGAGGTTGTTGACGCAGGCAATGCTGCGTGCTTTGTCACGAGCCTTGCCAAGTGCCGGCAAAAGCATCGAGGCAAGAATGGCGATAATCGCGATGACGACGAGCAACTCAATTAGTGTGAAGTACTTGCAACTTTTTCTTTTTTTCATTTCAGCTCCTTTCCGGGCATCCGCTCGCAATTTATTGAAACGAAAAACTCAATCCTTGAAAACGATGGTTCCGTAGTTGTCTGGCTCATGCCAGTTTCCGCGCATGGTCAGTTCGGACCATGTCGAGTATTCCGGGGCGGTTCCCTCGACCATGCGGCAGCGTGTCAGGTTGAAGCGCCATTCACCTTTTCCGAATCCGGCCAGGGGGATGGACGCCAGCATCTGCCAGCCGCCCGGCGTCGCCCTGCAGCTGATTTCCACGCCGGGATAGGCCTTCCACTGGCCGGGCCGGTTTTCGAGGCAGTTGGCCGCCCATTTGCCCTCGTCATTGATGACAAACTGCCAGAAGGTATTGGTTGCCGGGGCGTAGATGAACAGCTCCGTGTCATTGTCCTGCCAGATGTTCTTATCCCCGATCTGGCGTCCCTTTTTCGTCTTGCTGCCGCTTAGCAGGGGTTCTTCAAAATCCGCTTTGACAAAGAGCTTTTCCCCGCTGCGCAGGACTTTGAAGCTGCCGCCGGCCTGCAATTGCGGTTTCAGGCGTGATGCTGCACGCAATGGCTGCGCAACGGCGCCGTCCCAGGCGCTTTCAGAGGGGAAGCTGCCTTCTGGCATGGGGATGTTCAGCATTTCCAGCCTGATTTTGCTGCGGCGCTCCTCTTTGTCCATGACCTCGGAGCGTTCCATCTGCATGACATTGAAGATCTGCTCGCGCAGCAGGCGGGCGTGCTTGCTGTAAACCGGATGCCCGGCGCAGAGGCTCTCGATTTTCTGAATGCGTTCGTCAATGGCCTGCATCTCTTGTGGATGATAGACTTCGCGCCAGGTGTTTTTCTGAAAATCCTGAAAGCTGCCTTTGCCGCCACCCATACCCAGAGCGGCAGGGCCATCCCGGCGCACATCGGGGTAGTTTTGGCGCCAGAGCTTGACCCAGTTTTCTTCGAAGCGGGCAAACAGTTCCCGGGCCGGTTCGGCGGCAGGACCATAGGCGGCGGCAAAAAATGCCTTCAATTCATCATCGACGGACAGATTCTGGTCCCACATCAGGCGCGCTAGGATGTAGGTGTCCATCCAGTGATAGGTGAAGGTCAGGGAGTGCATTTCCAGAAACATGCCGGCTGCCAAGGGTTTGATTTTGCGCAGGTATACATCGGTCAAATGGGGGTGGGTCTCCGGCGGACCTGGCAGGCGGCGGGCAAAGACCATGCACTGATATGCCCGGATCGGTAGATTTGCGGCACCGACCAGGCCTTCCCAGTTCCGGATCAGTTCGAGGTCACTCTCCAGGCGATTAGGGGTGGCGACCTCCTTGGGGCCGCTGGTGCAGATGCACACCCGCACATTGTCCGGAATCTTGACTGTTTTCGGCATTTCCATCTTGGGCGGATAAACGGTTGTGGCAATGAATTTGCCGGGGAACTTTTCCTTGATCTTTTCGGCGACGGCAACTACCACTTGCCAGATGATTTCGCTGTCATCCGGGCAGGGGTGCTGTTCGCGGAAGGCGTTGCAACGCGGACAGCGGCAGCGTCCGTCGGTGCTTCCACTCTCGTCGTGTGGTTCAACCATGAACTCGTCTTCGCTAAAGAAGGGATAAGGCCACTTGGAATTCAGGTAGGGCTTCAAGCCTTTCAGCCCGGCTGCCTCCGGTCCAAGGCCGGAAAAATAAGCTTCCGCAGCCTTGATCCAGAACTCCGTGACTGCCGGATCGGTCCAGCAGAGATAATCGAAATTGCGGATGCCGTCCGAACTCATCATGAAACGTTCCGGATAGTCCTGCCAGACGTTTTTCAGCTTGAGGTAGTGTTGACTGTGTGCGCCACCAGCCATGCTGCGGTTTGAAAAGCGTAGGTGCAAAGCCCACTTGTAAATATCGTTGACCGTCTGGCAGTATTCCTTCGCATCCGGGAAGACGCTCATGAAATCCCAGCCTGTCACCCCCCGGCGATGGGCAAAGCTGGGGGAGATGCGTTCCTGGCTCTCGGGCAGCAGCAGTGTCGCCTGCTGGGGAATATGAGTGTAATGCGGTGCTACCCATAAAATCCCGAATTTTTCCAGGAACTGGTAGACGCCAAGGAGGGTGCCACGTTTTGTCTCGTCGTAAAACAAATGGAAAAAGCCGAGGGGGTTCCGTGAGGGGTTGTCACGCCCGGCAATATGGATGGCATTCTTGGTGACGGAAATCAGGAAGCCGTCCCCGGGCAGGCCGTCGATCGAGAGGCCGGCCTCGAGGGCGGCTTTTTCGCCAAGGTAAATGGGCAGTTTTCCGCTGCTCTTTTCAACCAGCGAAAATTCCGCCCCGGATAATTTCTGCAGATGAGTTTGCAGTTCTTCGGCGGCGTAATGCAAAAGCCAGGGGGATTCTGCCGGCAAGACGATTTCGGCCAAGGCCTGCCCATTCTCGGCAAGCTTGACCTGCGCTAGTAGCCAAAGCGGGGTTAGCAAAAGCATCAATGAAAACCGGAGTTTTTGTGACATGGACTACCTCCTTACTCTGATGAAACAAGGAACACAATGACTCGATAAATGATTCTTGAGGCTATGTTGCGGGCAAACGTTCAGCCGTTGACTCACGTTGCAGCAACCGTGCAGGCAATTGCAGGTGCTGGGGGACGCTGCGCCCCTGAATGAGATCATGCAAAATCTTCAACATTTGGTACCCAATGTCAAAAAATGGTTCTTGAACCGTCGAAAGAGTCGGCGAACAGGCCGCCGAAAGCTCCAGACCACCGAAACCCATTACGGAAAAGCGTCCCGGGACAAAAATCCGCTGTCGGTACAACCATTGCAGTAACCGCACACCGGTGGGGTCACTGCAACAGAAAACGGCATCCGGCTCAGATTTGCATAATTCCGGGTAAACGTCAGGATTTTGCTCTGGAAAAATGCGGGGTGTCAGGCCAACTTCGCGCATGAATTTCTCGTAGGCGGCACAACGCGGAGGAATATTGCCCAGGCAGGCAATCTTGCGATGCCCCAATTGGTAAAGATGTTCAAGTGCCAGATGCGTGGCGCCGGCCTGATCCGTCGAGACAACCGGAACGCCAGGCATCAACACTCCGGTGTTGGCGACAACCGCAGGAATCCGGTAGGGCAGAAAATGCTCGTCCAGCACCGAAAGCTGCTCTTTTTCAAAAGCAACACCTAATAAGCCAACAGAACGATACTGACGAACCGAAAGAAGAGAACGCGATAAATCCCGGTCGCGAAGCAGGCTGATGAACTTGATCGTCAAATCATGCTCGAGGGCCGCCGCGCAAATGCCGTCTAAAATCGGCGGAAAAGCAGCAAAATTGTTTACTATTACCGAAACAATATTACTCTTGCCGGTGACAACCGAACGGGCAAGCTCGTTGCGACAATAACCCAAGTCACGGGCAGTAGACAAAATACGCTTCCGGGTCGCAACACTAAGCTCACCCGCACGAGGATGCCCACTTAAAACCTGAGATACCGAACAAACGTTGATACCACATGCACGCGAAATGTCCTTCAAAGTCACTGACATAAACCCATGAACCACCTTTCCTAATCGTTTAGGAATTGTTTGGAGATAATGTACAATGCATTATTGTGGATTGCAAATAGGATTCAGAAATATTTTTTTTACCACGAACCACACGAAAAGGCTTGGGGTGGGCTGGCGCCTACAACCTATTTTTGTCCACGGAAAGCACGGAAGACGCGGAAAATTTTCTAGGGGTTGCTGCTCTGATGGATGGGATGGCATGCGAATTTGTGATCTGGCCTATTGTTTTCTCCGACTGATCGGTCGGATCGGTCGGATCGGTCGGATCGGTCGGAGAAAAAAGACAGGAATTGGCGGTATCTAAAAAGGGCTGTATGCCAATGACTTGTCAAGCTGACCCGTCTGATTGTGGTGCCTTTACAAGGCACTGTCTTTGGGTGGGTTCCTCACCCCAGGCTGAAGCCTGGGGTTAAGCATAGTTAAACGCCTACGGCGCAATGCGTTACGCCAATCCGCTGATCTGTCAGATAAAACAACCAACCAGGCCGCAAATCCAAGTGCCATTTCATCCGTCAGAGCAGCAACCCCTATAAAATTTTTCGTGTCTTTTCGTGTCTTTTCGTTGTTAAAAAATGGGTTGTGGGCGGAGTCCACGCCAAGTCCATCCGTGTTTTTAGTTGTAAAAAAAAGCCCCTATCATCCAGTTTTACTGACGCATTACCAAAGAGACTATCTTTTGACAACTTTCATGAAAAAGCGAGGCTTCCCGTATTCCGTGAGTCGAAAACGCAGGTATATTAAATAACACGATGCCGGGAAAGCGGTTTTGCATCGTACTTCAACCGGTAGTAATGTTTCTGCGTAAACGTCATAATCGATATGGATATGCGTCCTTGATCCCGGGGGGATTTTCAGCAGCTGGCGAATTTCGTCTGGTCCATAGCTGATTTACAGCGCGGGCCATACCAGTCGTCGCGACCGCTGGTCGAAATCGCTGCGCGCTGGGCACAGTCGAAAAACGAATCATGGAACTCCTGCGGGAGGTGATGGAATGACCGTTGAAAGATCAATAAAGGACCTGCTTGGCATTTTGACAGACTTGCGTAAGCTACCACGTGAAACCGAATGGGTCGAATTCAAGCATAACAATGATGATCCGGAAGAAATCGGGGAATACGTTTCCGCCCTGGCAAATGCTGCTGCCCTGACCGGTAAAGTATGCGCCTGGCTAGTCTGGGGAGTGCACGACCATACCCACGAGATCATTGGCACCACCTTCAACCCGGCATCAAGCAAAATCGGTAACGAGGAACTGGAAAGCTGGTTGCTACGCCTACTTTCTCCCAAGATCGATTTCCGCTTTTACAATATTCATGCTGAAGATAAACCGGTAGTCCTCATGGAAATCGGTGCGGCCTTCCGGCATCCGGTACAATTCAAGGGGATGGAATATATCCGCGTTGGCTCCTATAAGAAAAAGCTGAAGGACTTCCCGGAAAAAGAGCGTGATCTGTGGCGGGTGTTTGACCGTACTCCCTTTGAGAAAGAGATCGCGGCAGAAAATATAGCCGCAGAGGAAGTGCTCCGGTTGCTTGACTATCCTGCCTACTTTGACTTGCTCTCTTTGCCGCTTCCTGAAAATCGAGATGGCATTTTATCGACCTTAACTGCTGATGATATGATTGTTCAAGGCGAGGGCGGCAAATGGAACATTACCAACCTTGGTGCCGTGTTGTTCGCCAAACGGCTTGCCGATTTTCGCACCTTGGCTCGCAAGACGGTGCGCGTAATACTTTACAAGGGTGAAAATCGGTTGGAAACCGTGCGTGAGCAAGAATGTAGCAAAGGCTACGCGGTCGGTTTTCAAGAGCTGCTCAGTCTCATTATCACTCTGTTGCCCAGCAATGAAGTGATCGGACAGGCTCTGCGCAGGCAGGAACCTATGCTCCCGGAACTGGCCATTCGTGAATTGGTGGCCAATGCCATCATCCACCAGAATTTCCATCTAACCGGTACCGGTCCTATGGTGGAAATTTTTGCAGGGCGCATGGAGATTACAAACCCTGGGCTGCCGCTGGTGCAGACCGACCGCTTTCTCGACAGCCCACCTCGTTCTCGTAATGAAGCGCTGGCTTCCTTCATGCGCCGCATCGGCGTTTGCGAGGAACGTGGTAGCGGTATAGACAAGGTGGTCTTTCAGACCGAGTTCCACCAGCTTCCCGCTCCTTTGTTTGAAGCCATGGAGCAACATACCCGCGCTACTCTTTTCGCCCGTCGTGAGTTAAAGGAGATGGACAAAAACGACCGTATTCGCGCCTGCTACCTCCATGCTTGCCTGCACTATGTACAACGGAACTATATGACCAATACCACCTTGCGTGAACGCTTTGGAATCGATGAGAAAAATAGCTCCATGGTCTCACGCATCATCAGGGATACTGTTGAAGCCGGTCTGATTGTTCCATACGATGAGGAGGCTGGGCGAAAATACATGAAATATCTGCCGAGCTGGGCCAGATAAGGAATACAGAAATCTTATTTGACGGTTATTTGACGGTCATTTGACTGAGAACCTGTTTAGATGGCTCTGCAAAAGTCGCAACCTGTTTTATTTCAATTCATTATATGTTTCAATTTTATTTGACGGTTATTTGATGGTCATTTGATTGACAGGGCGTTTTCATTCATTTTCATGGACAGGGACAAGAATGGACATCATGGACAAGAATGGACGGAATGGACTTTCCGTTTGATGGACGAATGGACAGGTTCTCTGCTGTACGCGTCCATTCTGTCCATAAAGACGCGTCCATTTGTGTCCATGATGTCCATCGCGTCCATTCTTGTCCCTGTCCCTTGTCCATAAAAAATCTTTCCTAAAAACGGAAGAATCTGGGTGATAGCACGAAAAGCCCAAAAAAATGCTTTTCTTGATTTCTTTTTCGGGGGGGGATAAATTAACGTAGAATCGTGTGAACTTGCTATTCAATAACAAAATTACGAGGGAAAAAATGAAAGTTGGATTTGCGGTCAGTGATATTACTCCTGAATTGGGAATCTATTTAACCGGATACGGTCATCCGGAACGGTTGGCCACCTCCGTTCATCTGCCATTGAACGCCACTGCCATGGTATTGGAGGATGGCGATACCATCACGGCAGTCCTGGGAATAGACTGGTGTTTTGTGGATTGGACTCTGACACAAGCCATTCGCAAAGGAATCTTCGATGCCACGGGTATCCCCGAATCCAACATTCTGCTTTGCTGCTCCCATACCCATTCCGCACCTCATACGACTTATATGCGGACGCTGGGACGGACGGCGGTTGACCCCGAAAACCTGGGCGTGGCATACGTCCATAAATCCATTCCTGCCATTGCGGACGCTGTCAAGCGTGCAAAAGACAACTTGCAGGAGTGCGCTGTTGGCTTCGGTGCTTCCAAGACAAAAACGGGGATTTCACGTCGCGGCACGGATGACCATGGCCGCGTAAGCGGATTTTTGGGCGATCCGGACATGCTTTACGATGACAACATGACGGTTGCCCGCTTCCTGAGCAAAGGTACCCGTGAGGATCTAGGCATTTTTATTCATTGCAGCGCGCATAATACCGCCATGGGAATAACTCGCGAGATTTCCAGCGATTGGTGCGGCATTATGAAAGACCGGGTCGAGGATACCTATAAAGTTCCCGTGATTTTCATCAACGGCGCTATAGGGGATGTCGGTCCGCGTACAAACGTTTATAGGGACTACAGCAATGCCAAAGAAGATTGTGCTTTGACCGGTTTCGCGGCCGGCGCTGGTGACGGCGCAAAATCCGCCACAGAAGTTGGTTTGCGTGCGGCAACTGATGCGCTACGGACGTTGGAAGGCATCCGTGATTTCCGTGCCAATCTGCCGGTTAGGGTTCATGTTGGCGAGTTGCGGCTTCCCCAGGCATTGTCCATGAGCGTAGAAGCCGCCAAGGCAAAGCTGTTGGAGTTCGATGCAAAGACCGCCGATACTGTTGAACCGGATACCGTATATCAAATTGCCAAAGCCATTGCCGCTGAAGAAGGCAAGGAACCTCAACCGGAGCTGATTATCGAGCAGACTCTGGTTGCTTTTGGGGCTGTGGCGCTGGTGCCGTTCCCCTTTGAGGTATTCTCCATATTCTCCCTGCGATTGCGCAAATACGGCCCCTACGAATATACATTGTTGGCCAGCAATACCAATGGCCGGAATGCCTATCTTCCCGATCGAGGCTCATTTGCCATGGGCGGCTATGAACCCGAATGCCTCAAAACTGTAAGCACGTATGTTGTGACACCCGATGCAGGCGACAAGGCCGTGATCCAGAGCCTGAAAGCCCTTCGCGAAATGAAAGGATGATATACTTATTTTTTAACAACGAAAAAGACACGAAAAGGCAAAAATTTTTCTGGTCTTTTCGTGTTACTCGACCAGAACGGCAATTGGCCAGTTCAAAGGCTTGTTCCAGCAGCCGCCCTTGGGGTCTATGGCCAGGGACTTCGCCTGCTTGACACCGTCCCCTTTGTCACGGTCTGCCACATAGACGCCTAAGGCAAAATTCCATCCTTCCGTCAGTTTGATAGGCAAGACGTATGCTGCGGGGAATTCCGCTTCGTAAACATAGCCATTTTCTGTCTTGGTAAACCTCGCAGGGATTTCCGGCGCCAGCTGTTTGTCTTTCGGAGCGGCTGTGCCAAGAGTAAACTGAACAAATGGCGACAATGCACGCCAGACCTGGCAGGCTTTGCCGTCAACTGTAGGCATCAGGGCGTAGTCGTAATCGTCGTCGTCGAAGACGTTTTTGCCATTGGTGCGCGCCGAGCAGCGGGTATCCATGAAAATCTGGCACACATCATAGTTCCAGCGGCAGCCGGGTCCATCGCCTGCGGTCAAGCAGTCATCAATAACCGCAACGCGGATATAGAGTTGTTCAGGTGTCCAGGCTGCCTGAAAAGTCGCATCGAAGTCTCCAGGATATCCACGGTCTTCATCGAGCTTTGTCTTGCTGTAGCACGGGAACGCCATGGCGGGAACCTTGGTCCAATCTCCTGTGAACTTGGGAATGGCAACCACGGTTTCCTTGAATGTACCATTGAAAGAGGCGCCATTGGCTTCCAGTGTCCACTGCTGATCCAGCTTATGGACTTGCCCGGGAGAAAACACTTCAGGAACCTTCACTGTAATCTTCTGTGAACCATGCGCCGGAACTAGAAGTTGGAAAGATTGCCCTTCCACGGTAAACTTGCCTACGACCTCCTTGGCACGACCATTGGTCAGCGTGTATTCAACAGCTGTTGCATCTGCGACCTTGCCCGATACCGTGCAAGGCATCCGGACAGCACCTTCAATTTCCGCATCTTTCAAGGCCGCCAGGAAACGGGCATTATCGCCCTTCTTGCCGCGAATGAAATAGGGAAATGGCGTCAGTTGGAACTGCCCCTTGACTTCAGGAGTGCGAACAACACCCATGAGATCAATAAACTGGGCTTCCGAATAATTGAAAGTCACTTTCGGGAAGGGTACAAAGCCGCTCGATAGTTGCTTGTCCTCGCTCCAGACTGCTGCCAGTGGCGTGCTGTCTTCGCTTTCCCATACAAAACAGCGGACTTTCGTCCCAAAGGAGCAATCGTCCAGAAATTTCTTGGGATTCCCCAGGAGTGTTCCCAGGGTATTGATGACTTTCTGTGAGACTCTCGGCGTCATGTCAATATCCAATCTCAGGTTGGCGGTACTTGTAACTGCCGATGTTACGCAAATCATCTGTTTGAACTTAATCATGCAGATAAGATAGCATCGCGCATAATAGGCGGCAGACATCTGCTCCGTCCACCCGAGATCGTAGCTCAGCGGCGACTTGATGCTGTTCTTCTCGGCAGAGATTGGATTGCAGTCCCACAACGGCGCACCGTAGGGATAGAAGTGCATGAATTCGGGGAAAGCAATGATGGCATCCTTCAGGTCATGTTTCTCGAGAACGTCAAGATATGCCATGAACTGATCGTAGAATTCCGTCGGGTCGCCGTTATATGGATGGCCGCTGACCAGCTTTATAGGCCAGCGTTCCTTAATTTGCCCCAGAAACCGGTCATATTCTGCCACGCCATCTCGAATTTGCAGGTTTGCAGCGCCCTGTTCATAGGGATATGCATCGGGATAAACGCTTTTGACGGCCTCAAAGTAGGCCAGGACTAAATCCGGATAATGAGGGTCGCCTTTGATTTCCTCTGGCCATTCCCCTCCGATGCCGTAGGCAAATCGCCCGGGATTCTTCTTTAATACGGTTTTCACGGCTTCTTGGAATTTTGCTTTGTACTGTTCATTCCATCCGCCCAGCAGGCGGTAGTCTGCCAAAAGTCCTTTTTCCTTGACCATTTCCCAGATGGGGTACCAATTATCCATTACGCCGAAATAGACATGGCCGGTTACCAGTTTATCCGCCAATTCGGGAAATATTTTCTGGTAGCGTACGATGGGGGCACGGGCGGCTGCACTCGCATCAAAAGGAATGATGCCGTATTTCTGGTATAGTGCCATGACTTTCGGGCCGATAGAAGGGGTATGCCCCTGGCATCCGTAGCCGATCTGCCGCAAACGTTTCAGGTAGGTCTCTGAACACTCATCCACATATCCCCAGAAAGCCCCATAACTGGGCGAGAAGATTTTGGCAGTTGCATGCTGATTCTTCAGGAAAGGCATGACGGAAAAACGGAAATGAGACACTTCCGCTCCGCTCTTCAGTTCAATGGTATAAACGCCGTCAGCAAAACCTTTTTCTGGAGCAGGAATCGTCAGCAGAGGATAGTGCCCTTTGCGAAATGCCAAGTCTTTTTCGAAGGACAAAACCGTTTCGCGATAGAAATTCTTTACCGTAACCGTGACTTTCCCCTTGAACTCGGTTTTCAGTGTAGAAAGTTCCAAGGCGATATTCTGTGGCTTTCCGCTTTCGAAGAAGCCAACGCCATTTTCTGTGTCTGCCACAAGTTTTCCGGCTAGTGCAGACGCATCGAATTCCGTCGCCTTGTCTCCTGCTTCGAGTTGCATACCATCCAATACGCCAGAAGAAAAGGTGATTGCAGGCGCGAGAATACCAGGGGTTGCGGAAGTCAAGCTGAATTCAAAGCGTTGCCATTCGCCTTTGGTATCATACATTCCCGAGGAACGTCCCAGTTTTTTATATGGTTCATGGTTGCCGACAGCGGCTGTATAGGTTCCTTTGCCGTTGAGATAGAAACTGAAAGTGTATGTTCCAGGGTCAGCAGGAACAGACGCAAACTGATATTCGCCTGCCGGAAGGGAATACTTTCCAAACAAAACCGGTAGAGTTGCTAGGGGCAAATCCAGTTCTTGCCCTGGGAATGCATGATAGCCGCCCAGGTTGACGAATTGTTTTCCCGAAGCAAAATAGGGATTGGGAAGCAGGTTTCTGCACGGGCTGGCTGGTAATGTCAGCTGATCCGCGCACTGAAAATCAATGCCGCCGGGGACTTTCTTGGCTTTGGCACCAAAATTCAGCATGTCAATGACATAGCGTTGTTCCTTGCCGTTCGGGAGGGTCATATAGAAAGACTCTCGCTTTGGATTCTCATTCAAGATGGATGGGCGATCCACTGTGATCATGCAGGAATCTGCCGTCCCGTTGTTCAACGTTATACGGTAATACCGCCAATTCATCGCCAGACCTTTTTCGTGCAGGCGATGCTTCACCGAACTATAGCTGATACCCTGACCTAAATTGAAAAAATAGCCGTTGAGATTTTGATTTGGGCGGGAATTCATCAGTTTATCGGAGGCCGCATTTCTGAAGATTACTTCCAGCCTGCCATCTGGCAGCAACGTCGATATTTGTTCCCAGGCGACAGGCTTGTAATCTTCAGGTGCAGCGCTCTTTTCATGATAGGCAGCCAAACCTTTGACAACCAGAGTGCTCGTCTCCTTGTCCAATGTCCTTTCCGTAATACACAAGGGAGAGCCATCGTAGGTTTTCGTGACGGTACATTTCGAGCAGTTCGTCGCCAGCCAATTTCCATAGGCTGAAGAGAAAGTCATGTAGAAGTCAGCGATTTTCCGTTCCGCTTCTAAAATGGTGAAATTGCCTGCTCCGGAAAAGATGACCTGTTTGTTGCCAAAGACGAAGGTAGAATTCTCCGTATCAAGATAAGGTGTTGCCTGCTCTTTTTTATCTGTTGCGGGTTTGGTGGCTTTTGCGGCAAATGGCGGTTCGAAGGCACCTTGAACCGTTGAACAAAACAGAAAAGCAATTACTGCACAACCTAAAGTGGATGGGATTAGTCTCATTGCAAACCCTTTCATCGGGTCGGGGTGTTTTCGATTATATGGCGAGCCTGTTAGGGCTTGTAACAAATTAACTTTTACAGATCCGATCTTCTGTCGCTCCTTTTAGAGCTTTGGTATCGTAATGCCTCTTCTGTAGTACAGGGTTCAAGGGGATGGGGTGCGTAGTGCGTGGTGCGAAGTGCGTTGGAAACGGGTACGGGGGCAGGGCGTTTTCATTCATTTTCATGGACAGTGGCAAAAACGGGAAACGAACGGCTGATCGGCGATGTTGGAATTAGCCCTGAAAGGGCGTGACATACCAGCCCAGGGC
>JAPXLT010000108.1:0-14082 GCA_033809415.1 Lentisphaeria bacterium
CATGCGGTTTAAAAAGTAGCGCAACCGTCCCGGTTGTGATTGATGTTTGCCTTTCGATGCCCGAATGCTCTCCGCTGCAAGAGGCAGGATGCAGGATCGGTCGGATCGGCGATGCTGGAATCAGCCCTGAAAGGGCGCGACATACCAGCCCAGGGCAACGCCCTGGGTCAGGGATCCCACCATCGGCAAAGCCCTGTAAGGGCGCGACATAATCCCTGTCCATCGTCCATCGTCCATTCAGCAGTCCATTCCTGTCCATTCGGTCCATCGTGTCCATTCGTGTCCCTGTCCATCGTCCATAAAAAATCTTTCTCAAAAAAGAAGGTTTTGGGTGATAGTACTAAAGAGTTCGTGCTTTTTCGTGCCTTTCGTGGTTAAAAACCTTCCAAAAAGGAGCCGCACAGATGAAGATCATGATCATGACCGATCTTGAAGGCGTGGCCGGTATATTAAACGCCGAAGACTGGATTTATCCGCATTCGCGCTACTATGACAAAGCCAAGGCGATGCTGACCGCCGAAGTGAATGCGGCAACACAGGCTTTTTTGGATAATGGCTTCACCGAGGTGATTGTCAATGACGGCCATGGTTCTGGTGCTATAGACCCAAATCTGCTGCATGTGCAGGCCAAGCTTATCCGCGGTGCGACAAATCCGGTTTATCCTTGGGGTTTGGACCGCAGCTTCGCCGCCTTTGCTTTTGTCGGGCAGCACGCCAAGTCCCGCACCTCCTATTCGCATCTGACCCATACCGGCGCTTTTTCGGTTTTGTCTTGTGCGGTGAACGGTTATGAGATCGGTGAATTTGGCCAATGCGCCTATTGCGCCTGGGAACTGGGCATACCCACCATTTTTGCCAGCGGCGAAAAGGCACTCTGCATCGAGGCCGAAGAATTGGCGCCGGGCATTGTGACCGCCGCCGTCAAGGAAGGTCTGCTCGAGGACGAGTTTGACCATTACGACGCCAAGAGCTATGCCGCCGCCAAGCTGTCCGCCATGCATCTGTCGCCACAGAAAGCTGCTGAGCTGATTGCGGAGAAGGCGGCATTGGCCGCCAGAAAGCTGCAATCCGAGCCGCAAAGCTTCAGCTACCGGTCCATCAGCGCACCCTACAAAATCATTACCACGTTCAGGGCGCAAGACAACCAGCCACCTTACAGATGGCTGCGGGAAGACGCCAAAAGCTTTACCGACGCAATGAACCAACCCGGTAGAAAAGTCGCAATCGACGCACCGGACCCTTGATGTACATTACAAATATGCCGCACATTATATTTTAATTTAACAGCCATAATGAACCGGTAATGTCGGCAAGGCGTTTTTGCTGAAACACTGAAATGCTGAATGCGAAGTGTCGAGCTTGTAATCCTGTAATTTCAAAGTATAATTATCGTTATTGCTTAATCATATCCGTAACCAAATGCACTTTTTTTTCTAGATGAAATCCAAAGGAGCCACAGTGAAGAAGATTCATACAACGATTCTGGCAAGTTATTGTCTATCAGCGCTTTTATCACTATTATGTGCGGCGACGTCCGACACTCTGGAGAAGTTGTCAGCCCAATATGAGGCAAGCACCGGGATCAGGCAACGGCAAGTTGCAAGAAAAATATTAAACTTGGGGCCGGAGGCCAACGCCGTCGTGGCCAAGATGCTCGAAAGCCCGGACTTGGTGATACGGCGCAACGCATACCGTAATTTAAGAGAGCGCTTTGGAGATGAGGCGCTCAAATACTATGAGAAGGCGTTGCAGGACCCGGAAGTCATGGTGCGCAGCGTCGCTGTCGAAGACCTGATCACTTGGAAGCCGCGAAGCGAAGCAGTGCTCGACTTGTTGCGCAAGGCGGGCGAGGACAAAGATAATGCCGTGCGCAAACTGGCTGGCGATGCGCTGTGGGACTTTCATCGCAACTATACCGTTATCCGCAAGCGCCCCGAATGGGACCATGTCATCGAAACACTGCAAAGCCACCCCCTGCCGCTCACCGGATGGCGCTTCCGCATAGACCCGGGCAACAGCGGACATCTCGAGCAATGGTTCGCGCCCGGCTTGGATGATAGCCAATGGAAGGACGGCAGCATAGGACACTGGTGGACAGAAGCCATGACTGGACTGCTGAATAACTACGAAGGGGTGGCCTGGTACCGCATCGAGCTGCAAGCACCGCCCAAACCGGAAGGCGACTACAACGAAGCAGTGCTGCATTTCGAGTCGGTGGACGAGTGCACCTGGGTTTGGGTCAATGGGCAGTTCGCCGGTGAATTCGACATTGGTACCGCAGGCTGGAACCAACCCTTTGACATCGAAGTGGGCAGCATGCTGAACTGGGGCGGGAAAAATCAGCTGACGGTGCGCGTGCTCAACGCCAGCGGCGCCGGCGGCATCTACAAACCGGTGCAACTGCAAATCCTTAAGTAATTTCAATAAGCTAAATACAAGGAGATATAGATGTTTGTCAAAGATAATAATCGCTTCAAGGCCAGTCAATGGGTTTCTCTGCTTTTCGTCCTGCTCTGCTCGAGTGCGCTGACGGCTTTCGAAATAAGACCTTTTGCCGGTAAAGAGGTGGAAGGCGACAACGTTTACGCCGTCTGGCAGTTCAAGCCGGGTGCCGAACTGGCCGATGGCAAAGGAAAGGCCGATTTGACGCTCTGCGGGCGCAGCAAAGTCGTGCCCGACCCGGTGTTCGGCAACGTCCTGGAATGCTTCGAGTACATCAAAGAGAACGGGGACAAGCCCCACGGCGCAAAGGTTAAGATAGGACTCGAACCAAAGGTGTCCGGCGCTTTCAGCATCGAGGCTTGGGTGAAACTAAAGGAAAATCCTGATGACCCCAATTGGAAAAGCGGCTACATCATCGACAAGATGTACGTGCCCCGTAAACATGAAAGCCCTAATTACAACAAGGATTTTTATTTTAAGCTGAGACGCAGCAAGGCCGATGAGGTCTACTTGCAAGCGGGCATAGGTCTGGGCACCGAAGTCATCAACTTCAGTTCGCCAAACTTTGTCGCCAAGCCGGGTACTTGGCAGCTGCTCGCCTTCCACTATGACGGTGTCGATACCGCCATGTTCTTTGCGAATGGGCGTTTGCTGAACAAGCAGAAGAGCGAAAAAGGCGGCGCCATGGCCATAGGCCGGTACACCGCATTGTCCATAGGCGAGCGTTGCGGCAGCATTCACGAAGGTCTGTGCGGCTATCTGGCGCAGCTGCGCATCGTCAAAGGACTGCCCAGCCAAGTGGAGCACTTGAACCTGGAGCTGCAACATCCCTACGAACGCTATGTCTTCGAACGCATGGAACAAGGGCAAAACTTGCAGCTGAGTATCAATAACTTGCTCAATCAGAAAGTAAAGCAGCTGAGACTGATCATTGATGATGGAGTGGGACGGCGCGAACAAGAGCTGGCTGACCTTAACCCAAATCAGCCCACTGAACCCATCGAGCTGCCGCTGCCATGCGAGGCCAAGGCCGGAAAGTATACCTACAAGGTGGAAGTCATTGGACTCAACGAGGACGGCGAAGAGGTAAGCGGCAACGGCAGTTTCGATTACCAAATCTGCTGGCGGCTGCCGGAGTTCTTCCCGGTCGTCATGTGGGGCAGTGCCAGCACGGACAAGATGCTGGAAGTGGGCTTCACACACAGCCTGCATTGGATGGACCACTTGGATGGTGCCGCCTGGAGTGCCGGTGAGCCCCTGGGTTATAGCGAACGCCTCAAAGACACACGCAAAGCCCTGAACGAAATCATGGCTCGCGGCCTGCGCGTCATGGGCAAGATGTCGCCGGGAGGCTACTTGCAAAGCCAACCCGCGTATGCCAAGGCTAGGGAGGAATTCCTCTGCTGGAACCGACAAGGACAGCCCGGAAAACGAGTCAATTTCTCCCTGCCCAGAATCCAGCAGCACGCCTATAACGCTGCACGCTCGATGGCAAACAACTTCGCCATGTACCCGGTCATGGATCATGTGCTTTTCGATTCCGAGTTCAGGGATGGCACCACCCTGTCTTTCCGACCCGAAGACATGGCCGCCCTGGAAAAGGCGACCGGGCTGAAGCAGGTGCCCAAGGAAATCGAGACCAAGGGCGGCGTCAAATACATACAGCTGAAAGACTTCCCTGCCAACCGCATTATTGCGGAAGACAATCCCATCCTGACTTACTACCGCTGGTTCTGGGGCGGGGCGGACGGTTACCCAGGCTTCATCAGCGAGGCGCGACGCGGCTTGAACCAGGATGGCAAAAACTCGTTGAAATTGCTTTGGGACCCAGTGGTGCGTTGTCCGAGCAAATGGGGCAGCGGCGGTCAAGCCGATCTCATAGGACACTGGACCTACACCTATCCCGATCCTCTGGTCATGGGACTTGCCACGGACGAGGTTCTGGCCATGCACAGGGGAGGGCCGCCGCATCAGCAGCCCACCAAGATGACTCAGATCATCTGGTATCGCAGCGCCACCACCGGCCGCATGCCTAAAGATGAAAGCAAACGCGCCGAGTGGGAAAGACGACTACCCGACGCCAAGTTTATCACCATAGCGCCGGACTTCTTGGAAATTGCTCTTTGGCAGAAGCTTGCCCGCGCCATCAAGGGCATCTACTATCATGGTTCCGGCAGCCTTTGGGATAAGGGCAAGCCCGGCGGCTACGATTACACTCACCCTGATACCGCAAAACGCTTGGCGCGGCTCACCAAAACCGTAGTCAAGCCCCTTGGTCCCATGCTTCTGAAGCTGCCCGAGCGCAAAAGCGAGGTAGCACTGCTGGAAAGTTTCACCAATGAAATGTTCTACGGCGGCTCCACCGGCGGCAATTTCAGCAATCCCGTGGGCAGAATGCATGGTGCCTTGGTGAGGGCCCACTATCAACCCGAAGTCATTTATGACGAGACCATACTGCGTGATGGACTCGAACAGTTCAAGGTGCTGGTCATGCCGGCCTGCGCCGTGCTCAGCGAAGCGGTGGCAAACCGCATCAATGACTGGCAGCAGAAAGGCGGCATTATCGTGGGCGACCACTTGCTCGCCCCGGGCATCTCCCCGGACGTACTTGTCAAAACATTAGATGACAATGAGAAAGCAAACAGCATCGCCTGTGCTGCACAATTGCGTCGGGAACTCGACGAAGTGTTGCAGCCTTGGGCCGAGGCCGATACGCCGGACGCCATCCTGCGGCTGCGTAAATTCGGCGGCAGCGACTACCTCTTCGCAGTCAATGACCGCCGCGACTATGGTGATTATATCGGACAGTACAAAAAAGTGATGGAAAAAGGTCTGCCGCTTGACAGCACCATACAGTTGCGACGTCAGAAAGGCACGGTCTATGACCTCTTGCAAAGCCAACGTGTCCAAAGCTTCATGGAAAAAGGGAATACTCAGCTTCAAAGCTAGTTTTGAAGGCGGACAGGGCCGGCTTTACCTGATAACGGAACGCCCCCTGCGCCGCATCAAAATGCAAGTCAGCAAAAACATGGAGCGCAACAGCAGCGGCGAACTGAAAATATCGGTTTTGGACAGCTCCGGCAAACCGGCTAACGCGGTGCTGCCCTTGCAGATATCCGGACAGGACAGCGCCGGCGCTGACATCGAGATCAGCGGCTACTATGCCGCCGTGAACGGCGAGCTGACCCTGCCCATCGACATCGCACCCAACGACCTGCCCGGCAAGTGGCAGCTGCAAGTCAAGGACTTGGCCTCGGGGCTCAAGGCGAAAGCTTCGTTTAAGGTGCGTTAGGCACAACCTATTTTTTAACCACGAACCACACGAACAGCCACGAAAATTTTATAGGGGTTGTTGCTTCGAGTGATGGGATTGCACGCGAATTTGCAGTCTAGTTGGTTGTTTTATCTGACAGATCGGCGGATTGGCATAACATATTACGCCGTAGGCGTTTGCCTATGCTTAACCCCAAGCTAAAGCCAGGGGTTAAGCATGGTGAAGCGCCTACGGCGCAAAGCATTGTACCGATCCGACCGATCCGTCCGATCCGACCGATCAGCTGTCCGTGTCCCGTCCGTGTCCCGTCCGTGTCCCGTCCGTGTCCCGTCCGTGTGGGTTGTGGGCGTCAGCCCACGCCAAGCTTTCCGTGTTTTTCGTTGTTATAGAATAGTAACTCCCAGGACACCGAGGATGACTTCATTGGCGATAGCTTCGATCTCGAGGGCAGCTAGTTCGCGCTCGAGGTCGAGGCGGATGATCTGCACCAGGCCGTGGTTGAAGTCGCTGAAATAGAACGCCTCATTTTTCTTTTGCAGGGCGGCGGTCAACCAGTCATCGCAATTATCCGGATAGACCAGCGAAACTGCCGTTGAACCGCCATCCGCATATTGCACAGTCAGACGCGCATTTTCGACGGCGGTCTGCATGGCATTGGTCGTGCAGATGAAGAAGACGGCTACTGCGGATGCTTTGCCTTGCAAGGGAATTTGCAGGCGCGTCGGGAAATTATCCCAGAGCGATACGCAAGCGATATTATCACCAGTGGCGGGTGTCAGGAAAGACAAGCCCGATGGCACAGTAAATTTGCCGCCGGCCTGGCGTAAGCGAGTGTCATCGACCTGAACGGCATTATGCCCGCACTGATTCCAGTCCCAGGCATAGCGTCCATTGAGGCGCATGCCGATCGAGTATCCTTCCGGTCTCGGGGAGCGGTATTCCTGCTGATGCAAAGTCGTCAACGAACTATTGAAGAATGGCTCGAGGTCGATGAACTGCTGCCGGGTGAATTGCGGCGGAGGAATCTCCTCCGGAATGGATATCACCTCGATTTGCAACGGTAGCCAGACCTTGGCCTGAGCGTACTGCACCAGGGCAAAGACATCGTAGAAGCCTGGTTTCCCGGCAACGCGCACGAAGCGCTTGTCGCCGTCTGCTGGCATTTCTTGCCAGGGGGATTTGATCTCGAGGATGCGTCCAGCCGTTGCCTCGATGACAACGATATTGCCGTCAAGAATAGTCATGTTCGGTTGCTGCAGTGCCGGCAAGGGAGTATTTCCGTAAAAGACACGGACTTCGATCGAGCCTGCCAGCTCCGTTTCAATCCGCAGGAAACAAGTTCCGATGGCGGGTTCGATCTGAATGGGCACGGGTTTGCCGTTCAGCCAGAGGTCTTCGACGGCAGCGTAACGCAACGGAATGCGGATGATTTTCTTGCAGGTCGCAGCGGTTTTGACGGTCAGGGTCTCCTCGAAGCGGTCTCTGCGCCAGACAAGTTCGAGTTCCGGCAATTCGAGTGCCGCGTGCGTCCAATCCTCCGGTAGCTGCGGTGTGATGCTGATTTGGTCCTCGAGCTGTTGCGAGCGAATTCCCCAGAGTCCTTCGGCGAGCATGCGGAAACAGGTGCTGGTGACATCGGTGAAATCCAGGTCGCCGTTGTCGCCGCCCCCGCTGGCAGCAAGCACATGCCGGATGATGCCGGGATTGTGGCTTAGATAGTAGGCGTCCACAAGACCGTTCATGATCTCGAGTCCGCCGGAACGCTGCCCCAGCTGGAAATAGGCCAGCGCCAGACAGGCATTCTCCGCAGGAAAAATCCCGCAGGTCGAGTATTTTTTCGGCAGCCAGTTCGAGGAATAGACCAGGCGCCCCTGACGGATCGGGGTGCGGACGCTTTGCAGCTTGCGTTCGGTGAATTTAAGCATGCGATAACCCTGGAAGGGGTCCACGCATTCGCAGTCAATGGCCAGGTAGATCGTGGACAGCTCCGGCGAGGGATGCAAGAGCTGGTTGCCGATGGTGTCCAATGATTCTGCGAGGACTCCGTCCTCCTCGAGCCAGAGTTTCTGCTCGAGCGCCGTGCGGATGCGCTTGCAGCGCTGCTCGAAGATGGTGCCGTCTTTGCCAAGTTTTCTGGCGATGGCGGCGGCAAAGCGGTTGGCGGCATAATTGTAGGCGCTGGCCTGTGCGCATCCGGCGCCATTATAGCTGTGCCCGTCGGAAATCCAGGTGTTGAGGAAATTCTGGTAGAGCCCATCCTGATCGGGATCGAGGATGCGTTCTTCCCAGGCCAGCATTTCCCCGATGCGGTCAAAGATTTCAGCAGCCAGTTCGAGGTCGGGGTACAGGTTCAGGAAATGCAGGGTCATATCCAAGGCGACTTCCTGCATATTATAAATGTCGTGGCAATGCAGCAGAGCCGTCAGATAACCGCTGCTGTTCTCGAAACGATGATATTGCGTGCCTTCATGATCCAGATCGGGGCGGTCACTTCCATCCCACCAGACCCTTTCCGTACCTTTCGAGCGGACGATCGTATCGAAATGGCTGCGGATGGCGGTTTGCACGCGCTCTTTCCAGCCAAACAGGGAAGGCGCATACCAGCCGCGCCAACCCAGGAACGGGGCATGATAGCCCTGCGCCCCATGATAAAAGGTGTTGCCATGCCAGGAGGCATCAAGGGCAATGCCCATATCCGGCACCAGTTGATTGAGATGGTCGTCCGGAGTATAAAAGCCAATGCCTGAGGTTTTTTGCCGGATTTGCCGTTTGATCAGAAGCCTCGCTTCATCAGGCAGCCACTGTTTCAGGTCGGCTTCCGTGCCGTTGCGCAGCACCACGATCTGGCCGCAAAAGTGCTCCCCCGCCTCGATCGGACGGATAATCTTGACAATCTGTGCATCGCCGGAATGCGGCTTCAGAAACATCGAGGGGTGTTTTTCGGTCAGGGCGCTGGCGGCATCAGCCAGAAAGTCCGCCTTGAAGCTGGTGCCGATGCGCATGCTGGTCTGGTTCGGCCCGTGAATAACGGCCTGCTGCTGTCCGATTTCGAGGATGTTGTCCTGGCAATCCTCGAGGCAGAAATCCCGTCCGGGTGCCTGCTGATATTCGAAGCGTCCGGTGAAATCGGTGATGCCTCCGAAGCCGGCGCAAAAGATTACGCGCTGGTCGCTTTGGATCGAGTAATGCACTAGGAAGCCATCCAGCTCGATCAGGGGAAGAACTTCGATCTGCACGCGCACATCCGGAAAATATGGGGAGAAACGGGTCAGGCGGTACTCCATCCAGCCATGTTTCCAAGTAGCCGTGACATCGCTCGAGTGATGGAACCAGCGCGAATAACCGTCGCCGGAGCTGCCAGCCAGAGCAATGCCCGGGGTCAGGGCCAGTCCGCTGAACAGCACCCCGTTCTTGGCTTGATAACACCAGGTGTTTTTGCCGTAGTCTGTCGAGGCGCCCATGAAAAGAGGAGTGTCGCCGGCAAAAGTGAAAAAGCGCTCCTTGAGGTCATCGCGGCTATGTCCGCCGTAGAGCACTCGGTTGAAATATTGGCGTGAACCGAAAATCTGCACACCCTCTTTCGTCAAGGTGTAGTGGGACAGGTGTTGTTCTTGCATCCTTGCTTCTCCTCGAGAGTTTTAACAACGAAAGGCACGAAAATTTTCGTGCCTTTTCGTGTAGTTCGTGGTTTAAAAATAGATTGTGAAATTATTTTTTCAGCAGGTCGCGGATTTCGGTCAGCAGCTGTTCTTCCTTGCTGGGCGGTGGCGGGGCGGCCGGAGCGGCTTCTTCTTTGCGTTTGAAAGAATTTATTGCCTTGACCATTAGGAAGATGGCAAAGGCAATGATCAGGAAGTCGACACCCGTCTGAATAAATTTGCCATAATTTAAAGTCACTGCGGCTACGGCAGGTTCAACTTCCACTCCATCCACGACTTTTGCCGGTACGGCATCATGCAGAGTAATCGCTAATTCCGTGAAGTTGACTTTTCCCAGCAGCATTCCCAGCGGCGGCATGATTATATCAGCAACAAATGACGATACGATCTTTCCAAACGCACCGCCAATGACAATACCGACTGCCATGTCAATCACATTGCCGCGCATGGCAAACGCTTTGAACTCTTTAAAAAAACTCATTTTTCCCCTTTCTCAAATGTAAAAATCAGCGCTTCCCAAGGCGGATGGCTACCCGGTCATCGTTCAGAAAACGCCTTGCCAAATTTAATGTACTACAAACTCGAATAACTTGCAAATTTGTAATGCAGGGTGTAGGGTACAGGGTGCAGGGTGCAGGGTGCAGGTTTAAAAAGTAGCGCAACCGTCCCGGTTGTGATTTTTGTTTACTCTCCCACTCCTGAATGCATGGGGATTTGTGACGCCTTGCCCCGATGCGATGAAAATTTCTGAATAGCGAGCGCTTGCGGTTTGTTTTACAGCAATGCGGATATATGTTTAGAAAATGTCCGCCTTGATTTTATTTTATTATGATTGTGTTTGAATCAATAGCCACAGAAGGGATTTTCGATGTTTAAGATTGCGTTTATTGGTGCCGGCAGTTTTGGGTTCACGAGAACGGTCTTGAAAGACGTTTTATCCTATCCGCTTTTGCAGGGCAGCGAAATTGTCCTGATGGACATCCATGCCGGGCGTCTGGAAATGGCTCAGCAGTGCTGCCAGCGGATTATTGACGCGAGGGAATATCCGGCAAAACTGCGCACTACGATGGATCGCCGCGAAGCGCTCGAGGGCGCCGATGCGGTTTTGGTCACGATTCTCTGCGGTGACACGAACATCTGGCAGCACGACATCTTGATTCCTAAGAAATATGGCGTTGACATCAATGTCGGAGACACCCGGGGGCCCTCCGGGATTTTCCGGGCTTTGCGGACGATTCCCACAATGCTGGACATCTGCAAGGACATGGAGGAACTTTGTCCTGAGGCGATCATGCTCAATTATACCAATCCGATGGCGATGCTCTGCCATGCCATGCAGCGCACCAGCTTCATCAATACTACCGGGCTGTGCCACTCCGTGCAGGGGACTGCGCAGATGCTTGCAGGATGGGTAAAAGTCCCCTTCGCGGAGCTGGACTATACCTGTGCCGGGATCAATCACCTGGCTTGGTACCTCGAATTGAAGCACAAGAACAAGGACCTCTATCCGAAACTGAAGAAGGCAGTCGCCTCGAAGCCCGAGATTTACAATGCGGAACAGGTTCGCAATGAAATGTTTCTGGCGCTGGGCTATTATGTCACCGAATCCAGCGGGCACAATTCCGAGTACAACTGGTGGTTCCGTAAGCGCCCCGATCTGATCAAGCAGTACTGCACCAACGGCACCAACTGGAATCCCGGAGTGCATGCCTATATCCTCAATGAGTATCGCAAACGCGAAAAGACCTGGAAAAAGGATTTTACGGATTGGGTCAACAATCCCGATTGGAATATTCCCGAAAAGGCTCGTGAGATGGCCGCTGGGACTCGCCATGAATATGCTTCTGCGATCATCAATGCGTACTTGGGCGGCGACATGTTCCGCTTTAATGGCAATGTGCCCAATACCGGCATCATCACCAACCTGCCCGAGGGTGCCTGCGTCGAAGTCCCCATCCTCGCGTCCCGGCGCAAGCTCGAGCCGCTCCATGTCGGCAAGTTGCCGCTGCCGGTTTTGCCGCTGACGCACCTCAGTTCGGTCAACGAAATGATGGCGGTCGAAGGCTCCCTTACCGGAGACCCGGAACTCATCTTCCAGTCCATCGCCAACGACCCCCTCACGGCCAGTGTACTCTCCCTCGCCGAAATCCGCAAGATGGTCAACGAAATGTTTGCCGCCAACAAAAAATTCCTCCCGCAATTCAAGAAAACCAAAATCTGATTTTTTGTCCACGGAAAACACGGAAAACGCGGAAAGTTTTTATAGGGTTGCTGCTCTGACGGATGAGCTTGCTCTGGCAAAATTCTTGTGTGCCAAGATCGGCTTTACGCAATTGCGTCGGAGGCGATATGGAGCGCCGGCGGCTCGCCGGCATCGATATTGCGTTTCGCTTCCATGAAAAATGCGGACAAACTATCCATCATGTCCATTCCATTCCATTCTCGTCCATCGTGTCCATTTTGTCTATTCCTGTCCCTGTCCCTTGTCCATAAAGAAAAATTTTCTACTGGCATTTACTTGAAAAAATGCCAGGATGGATTACCTTAAAGTTTTTACGGACTGCTTTTCAGGTTCCGGCATAGCTCAGCGGTAGAGTAGGTGGCTGTTAACCACTTGGTCGCTGGTTCGAGCCCAGCTGCCGGAGCCAATTTTTTCTGTAAAACATATTATTCCGGCATAGCTCAGCGGTAGAGTAGGTGGCTGTTAACCACTTGGTCGCTGGTTCGAGCCCAGCTGCCGGAGCCAACTCCTTCGCCCCGCAATCCTGCGGGGCTTTTTTTTGTCTCAGGAGTACGTGGTTTTCCGGCTTTCGTTCATCCTATTTGTAAAAAATGGCGAAAGCGGTAGCTTATTGTCGTGTCTGTTTTAGACAACACTCGGCGATCTCAAGTTATACGGAAAGGGAAAGAAAGTGGAACGCTTATACAACGGAATTGTCCTGCCGGATCAGTGGCCACCGAAAACTGAAAAACACAATTGTTTTCAGCCAATGCGCGTCCCGTATTTGGAGAAAGTCCCGGAGGTGATCTTCATTGATTGCGGACGCCAGCTTTTTGTTGATGATTTTCTGATCGAATACAATAGCATGGTTCGTCAATTTCACAGTGCGGTGAAATATCCCGGTAATCCCATATTCTTCCCACAGACAAAATATGAAAACGCCGCCGAATTTGCGCCATGCACCATCCCAAAATGCGGTGGGGTCTGTTACGATGATAAAGACAAATTATTCAAAATGTGGTATATCGCAAGTTATGTCAAACATTTTGCCTATGCATTCAGTCATGACGGCATACATTGGGAGCGCCCCAAGCTTGATGTCGTGCCCGGTACAAATCTGATTCTGCCGGGAATTTCCCCGGATTCAGGAACCGTATGGCTTGATCATGACGCAACATCGGAGGACGAACGGTTCAAGCTGATGATCCGCGAGGTTAACGGAGCGGCACCGGATGAAAGAGGGCAAATGCGTGTTTCCGCAGACGGAATCCACTGGTCCGAACCACGGTTGACCGGAAAAATGGACGACCGCAGCACCATGTTTTACAATCCGTTCCGCCGGAAATGGGTGCAGAGTATCCGCCGATGGATACCCCCACGCAACCGTTGCCGCTCCTATTGGGAAGATTCTGATTTTTACCGGTCGGGCGAATGGGATTTTGCGGAATTGCCGTTCTGGACGGGCGCGGATTGTTACGATTACGGAACTACCATGCCGCCGGAGTTATACAATCTTGACGCTGCTCCTTATGAGAGTATCATGCTTGGGTTCTTCCAGATATTGAAGGGACCGCCCAACTGCTATGGAGAACAAGACGGCAGACCAAAATTGACCGAATTGTATGCCGCTTATAGTCGCGATGGTTTTCACTGGGCAAGACCCGATCGCGAAGTGCTGATTCCGGCATGCCGCGAGGAAGGTTCATGGGAATACGGATATGTGGAGTCCACGCCCGGCCTGCTTTGCGTGGTAGGAGATGAACTTTGGATTTATTATTCAGCATATGCCGGAGACGCCAAACGCGCACAGCATAAAGACTGGACTTGCGGCGGCATGTACTCCAACGGCGCGGTGGGGCTGGCAAAATTGCGCCGGGATGGATTTGTTTCACTTCACGCTGGATTTGACCAGGCAAATGTGACAACGCGCAAACTGCAATTTTCCGGCGGACGTTTGTTTGTCAACGCCAATACGGCCGGCAGTATATTATTCGCCGAATGCCTACAGGAAGACGGAAGCGTGTTCCCCGGATTTTCCAAGGATGAATGCATTGGATATCACGGCAATTCAACCTGTGCGGAAATTTCATGGCGCAATGCGTCGTTGAAAACATTGGCGGGCAAACCCGTAAAATTCCGTTTCTCCATGGAACGCGGTGACTTGTATTCGTTTTGGGTGACAGACAGTGAACATGGCGCATCCGGCGGTTATCTTGCCGCCGGAGGTCCCGGATACAGCAACGGACGCGATGGCAAGTAAGCCAGCAACCCCTATAAAATTTTCGTGCTATTATCGCCCAAAATCTTCTTTTTGGGGAAAGATTTTTCTGAAAAGAAAGCTTCAAGTCATTGGCATATAAGCACTTCTTCGTCTGATTGTGGTGCCTTTACAAGGCACTGCCGTTGGGTGGGTTCCTCACCCCAGACTAAAGCTGTCTCTTATACACATCTCCGAGCCCCCGAGACTCCTGGTTGTATCTCGTATG
>JAPXLT010000109.1:0-14036 GCA_033809415.1 Lentisphaeria bacterium
TGCCACCCCAATACTCTTAACTTAACGCTTTGTAACCACACAGACGACTCAACTCCGTAAAGCCGACCTTGGCGTTCTTGGCGTCTTGGCGGTTCAATGACGAAGAACCAACCGCCAAGTATTCGGAGAAAGCAACAAATCAGACCGCAATTCCACATGCAAGCCCATCCGTCAGAGCAGCAACCCCTATAAAAATTTCGTACTACTATTCCCAAACTTCTGCTTTTTTCAGAAAGATTTTTCTGAAAAAAAGCTCCAAGTCATTGGTATATAGCCCTTTTAAGGTACTGTCAATTCCTGTCTTTTTTCTCCGACTGATCCGACCGATCCGACCGATCCGACCGATCCGTCCGATCCGACTGATCAGTCGGAGAAACCAATAGACTAGATCACAAATTCCGCTTGCAAGCTCATCCGTCGAAGCAGCAACCCTACAAATTTTCCGAGTTTTCCGTGCTTTCCGTGGACAAAAAAATGGGCTGTGGGCGGTAGCCCACTCCAAGCCTTTTCGTGTATTTCGTGGTTAAAAAAACCTGCACCCTGCCACCCGCACCCTGCCACCCGCACCCTTACTTCGCTTCTCGTTCCTTGATCCATTTTTTGGCGGCGGCCTGGTATTCGGCGGCTTTCTGCGGATCGCTAAGTTCTTTCAAAAAACGCTGGAAGAGAGCAAAGAAGACGTTCTGCACGATGTACAGATTCGTCATGCGCTCTTCAAAGATGGCAAAACGATCCATCGCTTCACCATCAGGCAGTTTCAGGCCTTTAAAGATGAAGTCATTGGCATCGAACGTGAACGACCATTCTTCCCCTTTGTTGCGAGCAAAGATCAGCTTTGCGCGACGCAGTTTTTTGCCTACTAGCAATGCAGCCTTGGCTTCCGCACTGATCGTCGGAGTGCCCTTGCGGATATTGCTTTCAAAAGCACCGCCGCCCTCCGCCACCAGAACGAGTGGTCCATCCACCAGAAAACTGAAATCGCCCAGCTTGCTCGGCGGCAAAACCCCATTCGTCTTCTCCTGGTAAAACCAAAGCCAGGTGAGAAAGTTTTCACCGAGCGTGCCGCTATCGCCGCTGTCCGGCAGCTCCGGTGACAAGTTGCTCAGCGGCACTCCAGCCGGATCGATCTCGAAGAGGTCCTCTGCAATGTTTTCCGGCGCCAGCGGGATTGGCTCGAAGCCGATCGCCTTATTGAAGTATCCCAGCATCAAGTCCATTTGCCGGGGCGAGGTACCGCTGGTATATAGGAATCCCTCGCTGGGATCGATGACGATATAGGTGCCGGAAATCTGCGGCGGCATCGTTGGCAGAAGACGTTCACGAACCTCTTCCTTGATGCTCTTCTTCTCCTTGCGGTTCAGATGATCCGTGCCAGCCTCAGCCATCCGTGTCAACTCGATCAGGCGGCATTCCGCACTCAACAGCGAACCCGGAATTTTACGTTCCGCCTGGCGCAGGCAAAGATGATAATACCCGCCCAGCTTGCAAGTCTGATCATCAATCCGGCTCTCGAGCAAATGACGGCCCGAAACCCAGCCCCAAACCGGCTCACCTAAAACCTGAGTCAAGTCCGGAGCCGCATGCGCAGCAAAACGCTCGAGACAATCCGAAGGCAGGGGCTCCGGTAGACGACAAATCCTGAAAGTGATACTCCCTTGGTCAAAAGCCATATCTTAAATCCCTTAGTATAAATAAATTGCAAATTATGAACTAAGTCCAGAAAAAGTTTCCGGAACATCTTTAAATTGTAACACGCAAACCCACTTTTGTCAATCGGACAACATACTGATTTTTTACTAAAAGAAGCTAATTAATAACCTCGGACAATAGGTGTCCGGTACCCGATTTTAGATTAAGGCAGACAACAAGTTTTAGGCTCGCCTGAAAACAGCCCCATAAAAATTTTCGTGCCAGTTCGTGCCTTTTCGTTGTTAAAAAAAGGAGGTTTCGATGAATCCTGTTCCTAAAATCAACAATCACAATCCGATCACCACCCGCGATCTCGAGAAGCTATTGCGTCTTCAGTTGACTTCGCTCTGGGAGAAGAGATGTCCGGCCAGCCTATTGCCTCCGCTGATGGTCTGGGGCGCTCCGGGATTGGGCAAATCCAGCATTATCCGTGAACTCGCCCGCGAATATCAGGTTGGCTTTCTTGACATCCGCCTTGCGCAACGCGAGCCGGTCGATATACGCGGGTTGCCGGTACCGGACAAGGATGGCGTCAAATGGCTCGTCTCCTCCGAGTGGCCCCGGGACCCCGACAGCCGCGGCATCATTCTGTTCGACGAGCTGACCGCCGCCGACCGCTCCTTGCAGGTCGCCGCCTACGAACTCATCCTCGATCGGCGACTTGGCGACCTTTACAGCGTTCCGGAAGGCTGGTATATCTGCGCGGCAGGAAACCGCACCGAAGACCGCGCCGTGTCCACCACCATGTCCAGTGCCCTGGCCAACCGCTTCCTGCATGTCGAACTCGAAAGTGACGTCGATTGCTGGAGCAAGTGGGCGATCTCCCATGACGTGCATCCAGCCACCATCGGATTCCTCCGCGCACGCCCGGAACTCCTGTTTGCCCAGAAAGACGAAAATCTCGAGCGGGGCTGGCCTTCTCCGCGTTCCTGGGAACGCGTCAGCTCGATGCTCAAGCTCGTCGGCGACCAGGATCCTAGGCTGTTGCGACGCATCGTCAACGGACTCGTCGGCGACCGCGCCGGTGTCGAATTCATGGCCTTTCTCGAGGTCAGTGACAGTCTCGAGGATGTCTATCGGGCCATGACTAACCCCAAGGTCAAATTCACCATTCCCAAGAAAGCCGACCGCATCTACGCATTCTGTTCGGCGATGGTCTATCATCTCTGGCGCGGTCAGAATGATAAGCAGGAAATGGTCCTGCTCGATGGATTCTACCGCCTGTCGCGTGAACTGCCCAGCAGCTTCGCCGCCATGACTATGATGGATGCCATGGGTGAAAATGAGCAGCGCGCAGAGAAACTCTTCGTCCATCCGCAATACCAGGATTGGGCAGCCCTGCATGGAACAGCCCTCAAAAAACGCATGAACGAAAACCCAATATCAGCATAACAACGAAAAACGCGAACTTTTGTGTTTTTTGTGTTTTTCGTGGTTAAAAAATTGGAGACTCTATTGATGCAAACTCGTCTTCCCAATCAATTTGAGCAGGAGAGCAAGCAGAAGGTCTGGGTTCAGGCCGAGGCTGACCGCGGTCAACTATTGCTGCGCCAGCCCTTTATCGGCTCCCTGATCATGCGTATGGATATCATCCCCGTCTGCGATTATCGGCTCAATACCGCCGCCACCGACGGAAGCAGTATCTTCATTGACTGCAAGTTCTATTCCGGACTCGATCACGAAGAGCGCCTCTTTCTGCTCGCGCACGAAGTCTGGCATTGCGTTTTCCTGCATTTTGCACGCCGCATGGATCGCGACAGAGAACGGTGGAATATCGCCGCCGATCTCGAAATCCAGTTTGCCATGGATCAGGAGCGCATGAAAAATCCGTGCCCATTGCCTTTCAAACGCGAATGGATTCGACTCAACGCGGAGGAAATCTATGAGCGCCTGACAAACAAACTCGACCGGGGGAAATTCCAAGATGTGCATCTCGAAAAGGGAGCCGACGACGGCGAATCGCAAGCAATGCCCGACAATCAAGCCAAGGCAAAGAAAAGCAAAGAATCCCGCAAGGGCGTGGCAGACCCGGAAGATGCCCGAAGCACGATTTCCAAGGACAAGCCGAAGGAGACCGATAGTCTAGTCATGGACCCTGATTACAGCCCGTATTTTGTCCCGGACATCATCGAGCGCACCCGCGGCCGCATTGTCTCCGCCGCCCGTCAATGTGAGCGCATGCGCGGCACCTTGCCAGCCGGGATTAACAGCCTGCTCGAGGAACTGCTCGATCCGAAATTACGCTGGCAGGAGCTTCTTGCGCAGTTTGTCACGAGCTGCTATGCAGGCAAGCGACGCTGGCTGCCGCCATCACGCCGTCATGTCGCCCAGGGTTTGTACCTGCCTTCAATGCGCGGTGAAAAGCTGAAAGCCATCGTTGCCATTGACACCTCCGGCAGCACCACCGATGCCCTCCCCATGTTCTTCGGCGAATTGAGTTCTTTGCTCACCAGCTTCGGCGACTATGAACTGACCGTCATCCAATGCGATGCCGCTATCCAAAAAATCGAGCATTTCAACAATTACAATCCGCTGCCGGCAGATCACAAATGGAGACTCCGGGGATTCGGCGGCACGGATTTCCGCCCGGTTTTCCAATACGTGGCAGACCATCCGGAGCTGGAACAATCCCTGCTGATCTTCTTTACCGACGGCTGTGGACTTGCCCCCCAAAATCCACCGCCATACCCCGTCCTCTGGATACTCTGCGATGAGGGACAAGCGCCCGCCAACTGGGGACGCTCGATACAACTCTAAAATTTCTTAACAACGAAAAGGAGTCCTTGCCATGTCCGATTTTACTGTTCGTCTGAATACCCAGCTGGAACTC
Source organism: Lentisphaeria bacterium (assembly GCA_033809415.1). Lineage (GTDB taxonomy): Bacteria > Verrucomicrobiota > Lentisphaeria > Oligosphaerales > Oligosphaeraceae > JAQVUB01. The sequence goes on from JAPXLT010000109.1 coordinate 4,520, forward strand.
CTCCGTGCTGATCATGCCTGGATGCTCAAGACCATGAGCACTTCGAGCATCAGCAATTTTCTGGGATTAGGTTACTACACCAATGGACTCTGGCGAAAATATCCGCCGGAACCCGTTTCCCTGAGTCCTAAAAAACGCTATATCGAAGTGACCCCGGAAGAAACATTCCGGACTGCGAACATGCGTCAGCTATTGCTGGGACTCTTCTGGACGCTCCAGGCACGTCCGCCGTTGAAAAATGTCACCCCCGAGGATATCGGCGACGATGCCTTCTGGCTGGAATTCATGCAGCTCGCCAAAGCCGCCAAATGGCAGGCGAAACGCACGCAGCAGGCCATCCTCAATTCGGACTCGATGCATATCCCGCAAAAGGTACGAGTCGCCGCCTGGTTCTTCCTTCTAAGCAGATGCCATCTACCCGGCAATCATGGGACAATCCTGCCGCCGGAAGCATTCGAGCAACTCGATCACTTCGATTTTACGCCGGAACAAAAAGCACGCTGGGATATGCTGCTCGGCTTCGGAATGGAATCCATGTTCAAAAAGCAGCTCTACCGAACCAGCATGGCCATGGACCTGTTCCCTGCTGAACTGCCGGACTGGTTCTCCTTCGCCTTGGCCAAACGCCGCGCCGATATCGTCTGCAGCTGGCTGGAAAAATATCCGTTGGATAGCCTGGGTATGTCACTTCGCGAAATCATGCTCTATACGGTCGCCAACTATCGCGGCGGCGATGCCGTCAAAATCATAAATTGCCTGGAAAAAATGTCGCCGGGACTCTGTGCCGGATTCCAGGATCGGCATGGCAACAACCTGCTCTGGTACACCGCCGTATGCTGGCAACTCAGAAGTCAGTACGCAACTCCATTCAAAAATGATGGATCGAGACGCGATCCGAATTCCGCCCCGGGCGAAGCAGAAAATGCCTGGAGATACATGGTCCATCGGCATGGAGAACGACACACCGCCGGCAACCGGAAGCTTCTCGAACGCCTTATCCGCTGCGGCATCAAGCCCGATCAGAAAAACCACTACGGATTCTCATTCCAAGACTTGGATCAATTCGCCCAAATGATCAACCAGCGCTGGAGCATCACAAGACTCCGGAAACAAGACCCGCCAATCTGTCTTTTTTAACAACGAAAATCATTTTTGATTGCGTAGCAGCGCCTCGCCTATGCGTATTACCTCGTTGCGCAGCGCTTCCGGAGCCAATACCCGGACTTCTCCGCGCACCCAGAGGATCAGATCGACCGCTTCATATTCCGCCAAGTCCTTCAGCGTGACCAGCAGCGATCCATCTGCCTCCTGCTGCATGCATTCCGGCTCGTTTGCAAAGCGCTCCCGCGCCTGCAATGCCACCGTCGGCAGAAAGTGCAGGCGTACTTCCGGATAGCGCGAAAACTCGAAAAGCTTGCCTTTTTTTACTGACTCGAGCAGACGCTGATCCCCCTGAAAAGAAGCAACGATTCGCTCTGCTGCAAGAATGCGATGCACCGCCAGAATGGTGTCGTATGGCTTGCGATAAGAATATTTTGGCGTTCCGCAAAGCAATCCTTTCAAATACCAGACACCGGATTGCCAGGCGAGCACATGCGGCTCGAAGACCATATCCCGTTGCGTTCCTTTTGCCGAACAGTAACTCAGTTGCAGCTTCTGGCGTTTTTCCCAAGCCTTGAAGACCGTGCAGAAAACCTCGCTCGAGAGGGGGCGTTGCACCGGATTGATGATCTGCATCATATCCGGTTCCGCCATCTCACTGAAGCCGGTGCTATTACGCGCCAGCAGCGAGCGCACCGCCTCGTTGATCGATGTGCGCAAGGGCTCCGGCATCAGCGATTCGGCGACCTTCTGCCCGAGCACGACACTCTTCATTTCGAATGGCTCGACCATCAGCTGTTCGCTATACCAATCCTTGTCAATGAGAAAAAAGCCACGTGCGCTGGCATCGTACTCGATTGGAGCACCAAACTCTGTCTGCAGATCCTGAATGTCACGCCGAAAAGTCCTCTCCGACAACTGATAAGTGCCTGCCGGATCGCGTCGTCTCATCTCTTCCATAAAGCGACGATAATTCGGCATCGCATTTTTTCGCATCATCTCGATGATGACACCCATTCGCAGCAATTGGTTCTTGTTTGCGGGCATGGAAACCTTCCTTCTCTGATCATACCGGACGCTGACATAAAACAATAACCCGCTGACCCACGATAAGCAAATGAAATCCACCTATTTCTTCTCCTAAATCGCACCCCGGACAATAGGTGTCCGGCTCACTGTCATATACTATTGGTGTTACTTTTTTCCGTCACATCCAATCCACCCCACAAGAAAGGAGTTTATTATGACCAGCAAAACGACTATTCCCGCAAATGAAGCCGCCCTGCTCGATGTGCAGGACAACGAGCGCATCTTCTCCGGTGACCTGTGGTGTACAATCCAAGCGATCGGCTTTTACAGCAATCTGCTGGAGTCCCTCCGCGAAGATGTCGATGACCGCGACTGGTGGCGTTTTCCGCCCCAGGTTCTACGTCACTCCGAAATCGCCGCTCTGTATGACAAGTTGCTGAAACGCTCGAAACGCGCCCGCCTGGCCGCCGTCGAGAAATTCCGCAAGCAGCCTCCGGAACTCGAGGATGGGGATTCCTGCGATGAGATCCTCGATTACCTCTACAAGAATCCGATTTGCCGGCGCAATCTGGTCAAAGAGCTGGTGTTACTGCTCGAGAATCGCCGCAAGGAACTGCAAGCGGCGCTGAAAAAGGCCAAGACTCCTTCGCCTTTGCAGCAGCGCTTTCAGGAGATGCAGGAGCTGTTCGAGCTGTCCGATACGGAATCCCAGGCAGTCCTCTTTATGTTTTTGAGTGAGAGTGGCTACTGGGACCTGGGTTCCGTTTACAGCCAGCGCCATTATCGTCAGGAATTCTCCCGCATACCGGGGTTGGCCAAGGCGCTAGGCCTTTCCGAAACGCAGACTACCGCCATGCTCCAGGTCAAGGGCAATCTGCGGCGCTTTGGGCTGATCGAGCAAAATGGCCTCGAACTCGATGACAACTTCAAGGACTTCCTCAGCGGCATTAGCGACACTCCGCTCAGCGACCGCTTCTACACCCGATTCACCGGCGAAGTCCTCCCCTGGGAAATGCATGGCAAGCTCGCCGTCGAGGAAGGCGAGATCCTGACCAGTCTGATCAATGCACGGCAGCCCGGCCAGGGACTGAATATCCTTCTCTACGGACTCCCCGGCACCGGCAAAACCGCCTTTGCCCAGAGCCTCGCCGACAAACTCGGCAAGGAACTCTACTTCATCCATCAGGCCGGTTCGCCGGAACGCCAGGGACGCTCCTCGGGTCCGGGATTCCGCTATGCCGGGCTGGAAGTCGCCAACCTCCGCCTCGATCCCGACAAGGTGATTGTCTGTGTTGATGAATGTGACAAGATGATTGCCAATGCCGGCATGGGCGAATTCCTGTTCCGCATGATGGGCATACCTGCCGACCGCGACGGCGAAGGCAAGGGACAGCTCAATGCCATCCTCGATAGCCTCAAGCTGACGGTCATCTGGATCGCCAATACCCACCGCGACTCGATCGACCCATCCAGCCGCCGCCGTTTCGACTACAATATCTACTTTGACTCCCTCAGCCCATCCGTCCGCCGGAACATTTGGGAAAATGCGCTCGAACGCTATGGGCTAGCCGGTCGTCTTTCCAAGGAATTTCTCGAGGCGGCCAGTCATCGTTATCCGGTCAATGCCGGCGGCATCAGTGTCGCCGTCAAGAATGCGGCGGCGATTCTGAGCAAGCAGCCCGATGCCGACCTGCCTGCGACGGTCATGACCTATCTGCGCGCACACTGCAATATCCTGAATATTGTCGATAACCTCGATGGTTGCCAACCAACCCGCGATTACACCCTCGAGGGGCTAAACCTGAAAACCGGCCCCAGCCTCAAGCGCATCATCGCCGCCGGGAAACACTATCTGACCAAAAGCAACCTGCCCGGCAGCACCGCCGATTCGCCGCGCCTCAATCTGCTGCTGTTCGGACCTCCCGGAACCGGCAAGACCGAGTTCGTCAAGTATCTCGCGCAGCAGCTCGGACGCCCCCTGAACATCAAGATGGCCAGCGACCTCCTGGACTGCTATGTCGGCAGCACCGAGCATCGCATCGTCAATGCCTTCCGCGAAGCCGCCGCCGAAAAGAGCATCCTGTTCATCGACGAAGGCGATGCCATGCTCGGCACCCGCGCCAAGGCTCACCGCCACTGGGAAGTTTCCCAGGTGACCACCCTGCTCAACCAGATGGAGAACTTCCCCGGCATCTTCATCATGGCCACCAATTTTGCCCAGAACCTCGATCCCGCAGCCATACGGCGTTTCACCTTCAAGCTGCAATTCGACTATCTCGATCTCAAGGGCAAACTCCACTTCTACAAGTGCTTCTTCAAGCAGCTCAAGCTGCCGCCACTCGAGGCCCAGGACCAAATGACCCTCGAAGGCATCCCACGCCTCACACCCGGCGACTTCCGCAATGTCCGCCAGCAGTTCTTCTATCTGGCCGAGGAAAAGCTCACCAATGCCGAAATCCTCAAGGCACTCGCCGACGAAGCCGCCAACAAAGAGCAGCATAACCTCACCGCCGATCTCAGCACTCAAAGGCCCATCGGATTCGATATCCTCAAAAGTGCCGGCGGCGAATAAATCACCTGGGGGATAGGGTGCAGGGGGCAGGGGACAGGGGGCAGGGATGGGTTTTTGCTCTGTCCGACCCGTCTGACCTGTCCGACCTGTCCGACCTGTCCGACCTGTCCGACCTGTCCGACCCGTCCGACCTGTCCCCGGACAATAGGTGTCCGGGGTGCTATGGCATAGTATGCTGAAAGGAGGAAAAACAATGAAAAAACTGAAAGAAATACTCATCAACCTCTGGTTCCTACTGCTGGCTTCGGTAGTGGTTTTACTGAAAGCGGTAGCATGGCTTGCAATGATCCCGTTTGTCCTCTGTGTACACTTGTATAAGAAAATACGCTATGAAGCGCAGTGCCTGCGAAACCCGCCGCCACCTGGTGGAGTATTCGGAGCAATGGCAAGAAGCCAGACAGAGAAATCACGAGGTTCTAATGCCAATCAAAAATCAAACTGACCTTGACCGTGTCCCAAAAGGATTTTTTAACCACGAACCACACGAAAAGCCACGAAAATTTTTCTATGGGTTGTTGCTTTGACAGATGGGATTGCACGCGAATTTGTGATCTGGCCTGTTGCTTTCTCCTGCGGATCGGTCGGATTGGCGATGTTGGGATTAGCCCTGAAAGGGCGCGACATAGGAACCAGCCACAGCGTAATTCCCATGTAAAATCACACAGCAAGAAGTTGGGTGAAAGAATGAAAACGCCCTGAAGGGTACGGAGACGCGGTGGTGGCGGATAAAAGAACATTTCGAAGTGAACCGGAGGGGGGGGGCGGTGAATTATCTCGAACCGATCACATCCATCCCGGCATTTCTCTTCGTTCCTCTGTGCCTTTGTGAGATGCCACAGATGATTCGTGCAATTTGATTTTTAATTGGTATAAGTCAAGTACCCGATAAGCTTTTTCACGAAAACCGGGTGGTTTTCGAAAGGTAACAAAGAAACACCAAGAAAGGAGAAACAGCATGTCCGAAACAAAAAAATACAAAGTAACCGTATGGCTGCCCAAAGCCTGTCCCGTGCATCCGACCATCGAAGCCAAAGATATTAACGAGGCAAGAAGAATTGCCAAAGCACAGTATTCCGATGCCAAGTCGATCGGTGCAATCAGCAAAGTGAAGTAAAGGACATCAAAAAAGAAAGGTGCAGGGTGCAGGCTGTTCCCTGTTCCACGCAACCGGGGCAATCGCGCCACTCTTTAAACCTGCACCCTGCACCCTTAAAAAAGATATTGATTGTCTTGATATTTTATGCTTACGGCTTAATATTAAGCAATCGACATCTTATTTTTTCCTCGGGGAGTGAAGTGTAAATTGTATATTTTCAGAAAGGCATCGGAATGCGGACTTTCAACGAGAAGCAGACCTACGATTTTGATTATGTCGGGCTTGACGAGGAAGAAAGCGGTGAGGTTTTCATACAGCTGAAATACAATGGTCTGAGGACTTTGCCGGGGTTTGGCATACTCGAGTACCGGGTCAAGGCACTGCCTTTCCAGATTACGCTGCCACCGGATAGATTTCCCCGGAAAATCCGTTGTTTTGTCAACAAGCTTCTGCCCAGCAAATACAATCCGAGCCAGGAGGAGCAGTTTCCCTTGCTGGTGCAGGATCGCGAGTGGCTTCTGCAACAGGTTTATGTGCCTGGATTCACCTACCAGTTTGCCGTCATTGATGAAGTCGCCAACGGGAAATATACTTTGCGGGACCTCGATAATGGCATCGAACATTATTTTTATGAGTCCCCCGACCCTCTCGAGATCGGTGACAGCTTGGAACTCGTCGTCGAAGGCATCAACCGGCGCTATCTGCAACTGTCAAAAAACCGTCATGAAGCCATCTCGAATGCCGGCTTCAAAGTCGGGCGCACGTTGAAGTTTACCATTCGCAAGCAGAAGGTCGATGAGGCAAACCGGTGCTACCTGCAACTGGTCGATCAATTCCGAGGCTTCTGGCATCGCTTCTATCTCGAAGAAGACGAAGCCGCACCGGACTGCGACGACATCGAACTCGAAATAGGCGATATCACGAAGCAGGGCTGGCTCTGCCTGCAACACCCCGGCACCCGCTTGACCGACTTGCAGAAAATCCAGCAGAGCCAGGAAACCGATTTCGGACGCGAAGACGACCGCCGCGAATTCAAAACATCCATCGCCTTCCCACCCGGTGAAAGCCGGAATGCGGACTTCCCAAAGCAGCTGAATCACAATATCATGCGAGTCATTGCCAGTTTCCTGAACAGCTCCGGCGGACAGCTTTTCATTGGCGTTGACGACAGCGGTGTAGTCAGCGGCATCGAGGGGGACCTGCCCTGGCTGAACAAAGACGACAAGGATAAATTCAACGGGCAGTACTCGAGCAGCACTGACGGCTATGAACAGAAAATCAACAATGCAGTCAGCAGCGAACTCGGCGAACTGGCCGCAGCCCATATTTCAACCCGCTTCTTCAAAACCAATTCCGGGACAGAAAAAGCGCATCCGAAGGTCTTTTGTGAAATCACCGTCAAGCCAGCCAGTTTCCCCGTATATCTGCACGGTACCCAGTTGATCGTGCGTGCAGGCAACAGCTGCCGCCAATTGCGAGATGGCGATATCACAGCGTTTGTCCTGCAGCGCGTTCGGAATCAGCACGCCTTGCCGCAACAACCTGAGACAACGCCGCCCGCCCCCCTGAAGCTTGCCGAGGACTCGAGCGTCTCCGAAGTCACCGGTTCGTTCACGCTCAGCCCGCCAAAGAAAACAACCGACGTTAACTGGGGTGTTTTGAGTTTCTTTACCGATGGCACCCGGCAATTCGGCAAAGCAGTGCAGGATTCCGACAAGGTCGCCGACGTACAGCTGACCCAGAAACACCGCCAGAGCAAATATCGTCTTTTGCAGTGTTATGCCAGCGGCAATGTCAATGCCGTTGATGCACTTCCCAAAAGGATGCCTGCAAGCAAAAACAAGCGCTATAAAAACAGCTGGAATACCAACGATAAGCTTACGGAAGTTTTCGCCTGCCATGTGGATGACTACCTCGTCATCCACAGCCGTGACAAGGAAGGAACCCCGCGCATCAAGGCCATTCAAGTCAAGGAGATCGGCGCACACGACAGCTTCACCGCACAAGGAAACGCACTCGTCCCAGAGGCCGACGCCAAAGTCCTCGGCTATCAATTCGTCCCAGAACGATTCTCCTCCTTCATCTACGACATCATCGTCAAAGGACGCTATACCGGCCCCGGACACAACGCATCACTCATCAGATTCCAAGAATGCATCGCATTCCTAAAACAGCAGAAGAAAAATACCACCGCTGATGCAGAATAAGGAGAACGAAACAATGGAATCCACCACGAAAAAAGAGCAAAAAAGTATCGACATTGCTGTATATGAACATGACATCGATTTGCTCCTACTTGAAGAATTCTATACTTCTGACAAGTTCGTCGAATGGTTTACTGATAAAATTCAGGAACCGGAAGCAAAATTAGTCCACTGCACGAATTCAAGTACAGATTCCAATGGCGAGTCTGATTTAGTCCTGACCATTGAAAACGGAACGAGCACATTGGTCGTTTTCATCGAGGATAAAATTGATGCTCCGCTGCAACCCGATCAGGCCAAACGATATAAAGAACGTGCAAACATCATCGCAGACAAAGAAAATTGTGATGCCGTAACTGTCATTACAGCCCCGGAGAAATACTTTAAGACGCCTGATAATAAATTTGGGTTTGACTATAAGATCACTTATGAAGAACTTGACAAATGGTTTGAAAACTCGAAAGATTCCCAGTCTCCTCGGGTAGATTTCAAACGCAAATATATCCAACGGGCGATTGAGAAAAGCATCCAAGGATGGGTAATGGTACCCGATGCAGCAGTTACAAACTTCTGGAGGGGTTATTGGGAAAAAGCCCAAATCATGGCACCAGAACTCCTAATGAAAAAACCAGGCGATAAATCTGCCGGTGCACGAACAATTTATTTTAAGCCTTGGACTGCGAAAAATGTAAGAATTGCTCATCAGGTAAATCTCGGATATGTGGACCTCCGTTTTACCGGATACCGATCAGATGCAGACTTTCAGAATTTCATAAATGAATATAAAAATATCCTGCCCTCCAGAGCATCCTTTGAGAAAGCCGGCAAAGAAGCGGCAATCAGAATCTATGTTCCGTCAATAAACGTTAAAAACGACTTTTCTACCTCTATCGATGAAGTTGAAAAGGCGTTACGTGCAGCAAAAATCCTTTACGAATTTTATAACCAAGAAAAAACAAAACATTCAAAATAATATAGGGCTGTTGCTTTGACGAATAAGCTTGCATGCAGAATTGCGGTCTGGTTTTGTTTCTCCGACGGATCGGTCGGAGAAAAAGACTAGAATTGGCGATGGAATCTCTGAATGTTACGATCAGCACACCACCCACCCCTAAAAAAGTTCGTGGTTTTTCGTGCATTTCGTGGTTAAAAAACTTTTTGGGTGCTCTCTATGTACTATCTTGCCGACTTGCCACGCCAGGATGCCCTGTTGCGCATTAAGCTCCAGCTCTTTAGCAGCCATTGATAGCACCGCAGCAGCATTGTCGAGTGCAACTGCCCCTGGTTGAACTACTACAGATATTCCAAAGCCGCTATATATCATCCTAAGACCGATTATCCTAAAAAAAGCAGTTGACTTTTCCCATTGATCGGCAATCAGAATCTTTTCTTTGTCCACGGAAAGCACGGAAAACTCGGAAAATTTGTAGGGTTGCTGCTTTGACGGATGAGCCTGCTCGGCGAAATTCTTGTGTGCCAAGGTCGGCTTTACGCAATTGCGTCGGAGGCGATATG
>JAPXLT010000110.1:0-13895 GCA_033809415.1 Lentisphaeria bacterium
ACCCTGCACCCTGCACCCTGCACCCTGCACCCTGCACCCTGCACCCTGCACCCTTTTATATTACAGCGACAGGCCCAGTTCCTCGTCGAGGGCATCGAGGGCGGTCTTTTCCTCCTTGGCAATCCCTTTGGGCATCTTGTAGGTTGGCAGATAGCGATAATAGACCTGCAAGCTCAAGCAGCACAAGGAGGTCGTATACCAATGGTCATAATTCCCCGGATTGCCGATTTTCCCGGTTTTGGGGTCCGGCTTCAGCCCAGGCGGACATTCCCAGTGCCCGTCCTCTTTCTGGTTCTTGATCAGCATCGGCGCCATTTTCTCATTCCATTTCTTCCAGTAAGTCTGCCCGGCATGAAACATCACCTGAGTCTCATAATACCAGTGATACATCGGATTGGAATGCGCACCGCTAATCAAAAGATTCGGATTCGTCCAGACAATTTCCGGCAGATGCTTCTCAACAATCAGCTTCGAAACGTTTTTGACCTCCCGGGAATTGCCCTCCCCTAGCAGTTGCAAGCAAAGAGTGCCCGCACCCTGCATACCCCAACTGCCGCCGCCGGGAGAGGCGTAGCCCATCGGCCGGTTAACATTGGTTTTGGAATAGGCGACGTTTTTGATGAAACTGATACCCCGCTCGATCGCTTTCTCGAGTTCCGGAACCGCTGCTCCCGCACCGGCGACATAGCCCGCTTTCATTGCCTGAAACTGCCAGCCAGCCACGGAAAGGTCCCAACGTTCACCCTTCTTATAGCTATAATCGTATCCGCCGCTTTTCTGCTGACCGTCCACCACCAGGAAAATTGCTTTGTCCATGGCGGGTTTAAGGTTTGGCAACTTAGTCAAGCCGTATGCTTCCGACAAGGCATAGGCAACAATCCCATGGTTGTAAGGTTCGATTACTGGCTTGCCACTAGTAGTCTCCGGCAACTTCTCGACATGCTGGATCAGGTATTGCATCGCCTTCTGCACGGTTTCACCGTATTCTTCACTGGTCGGGGTTTCCCCATGTGCCAAGAAAGCCAACAGGCCGAGACCGGTCATGGCAGGACGATTGCCCGGCGCCCAGGAACCATCGGCGTTCTGAGTCTTTTTCAACCACTCCAATCCCTTGAGAACCGCGCGCTCGGTAGCATCCGATCCGCCAAATTTTCGCAGGGAAGTTTTGCGTCCCTCGTCAGAACGTCCCCCGTACAGCGCTGACAGCTTCAAGGGGGAATCATTGGCACGGATATCCAGAACGTCCGAAAAATTCATGCCGCCGTCATCGGTCGAGGCGATCTGGTCGCTGAAATCCGCAACGGCTCCCACTGCCGCGACAGCATCGCCAAGCGCATCAGCACTGTCGGTAACGATAATCGGGCGTTCGACAGTCGGCACGACGTCCTGGGCAATTTCCTCGAGCTTCTCGAGCTTCTCGAGTTCCTTCTGATCGAGTTCCTTGACTTCGAGTTCTTTCATTTCCAGCTCGACGACCGTCGTGACAGCGGTCGTATCGGCTTCATAAAAGAGAAGAATTGCGCCGACAACGAAAACATGCACGAGCAGTGAGATGATGGGACCGACCATGCTTTCCATGATTTTCCGGTGCTGATATTCAGCCAGTATGGCATCCGGGTCAAATTCCGCCTGTGGCACTTGTACTTCCATGTTTTCCATCTTGAGTACCTCCTATGTTTGAAACTTCGCGTAATACGTCAGTCTTCTATGGTGCGTGGTGCGTGGTGCGTGGTGCGGGTCAGACGTGGTGGACAGGGTGGACAGGACAAGGGCATCCCTCCCCGCATCCCACGACAGTCAGGGCATCACAACCGGGACGGTTGCGCTACTTTTTAAACCTGCCTCCCGCCCCCTACACCCTGCACCCTGCCATCCCTCTGAGCAGCGACCCTACAAAATTTTCCGAGTTTTCTGTGCTTTCCGTGGACAAAAAATTCTTTTTGGACGCGGTTTATCTGAGGGTGACGACATTCAGTTTAGTTAGCCCGGCACCCTGGCAGAGGTCCAAAACTGCAACCAAGTCCTTAGCCTTCGCGTGCACACTGACCTTGACGATCACTGTCAAATCCGGGTCTCTAAACTTATTCAAGGTCGCTTCGAGCGTGGGCAGTGCGAGGGCGACGCCGCGCAGAGTATACATGTTTTCATGCACCTCGATCTCGAGCAGCTGAGGTTTTGTTTCGCCTGCTCTGCTAACTCCGGGCGCTGGCAGGTTAACCGCCAGATGCGCTTCCGAAACTTCATCTTTCGCAGTGATGATGAAATAAATAAGCAGCAGGAAGACGATGTCAATCATCGATGACATCGGTACTGCCAGATCTTCGTCTTTTTGCCTTCTCATGGTCTCTCCATTCCCATACTACCACCCTTCAAAAATTTTCGTACTACTATCGCCCAGAATCTTGTTTTTTGTGAAAGATTTTCAAAAAAACGATGCGCAAATTTCTGATCTTGAAGCTCTTTTTCATTTTTGAGATTTTTTGGCCAGGGATTATGTCGCGCCCTTACAGGGCTTTGCCGATGGAGGGATCCCTGACCCAGGGCGTTGCCCTGGGCTGGTATGTCACGCCCCTTCAGGGCTAATTCCAACATCGCCGATCCGTCTGATCTGACTGATCCGTCGGAGAAAACAACAGCCAAAACCACAAATCCGCGAGCAGGCTCATCCGTCGAAGTATCAACCCTACAAATTTTCCGAGTTTTCCGTGCTTTCCGTGGACAAAAAATGGGTTGTGGGCGGCAGCCCACGCCAAGTCTTTTCGTGGGGTTCGTGGTTAAAAAATGGGTTGTGGGGCAATCATCCTTCGACCATGGCCGCAATACGCACCCGGTACAGCCCGACTTTGGCGGCCCGTTGCATGACCTGGTCGATATAATCAAAGCGGGTATTTCCATCACAACGGATCAAGACAGGGACGGAACTTCCTGCCTGCACTTTCATCGCCAGCAGCAATTGTTCGAGTTGTGTCATATTCAACGGCTGCAAGGCGATATTGACCTGCCCCCGTTCATTGACATTGATGATTACCATGCGGGGATCGGTGGTTTCGACGGCAGGAGAATGCGATGCCTCCGCCAGCCTGATGCTTTCATCGACTACATCCTTGTCAACGGAAGAGGTGACGACGAAATAGATGATCAGCTGGAAGACGATGTCAATCATCGCGGTGATTGGCGTTTGTAGTTCTTCGTCATTGCGTTTCATTGAGACAGCTCCTTTCGCACAAGGAAGAGTGAAAGGGCGGGATTATTCCTCGATAACGGCTCTGCGGAGGGGCTTGATCAGTTCGAGCACGGTCGCTTCGGATTCCAGCAACAGGCGAGTAGCAGTATTGCGGAAATAGGTGAAAAACAGCAGGGCCGGAACCGAGATGAGAAGACCGACGCAGGTAGTCCAAAGTGCGGTCGAAATCGAGTTTGCGAGCACTCTTGCCTTTGCGGCGCCGGTGGCGCTGGCCAGTCCGGCGAAGGCGAGCACCATGCCGACGACGGTTCCCATCAGCCCGAGCATGGGTGCAATCTGTCCGCAGACGTTGAGGATGTTGACTCGCTGCATCAGCTTTTCATTTTCTAGGTCTGTGCGTGAGGAAACGGCCTGTTGCACAACTTCATAGCCATCGTAAATGTTGTCAAAGGCCGCTTTGAGGATATTGGCCAAGGAACCTGGGTATGTCTGACAGACGACGATGGCGGTGTCCAGATCGCCGTTGGCGAGAGCCTGGCGCACGCCTTCCACGAGGGCGGGCGGCAGCAGTTTGTCCCTTTGGACGACGAGGAACCCGTCAATCGCAAACCAGAGCGTGGCGAACGAGGTCAGAAAGATGGCGATCCAGATGATCAAGTTGACGATACTGCCGCCATAAAGAATGTCCCAAACAGTGGAAGTGGTGCCGGGTTCTGCTGCGGCTTCGGCGGCAGCCTCCTGTGCAAAGGTTGCAAGTTGCAGGGCAAAAAGCCCCAGGACGGTTAATTTTCCAGTCAGATGCTTGATGGACATGTTTTTCTCCAGGATGTGTTTAGGAATTTTTAAACAAATTAATATACACGACTTCTTGTTTGTGAAAAATTTTTATGGACGATGGACAGGGACAGGAATGGACACGATGGACCGAATAGACAAGAATGGACTGCTGAATGGACAATGGACAATAGACGGTGAACAGAGATTATGCTGCGCCCTTCAGGGCTGATTCCAACATCGCCGATCTGACCGATCCTGCATCCTGCCTCTTGCAGCGGAGAGCATTCGGGCATCGAAAGGCAAACATCAATCACAACCGGGACGGTTGCGCTACTTTTTAAACCGCATGCCCTCCCGTCCGTCGAAGCAACATCCCTTAAAAAATTCCGAGTTTTCCGTGCTTTCCGTGGACAAAAAATAGGCTGTGGGCGGCAGCCCATGCCAAGCCTTTTCGTGTAGTTCGTGGTTAAAAAATCTCAAGTTACTCGTATGCTGCGATTTTATCGACTCGAGGGTCTTTCATTTCACGCATCAGTCTCAGGGCGCGGCTTTTGGCGATGGCACGTTCCTCGCTGACTTTTTTCCCTTCGAAGAGCATCAGCACTTTCAAGTATTCGAGAACAGCCTGTTTTTTGTCATCCTGTGCTTCAGCCATTTCGCCAAGCAGGCAGAATGCCTGTGCGGCAGTTACGTCATCGGCATCCCGCAATTGACGCTTGAGGATGGCTTCAGCCTTGCCGAAATCTTTATCGGCAATGTACAGCTTGACGATGGCACCATTGAGTTTTTCACGGTATTCGCCCCCAATCCGGCTGGCGGCGGCGATGACTTTCCGGGCATCATTGATTTTACCCTTGGCCAAGTGGGATTCCGCCTCGAGCGCGGCAATCACATAACACCAGCCAAGATACTTGTATTTATCGAAAACCGCCGGAGCACCTTTAATGACGCCGTCATAATTCTTTTCCTCGAAGAGTTTTTCGAGGGCGGCGACTTCATTAGGCTTTGGAATGAAGCCATATCGGTACGCGCCGACCGCAAAGGGCATTGTCAGCTTGTCATCGACGTTAAGCACGAGATTTCCCTTGGCGTCGGCAGTCAGAGCCTTGCCTTTCAGCCGGGTGCCGTCTGCACGGATGACATAGCAGTCCTGACGGCTCTGGGCATGCAACAGGAGCGGGGACCCGAATGCGACCAGCCCCAGCAGGCAGACTACGAACGGTTTCATCTTCTTTATCATTGTTGCCTCCACATTATTCTGTCAGCAGAAATTTAATCTAAAAATCCTTCTTTGCAAGTCACTTGTTCAAGCGATTCATTTCAGCCTGGTATTTTCCGCCGCTGAACATCTCGCGGTATCGCCTGACCATCTCTCCGACTTCTGCGGTTTTTCCCTCGGCAGCGTAGATTTTGGCGCAGCCATAGAGGGCACGCTCGATATAATCACGGTTTTCGGGGACTTTTGGATCAGCCAGCAGAACCAGCTGGAAATTCGAGAGAGCCCCTGTGCGTTTGCTGGGATCGTTCGAGTGCAGCAGGGCTTCCGCATAGCTACAGGAAGCGCGATTGCGCACGACCGGCGAGGTCGCCAGGATCAGAATATCATACAAGTCTTTCTCCAATGCGGCCCAGTCCGGTGGATTTGTGTTTGCCCGCGCCTCCGCCAGAAGGAATTTGATATCAAAGAAATAGGCAGTCCTTTCATTATCCTCGATAATTTTTTCGAGGGTTCTGATTGCTTCGGGATATCGTTTGAGGGCGACCAGGCTCCGCCCCAGGGCGAAGCCGGCCCGTTCCTGGATGCCTTTAGTCAACTGGGGCGTATCCGGATGATTGGGAGTAGCGGCGCGCTTGAGAATTTCCCGGTTTGCAGTAGCCGCCGCTTCCGGCAGATTGGCTTCCAGGCAGACGTCCGATACATAAAGGAGATTGCCCAGCGCAATTTCACCCGGCTTCTCGAGCAGTTTCGCAAAGGATTTTGCCGCCTCCTCGACTTTACCGTTTTCGGCTTGCGCACGCCCGAGCATGAAGAGGGCGTTCTGGGTCGCTGGCGCCTTGGGATGCTCGGCTGCCAACTTCCGCAGAATATCCGCCGCTTTTACTGGTTCATTGAGGTCAAACAGATAGATCGAGCCGAGCATTGACATATTGTCAGGAACCTTATTCGAGGAAGGGAATTTTTGCAGAAAATCCGTCAGCCCAGCAACCGCTTTGTTTTTCCAGTCAGTAAATTCTTTCCGGATTGGATCGATATCTTGATTCAGCTTCTGGACAATGGCCTCCGTCTCCTGGATGCCTTTCCGGCAATACTCGTCGCGCTGGGCGAGATATTGATTGCGTGCGGCGAACTTGCTGATGCGGACTTTGCATAGATCAGTCGCTGCCTGCATAGCCGTTTCACGCTCCCTGTCCAATTCAGGGAGGGCGGCTTTTCGCAAGTCTGCACTTTTACCAAGGTTGTCCTGGTAGACTTTTGCCAGCGCCAGATAACGTGCAGCGGCGAGCTGGTCGGCTTCTGCAATGCGAATATCGATTTGAGCCAGGTTGATCGCATTTTCGCAACGTTTCAAATCTGCTTCCGTAGAGGCGGTTTCTTCAGTCAGCTCGACGGCCATGCGCTCCTGCTCTTCGATTTCCGTTTTCGCCTGCACGCCGGTAGCCTGCTGATGCTTGACAAAGGCCGCCTGGAATTTCTCGTTGATTTCGCTATAATCTGCATTTACGCGTTCGAGTTCCTGCTGCCACTTTTCTTTTTCCGCCCCCTGGCTATCATCCACTTTCGCCTCGATTTCCGATTTGCGAGCCTGGACAGTCTGGCGGTCAGCATCCACCAACGTCAGCTGTTTCTCGGTATCGCTGATGGCCGCCTTCATGCTGGCAGCCTTATTGCGAGCCGTTTTGATATTCTGCTGCAATTCACGGATTTTCGAGGTAATGTCCGATTTTTCCGCTTCGAGTTTGGCAAGGTGTTTTTCAGCATTTTCTCTGGCGGCCACTGCATCCTCCCGGCGTTTTTCCTGGGTAGCCAGCGTTCCGATGATTTCATTTCTCTTCTGCTGTTCGAGCAACACCGCCCGTTCTCTCAGCGTAGTAGCCATGGTCTGCTGGTGCATCTGCTTTTCTGCGTCGCTCATTTTGCTGGTATCTTCCCCATGCTCCGCAAGTTGCCTTCGAGCCATTTCCTCGAAGTCAAAGGTAAAATCCGCAAAGACCTTTTTTAGCTCGAGCAGGTCTTTTTCGAGGGCGGCCTGTTCTTTTGCGGCTTGTTCCCGCTCCGCCTCGCTTTCCGTGAGCAGTGCCTTATACGAATCGATCCGTTCCTGCAAGGTACTCTGGCGCCGCTGGAAGATCGAGAGCGCCGGGCGCAATTTCTCAGCGGTCAGATTGAAGGCCCATGGCAGCAGAGAAGCGCTGTCCTCTTTGATTTGCAGGGCGGTACTGCCGTTGAGATCAAAGCCGCTGTCCTTTTTGCTGAGTACCGAAAGCAGTTCCTCGAACTGGGCGATTGCATCATTGGGATGCTCCCCGTACAGCAGCAGATAGGCAGCCCTGAATTTTGCCTGCAAGCGGTCATTGGCATATTTGCGGTCTGTCTCATTGTCGTAGTAGGACAGGAACATCTCCGCCGCTTTTTCTTTTTCATCCAGAGTATCATAACACCAGCCCAGCTTGTAAAGCGAGCGGATGCCTTTGTCAAAAACGCTGAAGGTATCGACCATGCGCTGATATTTCGGAACCGCATCCCGGAAAGCCTCGAGGGTCTGCTGCTGCAACTTCAGTTTTTTCGCTTCATTCGTCTCCTTGTTGGTATCCATTGCCAGGTTGCTGGCCGTCTGATACATGCTTTCCGCGATCGTGAAAGCGATATCTGGAGCGCGGGGATGCGATGGCGCGGCAGTGACAAATTTGTCAAAGGCCAGCATGGCACGTTCGTTTAATTCTTGTTTTCGGGCGGGATTCTTTTCATCCCTGGCCCTGGTCACCAGCATCGCCCCCAGCCGCAGCGCGGCATCGGCCGTGCCTTCGGCTTGCGGGAACATCGTGCTAAGATAATCGAGTAGGGCGTCCGCACCATTCAAGTCATCCATCTCTGCCAGGCACATGATCAGGCGCAGGCCGATATCCGGGAGCTTATTGCTCAACCTGCCTGCACGCAGCGCCGTCAGACAGAAGGGGTAGGCTTCCTTGTAGTTCTTCTTCTGCAAAAAGGCATCGGCCTTTTCCAGGCTGCTCGAGATGATGGCGGCGCTACCGCCTTGGCGCAACTCGATCTTTTCGCCAAACTTCGCTTCTGAAAACTTGCTACACGCTTCATGTTCGGTCAAAATCTTGTTCTGAAAGGGGCTGTCCGGATATTCCTGGAGGAGGCGTTCGAGGTAGACGGCTGCGCCGCGGACTTGGGTGCGGGCTTTCTCCGTATCTCCTTTAGCATAAGTCACTGCCGCATGGCTGGCAAAGGCGATCGCCTTGTAGAATATCGCTTCCACCACCGGGGATTTAACGGTATTGGTTAAGCCGAGGGATTTTTCCAGCTCCTCGAGGCGTGCATAGATCATGTCGATTGTGCGCACCGCATTGGCGAATTCGGTCAGTTTAGCGATAGCGGCCTTGTTTTTTTCTTCTGCTTTCAGCAAGGGCAGCAATTTGCTGCGACCCAGCAGGATATTTGCCCGGGCCACTTGCACGGAAGCGGATGCGCCCACGCCGTCGCGGACAAACTGCAAGTTCTCCATCCCTTTGAGGGCGGCATTGAGGGCGGTCGTGTTGACCGTGCCACCGGAAAGCAATTTAGTCTCCTCGGCATCAATGGCTGTCTGCAATTTCAGAAATTCCATTTGCCGTTCATCAACCGCTCCTTTGATATTGGCCAGCAAATCAAGGATTTTGGCGGCCTCGGCAGGCTTGTTCATCGATTTGAGCACCATGTTGTAAATCATGACTGCCTGCTTGAACGTGTTGGTATCCGATTTTTTATTCGAGGCGGGCTTCTGGTTGGCGGCAAAATACTGCTTGAATACTTTATCGGCTTCAACCCAGTTGCGACGCGCAGCAAAGACCTGCGCCCTCAGCAAAAGGACGTCATTGGCCAAAGGAGAATTCTTCGGAATCGCAGCCAGGGCGGCATCCGCTTCACGCGAACGGCCTAAAGAATAAAAGACACGCGCTTTTTCCAGGTTGATAATATCTTTTTTATCGGGATATTTTTTCTGCATCTGGGACAGTTGCAGCTCAGCATAATCATTGAACTCGATGCGGCTCAATTCACGCAGAAAATCCAAATCGAGGTCGAATTCATCAATGGCTTCGACGGATTGCATGCAGACTGTCACCGTCAATAAGAGAACAGCTGCCATTACCGGGAAGCGGGATACCAGTTTCATGTTCATATTGCCTTGACCTTTTCAATGATTCTCAAGCAAACAGCCCAGGAAAAGACAGGCGGAAAACTGGGAAATGGTCGGGGCGAGAGGATTTGAACCTCCGGCCTCTGCGTCCCGAACGCAGCGCTCTACCAGGCTGAGCCACGCCCCGACATTGTCAAACCAGAGCAGACAATCTATATGCTACTGCCAAACTGGTCAATGCATATAATGTAGCGCACTCTGCCCATATCCGCAAACGAATTCCGAGTTTTTTCCTGACTAAGGCTAACGTTTTACCTGAATCAAGTCCCCTTGAAACAAAAAAAGGAGATCACTCCGCCCTTATTATAATTTCTACTATGCTCTTGTCAAGGCATATGAAACTTTTATTTCCAGGATTTGCATTTTTTTAACCACGAACCACACGAAAAGGCACGAAAATTTTTGTGTCTTTTCGTGTGGTTCGTGGTTAAAAAATGGATCTACGCAACACCGGGCAAAACTGTTTGCAGAGCTGATTCACTGGATTTTTCTTTTTTTATTGTTATATTAGAACATCATTCAACGTGCAAACCAGGGTGTGGTGTACGCGCAATACTGGGTTTGCAGGATTATTATTTTCGGTTAAAGGATTGAACGATGTCATTTTTGGATTCATTGCGTTCCCTCTTTGGAAAACGGAAGCCGGCTCCCTATGCCCCTCCTGGCAGTGCAGAATATCTGGATGGTGATCTAAATCAGACCCGCAGCAACCGCCCCAAGACGAAGCAAGTATATGATGGGCGTATTGCGCAGACTCCTGACTGGGCGGAAGGTTTGAATAACACCGATCTGATCGAGGAGCTGAAAAAGCATGTCAAGTGCCGCTATACACCCAGCTTCGGTATGAAAAGGATCATGTCCGCGACAGTCGGGCCGGATGGCAATCTTGTTCCCGAGTATGAGGGCATTGCCGGCGATTGCGGCGCGGTCAAGAACTTCGGCATGAAGATTGCTAAAAAAGATGGTTTGCTGATGCCTTATCGTTATGTTGACCTGAAAATGGCTTTCAAAGCCTGCTGTGACAACCCCAAAAAATGCCCGTTTTATCTTTCGGCACAGGGCGAGGCTGATGAGATGAACTCGAGGCAGCGCAAAATCTGAACCGCTTTCCCGCACCAAAAAAAAGAGCCGGGGCTTTTACAAGGCACCCGGCTTTTTTTGTCTCTGATTCTTGGGATGATCAGACGTTCACTTCGGCATTCTTTTCGCTGGACTTATAGATTGCATCCAGCAGGCGCATGGTGATCACGCCCTCTTCACCGGTTGCAGCGACTTCGCCCTTACCCTGGATGGCCGCCACAAATTTTTCCAGTTGCACAGCAAAGCGGTCGCGGTCCTGATTATAGGTCAGATGGACGTCGGCAATACGATTGTCCACTTCGGTCAGGATCGTGGTATCACCCAAGCCGACTTTCACGCCGCCCTTGTCACCGAGCAGCTCGATATATGATTCATCTTTGGCGTTGCAAGCCCAGGCAACTTCAAAAACCATTGTCGCCTTGTCGCCGAAACGCACAAATCCGGTGGCGTAATCATCGACATCAAAGACGCCATCCAGCTTGGGCGGACCAGCCCACATGCTGACATAGTGGTAATCCTTCATCGGAGAACCAAACTTCGAGTAGGTCTTCGCGCTGACTTTGGTGGGGTTCCAAAGGCCGGTTGTCCACATCGCCAAATCCAGGAAATGCACGGCGCAATCGATCAGGCCGCCGCCGCCAGCCATCGCTTTGGTAGTAAACCAGCCGCCAAGACCGGGAATCCCGCGACGACGGATCAGCTTGACCCGAATCTGATAGATTTCACCAAGGCGCCCCGCATCGACCGCTTCCTTGACCACTTCGGCCTCGGGAGTCTGCCGCCAAACCATGCCCATTTGCAGAAGCTTGCCGGACTTGTCGCGGGCAGCCAGGATTTTCTTTCCCAGCTCTGCATTCAATGTCATCGGTTTTTCGAGCATGACGTGCTTGCCGGCATTGAACGCCGCAATGGCGACGGGAGCATGCAGATGATTCGGCACGCAGACGCTGATTGCATCGACCTTGGGATCAGCCAGCAAATCTTCATACTTCACATAGGTTTTGCCAATATTGTGCAATTTTGCTTTTTCCGCCAGACGATCCGGCAGAATATCGCAAACAGCATACACTTCCGCATTGGGTACTTTAGCATAGGCATTGGCATGCACCGAGCCGATGGTGCCCATGCCGACAATGCCGATTCTGATCTTCTTGCTCATGATCTTTCCTTACTCCGCTGTTCCATGGTGACAAAATGGCAGCAATAACTGCCGATCGGCGTCAAATCACTTGACGTATTATCATAATGTAACTCGCTTCCTTACCTTTTAAACCCGTTACGGCACCTTCTTGCAAAGAATAATCCTATGACTTTTTATGAAAGTTCGTCGGTCGGCTTGCAAAACGTCCATGGAAAGTTAACTTTCCTGTATTATCGTTCGATTTCACGTTTTTTCGTACTACTGCCAAACTTCTTCTTTTTTGTGAAAGATTTTTCTGAAAAGCAATCTTCAAGTCATTGGCATACAGACTTTAAGACAACGCCAATTCCTTTCTTCTTTTTCTCCGACTGATCCGTCCGATTTGTTGTCCGTGTAAAGTCCGTGTAAAGTCCGTGTAAAGTCCGTGTGGGTTGCGGGCGATCAGTCCACGCCAAGTTTTTTCGTGTTTTTTCGTTGTTAAAAAAATGGTTGATTCATTGCAAGCACAAAATCCGGAAAGGGTCTATACGGTCAGCGAACTGAACCGTTGGGCGCGTACAGTATTGACTGGGTCCATTGGCAATCTGTGGCTGAGCGGTGAAATCAGCAATCTGACCGTCAAGAGCGAGTCCGGACATGTATATTTCATCATCAAGGATGCCAACTGCCAGGTCAATGCGGTTTTCTGGCGCGGGAAAAATCAGGTGGCTGCCCTGAACTTGCAGCAGGGCAGCCAAATTGAGGCCTTTGGTAGAGTTGACCTCTTCGAGCGCAATGGGAGTTTCCAGTTCAGCGTATCGATCTTGCGGCCTGTCGGTCTGGGGGACTTGTTCCGGCGCCTCGAGGAACTGCGCAGCCGTCTACGCGAGGAAGGTCTCTTTGACATCGCCCGTAAAAAGCCCTTGCCCCGTCTGCCGCGCTGCATCGGGCTGGTCACCTCGATCGAGGGTGCCGCCATCCGGGATTTCATGCAGATTCTCGACCGCCGTCACCCCAATATTCACATACGCATCATCAATTCCCCTGTGCAGGGTGAAGGCGCCGGCGCATGGCTGGCCGCTGCCGTTCAATATTTTGACCAGAGCCGTTCCTGCGATGTGATTGTGGTAACCCGCGGCGGCGGCAGTATCGAGGACTTGTGGGAATTCAATTCGGAAATATTGGCCAGGGCAATCGCCGCCAGCTCGATCCCAGTCATCAGTGCCGTCGGTCATGAACGCGACTTCACCATCTGTGATGAAGTCGCAGATTTCCGTGCGCCAACCCCCTCCGCAGCCGCTGAACTAGTCGTCAAGGGACAGGCGGAAATGCAGGACGGCCTGCAAAATGCCGCACGCCGTCTGCAAGCTGCCATGCTGAACCATCTGAATGGACGGAAACTGCGCTGGCAACGGGCGGAAAGATGCAGCTTTTTTCAGAAGCCGGAAGACCTGACGAACCGCCTCGCCCAACGCCTCGATACCGCAGCCCTGCGTCTCGAGCAAATGCTGAGCCTGTTTTCTGAACGGACACGGCAGCGCCTCGAGACGCTGATGCAACGCTTGCCATCCGGACTCGAGCGCGTTCTGCAAACCCGTCAGAGCCGCCTGGACCGATGCTCGGCGTCATTGCAGGCTCTGAATCCCCGGCAGGTGCTGGCCAGGGGATACAGCATCCTGTTGAATAAGGAAAATCATGCTGTCCGCAACGCGGCAGAAGTCATTCCCGGCGAATGCCTGCGCGGCATCCTGGGTACTGGCGAAATTACGCTTGAAGTGAAGGAGAACAAAGTACATGAATGAACAACCTGAAGAACTGGAGAAACTTCCGTTTGACGAAGCATTAAAACGTCTGGAAGCAATTGTCGCGCAACTGGAAAGCGGAAACCTTTCGCTCGAGGAAAGCCTGCTCGCCTTCGAAACGGGAATGCGCCTGAATAAATTATGCTCCGGAAAACTCGCCGAAGCAGAAAAAAAAATCGAAGTCCTAGTGGAAAACGCTGCCGGCGAATGGAATTGGAGCGAAAGAAAATAAAGTGCGCCCCCCCCATCCAAAAAGGATTTTTTAACCACGAACCACACGAAAAAACTTGGCGCGGACTGATCGCCCGCAACCCACACGGACTTTACACGGACTTTACACGGACTTTACACGGACTTTACACGGACTTTACACGGACTTTACACGGACTTTACACGGACGGGATACGGACAGCTGGTCGGTCGGATCGGTCGGATCGGTACAATACTTTGCGCCGTAGGTGCTTAACCATGCTTAACCCCTGGCTTTAGCCTGGGGTGAGGAACCCACCCAAAGACAGTGCCTTGTA
>JAPXLT010000111.1:0-13719 GCA_033809415.1 Lentisphaeria bacterium
CCGTCCGTGTAAAGTCCGTGTGGGTTGTGGGCGGCAGCCCACGCCAAGCCTTTTCGTGTGGTTCGTGGTTAAAAAATCCTTTTTTTGGATGGGGGGGGCTATTTATTGTCCAGGGATATCGGGCACATCCGTATCCGATGCAGGTTTGCGCGGACGGGTTGGACCTTGCTGTTGCAGCGGGGTGCCTCCGCGGTAAAGGATTTTACGGTCATCCCAGAGTTCTTCCAGATTGTAAAAATTACGCATTTCGGGATCGAGGATATGGATCAGTATCGAACTATAGTCAAGAACCATCCAGCGGCTGCCGGGGACTCCATCCTGCCCGCGTGGGCGCAATCCCTCTTCCAGCATTGCTTTGCGCAACTGATCGCTAATGGCGCGGATATGCGGCATCGAGGTGCCGCTGCAAACTATATAGAAGTCTGCCAAAATAGATGTTTCGCGCACATCAAACAGGAGGATTTCAGCGGCTTTGCGTTCTTCGCAGACCTCGACACAACGCCGCGCCAGGCTCTCTGCATCTTTCGTTTCAATTTCCTTTTGACTCATGAATTCTCCTCGAGTTGTGAAGCCTGGTTATTCTGATACAGGTGATGTTCGCAAATATAATTCCACACGGGTGGAGACACCCAGGCACTCAAGTCTCCACCGCGGCGGCAGGCTTGCCGCAATTCCGATGAGGAAATATCCCACATCGGCAAATCCTCCCCGGCCACTATGGATTTCTTCAGCTTTTCAGTATTTAAGACACCAAAATGGGGTAGCAGTTCGTATTTTTCCGGGGCGCGTATGCCGGGTCTGGGATAGATGATAAAATTGAACTGCTGCACCAGTTCGCTGGCCCGATGCCATTTATGCAAGTCTCTCAAGCAGTCCATGCCCATCAGAAAGAACAATTGGTAGTCCGGGAAGGTTTTGCTGAGAATCTGCATCGTATCGAAAGTATAGGATTTTTTGTCTTCCCGTTGCAGCTCGATATCGGAATAGCTGAAAGCCGGGTTGTCGCCGATGGCAAGACGCAACATCGCAAGACGATCTGGCGAAGCCGTCAGAACCTCACCATTTTTATGCGGTGGATTTCCACAGGGGATAAACATCACTTCATCGCAGAGCTCCATCTGGATAACCCGTTCAGCCAGCTCGATATGTCCCCGGTGCGGCGGATCAAAGGTACCCCCTAAAACTGCTATGCGGTAAGTGCGAGGCTGAGGAGGCATTTCAGGCACTTTTTCTTCCGGCAGTACCGCGTTATTTTCCAGCAGATTATCGTTATCGAGCATATTTCACCAAAGGATAAGCACAACAGCGCAAGCAAACTTGAACTTACTATAATAAGATTACACAAAAAAGCAAAAAAAGGGCAGGGGACAGGGCAGTACTTGTTACTTAAGATTTTTTGTCCACGGAAAACACGGAAAGCGCGGAAAATTTGTAGGGTTGTTGGTTCCTCGTTCTAGAACCGCCAAGACGCCAAGGACGCCAAGGTCGGCTTTATGGAGTCGAGTCGTCTGTGTGGTTGCAAAGCGTTAAGTTAAGAGTATTGCCCTGCACCCTGCCCCCTGCACCCTGCACCCTGCACCCTGCACCCTGCACCCTGCACCCTGCACCCTGCACCCTGCACCCTGCACCCTGCACCCTGCACCCTGCACCCTGCACCCTGCACCCTGCACCCTCTAGTTCTTCCACATTTCGACGAGTGGTTTTACGGTCTGGCCGATATCTCCGGCGCCGATTACAGCCAGGAGCGTCGGTTTCGTTGTCGGCAAAGTTTCTCGCAGGGCGGCACAAATCTCGTCAGGGGAGGATGTCAGATAAGCTGCTTTGCCGGGTGAGATGGCATTGATTTGCGTAACGATTTCGCGTGGATCAGCCAGAGTGGAGTCCTCTTTCCAGGCAGCAAATGGAGCTGCTATCCAGACCCGGTCAGTGCTGGCTAGAATCCTGGCAAATTCGGCTGCGTATCGTCTCACCCGTTCGAAGCGATGCGGTTGAAAGACGATCCAGAGTTCGTGTTGTGGCCATTTTTCTCGCAGAGCCTCGAGGCTGGCTCGTAATTCCGTTGGATGGTGTGCGTAATCTTCAATCAGCACACGACATGCATCCGCACTTGTCCAGCGCAAGCTGAGGCGTCGCAAAACCCCGGGAAAGCTGGCTATGGCCTGCATGGAATCAGCCGGATCGATGCCCAGTTCCTGTGCAAGCCGGACTGCCATGGCGGCATTCTGGCGGTTATGCAGTCCGGGCAGTGGCAGTACGCCGACCTTTTCGGCCAAACTTTGATCCAAAAACTGGCATCGAGCTAAATTTCCCAATACCCGCCGGGAGGCGGGCGTATCCCAGGTAAAAACTTTTCCGGCTTTCGAGGCAAACTCGAAGAAGCAGTTTTCGAGGTTTTGCACTCCGCCCAGGCTCCAGCAATGATCATCGTCGATATTCAGAATCGCGGCCATGGTAGCGCTGAGCAGAGCCTGCGTGCCATCGCTTTCATCGACCTCGGTGATCAGCAATTTCCCCTGCCCGGCGCTTGCGGAAACATTCCAGCCGTCAACACGACCGCCGACTAGAAAGCCAGGCTGCAAGCCGGCGTGGATCGCCAAGTGCGCCAGCATCGCTGTCGTGGTAGTTTTGCCATGCGAACCGGCCACCGCAACAACCTGCGGGAAGAATTCCGCGAGGCGAGCCAGAAACGCCCCGCGAGAGCAGCTGGGAATCCGCCGTTTTTCGGCAGAAAGGCGTTCGGGATTGCCGGGCGGCACCGCAGACGAATAGACCAGCAGATCAATATCATCCGGCAAGTCGCCATCCTGACCGACTTTGACCTGGCAGCCCCGCTGCCGCAGCAAAGTCAGATATTCTGAATCGACTGAATCGCTGCCGCTGACCCGCACAGCACAATCGCAGGCAATCTGGGCCAGACCAGCCATGCCGACTCCACCACAGCCGGAAAAATACAGATGACGCCAGGGTAATTTCAGCATGTCACCAAGTCCTCACGGGATTTCTCGAGGGAGCTAAAACGGATTTTTTTCCAGCGTCCCGTGCGGAAACGCCAGTAGATCAGAAAACCGCCCACTACGGAGGAGATCACCCAGACCCTCCAGCTGCCCAGCAAGGTGAAATCCAGTATTCTAGTGGTGATCATGACGTTGATTGCCAGAAACCAGTGGTAGAAGAGGCCAATCAGCATTGCCCATAAGGTGTCACCGCCACCTCGAAGCGCACCACTGAAAGCCAGGTAAATGCCATCAAAGATCAGATAAAAGGCCGCCCATCGCAACATCGGCACCGCCAGTTGCGTCACGAGGCGGTAATCCAAACCACCGGATTCCGGAGTGAAAAAGCTGATCAGCGATTTGGGAATTCCGAGGAATACCGCCATGATCAGGAGGCTGTACGCGACATTGAGTTTGCAGCCCGAATAGGCCGCATCTTCAGCTGCCTTGACATCCCCTGCCCCAAGGTTTTGACTGACTAGCGTAGTCACGGCGACTTGCACTCCCGATAGCGGGAAGAAGGCAATCAGGTCCCAGTTCATCACGATGGTGACTGCCGCTGCCGCATCAGCGCCATACCCATGAAATATGGCAATGACTAGATTGTAGGCAACTGTGCCGAGGAATGAATCCAGACCGGCGGGAAGACCATATCGAAGCAAAGCCTTGGTGACCATGGGATCGTATTTTCGCGCATGGGGGTTCCGGTACTCGGGTTTCCGGCAATATTGCAGGAAGACTGCCAGGAGGATGACGGCCATTGTCAGACTGGCCAGCAGAGTGCCCACAGCCGCACCGGCAATTCCCATCCTTGGAAAACCGAATTTACCGAAGATCAGTAAATAATTAAAGAGCAGGTTGACCAGCATGGAAACGAAACTGGCCTGCATGATGATCTTTGTCTTGCCGATACCGGAAAAGAAAGCGGCCAAAGGAGTTCTGATTCCAGCCAGTAAACTGCCGCCAAACAGCATATACCAGAAATAGGTTTTTGCGAGTTTGACTTGCAAAGGGTCGTGCCCGGCCAGCGCAAAGGTTCGCACAGCCAGAAATCCGATAGCGACCACTAGTGGATAGGAAAGCAATCCCAGGCGCAGTCCATGCCAGACAACTGGCAGACATCCCGGATGGTTCCCGGCACCATAATGACGTGCAACCATGGCGGAGACATAGGAAATGACACCGACAAAGAAGACCGTACAGCTCCAAGCGGTCAGTCCGGCGCTCATGCAGGCGGCCATGTGCTCCTTTCCAACATAGGCAAGGAAAAGCCGGTCGACAAACATCATCACCGTATCAAAAATATTGGATAGGATCATCGGCACCGCAATGGGGATCAGCGCAGCGATTCCGCCAGCACCCTGCCAATGCCTGTTGAAAAATTGGCGTAACATTGTAATATGGACAAAGGACATGGACAAGAATGGACACGATGGACAGAATGGACAAGAATGGACTGCTGAATGGACAATGGACAATGGACGGGAATGGACGATGGACAATGGACAGAGATTATGTCGCACCCTCAGGGCTGATTCCAATATCGCCGATCCGTCCGATCCGTCGGAGAAAACAATAGGTCAGATCACAAATTCGCGTGCAATCTCATCCGTCGAAGCAGCAACCCTACAAATTTTCCGCGCTTTCCGTGCTTTCCGTGGACAAAAATAGGTTGTGGGCGTCAGTGCGCCAAGTATTTTCGTGTATTTTCGTTGTTAAAAATATTCACCATCCGGAGATTCTGGCGATGTTTGGGATGCTGGGTCGCACCAGTTTTTTGATGGCCTCGGCATATTCCCGGATTTCCCACTGGGCATGTTCGCTGGCACGCAATTCGATGAATTTCAGTAGATTGCTTAAATCGACAGTAGCCCAGAAGGTAGTCATCAGATTTTGCGGTAGCACACCGCGAGCCTGTTCACGGCAGACCCCCTTGTTCAGCAAATCCTGATATACGGCCAGTGCAGCGGCATTCTGCTTGTTGATTATCTCCCGGCATTGCTCCTGGTCAAGCGTCGCATCCGCCACGACCGAAGCCTGCCGGTTGTTCGTCGCCTGGGCGCGAATTTCCGGTGGCACATAGAACTCGAGGTCTTCCTCCGTGTATCTACGGGAGATTTCGTTGTAGGACCAGGTGCGGTGCCGATGCCACTGGGAGCGCACGAACAGGGGACAGTGCACAAGGAATGTAAAGACGACATGTTCCAGCGGAGTGTTGTGATGATTTTCCAGAAGATACTCGATCAGAACGACATCGCGCTCGTTCATCTCACTGCGCATTTTGCCGAAGGAGACCCTGGCGGCATTGACCACGGTTATTTCCGAACCCATCTGGTTTACCAGACCAATCCACCCCTGCCCCCCTAATACCAAAATATGGTTTTCAGGCGGAATATTAACACTGGCAAGCTTAGCCATGCTGTCTCCTTTTGGGAAGCACTATGAACAATTTCAACGGCGAAAAAACATCCAAACCAGCTAAGAAACTTATTTATTGGCCAGTTTTGGTTCGAGATAATCCACGCAGCTCTGAAGCGTTGCCAGCTGCTCGTAATCAGCCTCGGGGACTTCCACGCCATATTGCTTGCGAAGCTCCATGACTACATCGAGAAAATCCATTGATTCGAGTTTGCCACGAAGGCTTTCCTCAGGACCCAGAGCCGACCAATCCTCGTCCGGGACGATATCAGTGATAATGTCGAGGATGGCTTTCGAAATTTCAGCGCGTGTCATTCTTTTCAATCTCCAAGTTACTTTTATGATGTATGAGTCAAACCGAAAATAAACGTTATTCAGTTCGTTTCCAAAAAGGTTTTTAACCACGAAAGTCACGAAAAAGCACGAACTTTCGTGTCTTTTCGTGTGGTTTGTGGTTAAAAAATCCTTTTTGGATGGGGTCTATTCAGAAAAGCGCTTCACCACTGTCACGCAATTGATGCCCAGCATGCCGAAGGAATTGTTCAGGATGGCATCCACCTTCGGAAGTTTTTTGGGTTGGCCAATCACCAGGTTTGGCAGAGCGCAAGCGGGATCGAGGTCATCAACATTGATCGTATGATGGACAATCAGATCATCAAAGGATGGGAGATGCCCCGCCAGTTCGAGTGCTCCGGCAGCCCCCATGCAATGACCAATAAAACTTTTTGTATTGGTAAAATGCGTGTCCGGGCAATCAGCAAACACCACGCGCAGCGCCTCGCATTCACGGCTATCCCCAGCCGGCGTGCCAGTGGCATGAGTGTTGACGATATGGATGTCCGAGGATTGCAGTCCGGCGCGGGCAACAGCCTGGCGCATGCATTCGGCCTGGCGTGCCGAATTGGGCAGCACTGTGTCCGTAGCATCGGAATTATAGCACCAGCCAGCCAGTTCGCCATAGATGCGGGCATTGCGCGCCAGCGCCCGGTCGAGTCGTTCGAGCACAAAGATCGCACCCCCTTCCGACACCACGATACCATTTCTGGCCCGGTCAAAGGGACGGCTGGCTTTTGTAGGATCGGCATGTTTGGCCAGTGCATTCTGGCTGTTGAAAGCGGCAAAAATCCCAAAGGTGCCGGGGCTTTCCGAAACGCCGCCAGCCAACGCAATATCGACTTCGCCAAGCAACAGTTGCTGGGCGCCGGTGACGCAGCCCAGATTGCCGGCGGCACAGGCAGCCCCCAGCGTAAAATGCGGTCCGGTAATGCCTAGGTTGATGGTTACTTCACCAGCAGGATTGTTGGCCACTGTACGGGGATTGTGATGATGGCTCCAATACTTCGTCTGATATTCATATTTGCTGATTTCGTAAATTTCATTTTCGGTTTCGACATTGCCATGCTCGGTGATGCCGATGAAGACTCCTGTACGCGCCTTGTCCGAGTCCGTCAAAGCCAATCCGGCGTCCGCCAGCGCTTCATGCACGCAATAAATGGCTATCGAGCCGGCTCTGGTTCCAACTCGCAACGCTTTGCGAGTCTGATATTTCAAAGCATCAAAATGACACAGCCCGGCCAAAGTGTCACCAAAATACCGCACGGAATATGCCTCGATCCCGGAAACGGAATCCAGCAGATTTCTGCGGTATTCCTGCAAATTGCTGCCATTCGGAGAGGCCAGGCCTATGCCTGTAATAACAATGCGCTCATGTTCGGTTTTCTTCATGCCCCGGCTCAAAATACGATAACTCCTGACAATATTGAAAAAATGAAGTCTTAATATAAATCGTTCTTTGAAATATGCCAGATTTCATCCGCTTTTTCTTAATCCCCCGCCCGCCCGAAGTCTTTTTTAACAACGAAAGGCACGAAATTTTCGGGTCTTTTCGGGTCTTTCGTTGTTAAAAAAAATGGATTTTCCCCAGAAAATGAAATTAAAATGAGCATTGATCTTGATTTTTGTCAAAAAACCACTATAATTAACAATGTACCGCCTATATGGTATCGCAACAGGCCAAGAGAATTCCTTTGGCCAGCTAATCCCCTGCTCCGTTCTGCATTTATGATTTTTCCTGAATGGATTGTGTTTTTGGCAGGGTCGAGTATTTTTGATTTTCTTGCAGTATATCCTGGGGTTGTCGGATGGCATTGATTGCAGTCACTGGTGGTATAGGC
Source organism: Lentisphaeria bacterium (assembly GCA_033809415.1). GTDB lineage: Bacteria > Verrucomicrobiota > Lentisphaeria > Oligosphaerales > Oligosphaeraceae > JAQVUB01. The sequence goes on from JAPXLT010000111.1 coordinate 7,586, forward strand.
GCGGGAAAATCAACAGTACTGGCGAGATTCAAGGAGCTTGGTGGCGAAATACTGGATGCGGATGAGGCCGTGCATTCTCTGTATCAGCGTGACTCGCAGCTTTGCAAAACCATGCAGAAACGCTGGGGAGATGATATTTTAACCCAGAATGGCCTGCCCGATCGGAATAAGATTGCCAGCATAGTCTTTCAGTCCCAAGCAGAATTGGAATGGCTGAATTCCCTGGTGCATCCTTTAGTCAAAGAGATCATTCTGAGACGAGCTGCATGTTGTTCAGGTACTTTATATTGCGCAATCCCATTGTTTTTTGAATGTGGTTGGACGCAGGAAGCGGTTTTCAGCATTGGTTTATGGTGTGATCCCCTTACTCAGCATGCCAGACTTTTACAACGAGGCTGGACAGACAGCCAAATCAAGGCGCGTATCGCGCAACAACTCAGCATGGATGAAAAATTGTTTCGAAGCGACTTTGGGATCATCAGCAATTGTTCCTGGAAAAATCTTTATCGGCAATGTGATGTCATCTTTCAGACTATCGAGCGGTACCTAAGTCGCCCCTGAATTCCGTACTACTCCGCCCAATTTCTTGTCTTGCAGATTTTATGGGCGGGAATGAACAATACGCTTTAAGTCCATAGGCTGTGAATGTTAGTCCCCGCCGATTTTTCCCCGCCTTTTCGATTTTCTTCAAGGAATTTGCATTGAAGCTTGCTGCGAGTATTTCACCTTCAGCATCTATCCTTATTTATCACAACCTCCTGTGTTTGAAACATAATTGCGAAAGAGAAAAAAATGACCATGGATTCTGAATTAAATCCAGAAAAACAGCCTGCAACTGAGACCCCCGAGGCAACCGTCGATACCGAGAAGCCTCGCCGTCGCGGTCGTCCGAAAAAAGTTGTCACGGAAGAAGCCGATAGCAAAACAGAGTCCGACAGCCCTGCCAAAGAAAGCAAGGTTGCTGAGCGGGGTTCTGCAACGGCTGAGAAGAAGGCTGCTGCCGACAGCAAAGATGCTCTCCCACGTTTTGTTCCAAAGGTTGTTTATGAACAAGAACCCTTGCAGGAGGAAGAAGATTCAAAGCAGGAAAAGGCGGACGAGGACGGCGGCCAAGCAAAACACGTGCCGAAATACACCTTGAATTTTGGCCGTTCGATTCTGCCATTGACTGGCACCCCCGGCCTGGTAAGTCTCTCCGACGGGCAACCGCAGCCTTTGCGCATTCCCCCGAAGCCGGTCACACAGCAGCCCCAGCCATCAGCATCGAGAGAGAAGACTTTTGCGCAGCCATCCCAGCCTTCTGCCCGGCTGAGCCGCACCAGTCGCAGTACGCAATGGAATCTGCGCAAGGGCGGAAAAGGTCCCAGTCTGAAAGGTCTTCCTCAGAGTTTTGAATATGAGGATGATGAACAAGACGATATGGCAGACTTCAGCCAGCCGGATCGTGTCATGCGGGAAGCGATGGATTTGTCGCATTTGCAAACTCTGGAAATGCCGGACTTGCTGAAGATCGGGGAAGCGTTGGGCATCGAGGATGCCGGTACGCTCGAGAAGCACGACCTGATCTTCGAGATCATGAAAAACAATACTCCGGACGGCAATGGCGTCATGTATGGCAGCGGCGTCCTGGAAGTCATGCCGGACGGCTTTGGCTTTCTGCGCAGCCCTTCTTTCAGCTACCTGGCCTGCCCGGAAGACATCTATCTGAGTCCGTCCCAAGTATGGCGTTTCCTGCTGCGTACGGGAGATACTGTAGTTGGTCAGGTTCGCCGTCCTCGGGAAAAAGAACGTTTTCTTGCGATGACCAAGCTGGAAACCATCAATGGAGAAGCTCCCGAACGCAAAAAGGACATCATTCCCTTTGAAAACCTGACTCCATTTTATCCGACACAACGCCTGGTTCTGGAACGCGAGCCGACGGAAATTTCCTGCCGGGTCATTGACTTGGTTACGCCGGTCGGGCGTGGTCAGCGTGGTCTGATCGTTGCCGCGCCGCGCACTGGCAAGACGGTCATTTTGCAAAAGATCGCCAACAGCATCACGACGAATAATGATGACGTCATACTGATTGTTCTGCTGATTGACGAACGTCCCGAGGAAGTGACCGACATGAAGCGCATGGTACAGGCTGAAATCGTCAGTTCCACCTTTGATGAGCCGCCAGACCGCCATGTCCAGGTTGCGGAAATGGTCATCGAAAAGGCCAAGCGCCTCGTTGAACATGGGAAGCATGTCGTCATTCTTTTGGACAGCATCACCCGCCTAGCCCGGGCATACAATACCATTGAACCGCACTCGGGGCGCATCCTCTCCGGCGGCGTTGACGCCAATGCCCTGCATAAACCCAAACGCTTCTTCGGTGCCGCGCGCAATATCGAGGACGGCGGCAGCCTTACCATCCTGGCCACTGCATTGATCGATACAGGGAGTCGTATGGATGAAGTCATCTTTGAAGAATTCAAAGGCACCGGCAATATGGAACTGCACCTTGATCGCTTCCTCTCTGACAAGCGGATTTACCCGGCTATCAATATCGAGAAGAGTGGTACCCGCAAGGAAGAGCTCCTGATCCCACCCAATGAACTCGAACGCATCTGGGCCCTGCGAAAAGCGCTCAGCGGAGTACATCTCAACGACGCCATGGAAATGATCATCAGCAAATTGAAAAAAACGGCGAACAATACAGAATTTCTGATGTCATTGCAAATGAAACCCAATTAATACTTGAACCCGGCCTGACAGGGTGGACATCGTGGACAGGGTGGACATCGTGGACAGGGTGGACATCGTGGACATCGTGGACATCGTGGACATCGTGGACATCGTGGACAGGGTGGACATCGTGGACATCGTGGACAGGGTGGACAGGGTGGACATCGTGGACAGGGTGGACATCGTGGACAGGGTGGACAGGGTGGACATCGTGGACAGGGTGGACATCGTGGACAGAACACGGATACGCCTGACTCACTTCCTGCCCCCTGCCCCCTGCACCCTGCCCCCTATCCCATATTCATCAGGATATCGGCAGTAAGTCTGCCGCATCTTTCCCATGAGAGGAAATGCGCCCGTTCTCGTCCAGCCCGGATCAATTCTTTTCGCAGGTCTGGGTTTTCGGAAATTTTGATCATGAGCTTAGCCAGTTCATCGCTGTCGTATTGGGAAAATGCGAGTCCTGCTCCGCCAGCGACCTCGATCAGCGCCGGATGCTTGCTATGCAATACAGGGATGCCGGCGGCCATGCCTTCGAGTACCGGCAAGCCGAATCCTTCTTCCAGCGAAGGCATGATCAGTGCCGTAGCCTGCTGATAGACTGCGGTCAGGGACTGATCCGGCAAACGTCCCATCCAGTAAATTTTGCCGGGTCCTTTCCAGTGGCGCAATGCCTTCAAAGTATCCCGGCATTTCCAGCCGGCGCGTCCAACAATCACCAGAGCCAAGCGAGTGCGCTCAGCGCAGGACGCATAAGCTTTCAACAAAAGCTCCAGATTTTTCTTCGGCTCGATATTGCCAACAAAAAGAAAATATTCCTTAGGTATTTGCAATTCCTCGAGCGGCACCCGAGTGCTGAAACGCCGAAAATCCACCCCCCAGGAAACAACCTCGATTTTACGGAAAGGGATTCCCAGGACGCTATAGATTCGTTCGGCGACATGCCTTGTTGGCACGAGGCATTTTTCCGCCTTCCGGATGCTGGCCGGCAATAAAGTGCGCATATGCCAGGCATTCCGACGGGAACACCACTCCGGGTATTCGAGGGCAATAATATCATGGACATTCAATAAAACCGGAATCGTGCACTTCAGCGGCATCGTATAGGCCTGGGCATGCAGAATCTCCGCGCCATGACGTCTCAAAAGCCTTGGCAATGCAAACTGCTGCCAGGCAATCCTGCCAGGTGCGTTTTTCGCCCAACTGGGCGGTGGCACGCATTCGATTCCAGGAACCGAAAAGTTTGCAATCAGCATCGGCTCGAAACTGTTTTTCAAAAAGGGTATTTCTGCCTGGACGCTATGTCGGGCTGCCAAATGCACACCAGAAGCCGGCTCCCGACAGACACTGGCATCGATCACTATTTTTCGGGTCTTTTTGTGCTTTTCGTTGTTCAAAAAGAATTCCTCCGCTACCAGTTTTACTTTTCCGGCATTTCCGCGATTGCAAATTCCTGCATTTGGCATACATTTACCGCATTGCTGGAACTTTACTTTTTTTACCGATTTTTCCCCTCTGTCACATTTATGCGGAATCGAATTATAGCTGCGGTGCGGGATCCAAAGCTTCTCCTTCAGGTTTGCAGGAGTCCCGTTGATGTTGTTTTTTTATTAAGCGGGGAGCTTTGCGACCTCGAAGAACACTGCCGTCTCCTGCATCAGGCCGGGAAAAAAATATTTCTCCACATTGATCTTCTTGACGGCTTGAAAGGTGACAGCAGCGGCATCCGCTTTCTGGCCAAATATTGCCAGCCGGAAGGTATCATCAGCACCAAAGTCCAATGCTTGAAAATTGCCCGGGATGCCGGAATGCAGACGATTCTGCGTTGTTTTGCGATTGACACCCTGGCTTTAAAAACCGGTGCGCAGAATGTCCGTCTTGCCAAGCCGGATTTCGTTGAAGTGCTCCCGGGGCTTTCCACGAAAATCATCCGCCTGGCAACCGTTCACTTTGGCATACCGGTCATTGCCGGCGGCCTGTTGAATGAACCGGAAGACATCGCGGCCGTATTGGCGGCAGGAGCAGCCGCCGTGTCAACCAGCGTTCCCACCCTCTGGACGAGTGATATCCATCCTGCATGATTCAAAACAAGAAAAGTGAGGCAGCATGCGCATTGAAGAAATCGACAAAAATTTCGTAATTGCAAAACTTGGCGAGCAAGAATTCACCTTTCGGGAAGCCTGGCAAAAGCCCTTTCAGTTGTCTGGGTTGGCTTGGTTTGACCGGGAAAAGCAGTGGTGCCGGCTGCCGCAGGCTTCTCTGCCCTTTCAGAATGACGGGGTCAAAGGGCTGGCCTGGAACACCGCCGGTGCGCAGGTGCGTTTTCGCAGCAACAGCAGAAAAATTGCCTTGCGTGTAACCCTGTTGACACCCAGCGGCATGCCCCATATGCCGGCCACCGGGCAATCTGGCTTTGACCTCTATCTGGGCGTCGGCAGCGGGAAAACGTTTATCAAAACCGCAGTCCCGCCAGTCAATGCTGATTACTACGAAAGCCTGCTATTCGACCGTCCGGAATCGAAAGAACTCGAATTCACCCTCAATTTCCCTCTTTACAATGGCGTCAAAAAAGTGGAAATCGGGTTGCTGCCGGGTGCGGAGGTTTCGGCGCCGAATCCCTTCAGCATACCGGCTCCGGTTTTGTTTTATGGCTCATCGATCACCCAGGGCGGGTGCGCATCACGTCCGGGGAATTGCTATTGTCAGATTCTTTCCCGGCATCTGGATTTCGAATGTCTGAACTTTGGTTTCAGCGGCAGCGCGCGTGGCGAGCTGGCCATGGCGGAAATTATTGCCGGGCTGAAGTTGTCAGCCTTTGTCCTGGATTATGATCACAATGCGCCGTCTATTGAGCATCTGCAGGCGACCCATGCGCCGTTTTATCAGTTCATCCGCAAAAAGCAGCCAGAGCTGCCGATCGTCATGGTCAGCAGGCCCGATGTCGATTTGTATCCGGAAGACAGTGCACGGCGTTGGAAAATCATTCAGAAAACCTATCGGCAGAGCCTGGCCAACGGCGATAAGAAACTCTTTTTAGTCGATGGGCGAAAATTATTCGGCAAAAAAGACCGCGACGCCTGCACGGTCGATGGATGCCATCCGAACGACCTGGGCTTCTTGCGAATGGCAGAGCACATCGAGCCAACTCTGCGAAAAGCACTGGAATTACGCTAAAAAGGGTGCAGGGGGCAGGGGGCAGGGGGACAGGACACCCGCGACAGTTCGGGCATGGGCCGACAAATGGAAATCACAACCGGGACGGTTGCGCCACCTTTTAAACCGCATGCCATTCCATCCGTCGAAGCAGCGATCCTACAAAATTTTCCGCGTTTTCCGTGCTTTCCGTGGTTAAAAAATGCCCCCTGCACCCTGCACCCTGCACCCTGCACCCTGCACCCTGCACCCTGCACCCTGCACCCTGC
>JAPXLT010000112.1:0-13676 GCA_033809415.1 Lentisphaeria bacterium
GGGCAGGGGGCAGGGGGCAGGGGGCAGGGGGCAGGGGATATGTTCATCTTCCGTCCACACCATTAAGACACCGCAACTGTTCTTATCAACTCTTGTAATATAATCATCAATACGGGGGAATCTTGCTTCGCAGTACAAGAATATCTTGCGTTTTCAGGTAACTTTCGGGCATTTCGTTGTTCAAAGAATAAAAAGATTTTACCGCTCCTATCTGGCGAATCAGCAATTTGGAATTATAGTATAGAATTGTTTTTTCCGGGGCGTAGCGCAGCCTGGCCAGCGCGACTGGTTTGGGACCAGTAGGTCGGGGGTTCGAATCCCTCCGCCCCGACCAGAAAAAACTAGGTTTTGGTACGAACTTGTGATAAATTTGTGAGAAGTAGCCCCTGATCGCCCTTCCCGATCTTAGCCAATAGTGTCAGGTAGTATCGGGTTGTATCAGATCAGGAGGCTGCCATGGTTTATTTGAGATGCGGGAAATACCACTATCGTTTTATGAAGGCCGGAAAGTCCTACTATGGACCGTGTCCGTAATGCGATCAGCAGCCGGGTAAGGACGGTGCATTTCCGGAAATGGCGGTAGGAAGACCTTGATATTGTTGAAGCAGCAGAGCGAGGCGATTTCCCTGCTGGGGGCGTTCTCGCTGCACAGCACATCGCCTTCGCATTGTTTATGCAGCGATTTAGTCAATGCATACCCCGAGAAACCAACATTTCAGAGAAGAATATACTTGGTAGGGGACTGCGGTTTATATCATTTTGAAGCGCTTTTTCCTTTTTCCTGTCGTTCAACCAGCAGTATCAGGATGAATAGCAAGACAGAAAGCATGGTAATGGATACAAAAGCTGTTCGCAGTCCCATGATATCGGAAATACAGCCGACTACTGCTGGCATAAGCAGAAAACCTGTGAAACTAATGCCGTTCACGATGGTCAAGGCAATTGGAAGCGTCTCGCGATAGCGTTTCCCGAGAATACTGTAGCAGAGCGGGAGCACGGCGGAGGTTCCCAAGCCAATCAGGAGACAGCCTATGGAGGCAGATATCAGCCGTGGGCACGACACAACGAGCAGAAGTCCCGCGAAAAGTAGGAATGCCGCGACACGGAGCGTTGGAAATGCGCCACATTTCCGCGCGAATTGGTCTGCGCTGAAGCGGCAGCAGGTAATGGCGAGCATATATACGAAGTACCCCAGGCGTGTCCATTCCCCCGGTGCGTGAACTACGTTTTGGAAATATATGGTAATCCAGTTGTTGATGCTGCCTTCACATCCAAGACTGCAAAAACAAATCAGCCCGAAAAGCATCAGCGGGACTGACCATAAGGAGGTTTTCTCTTCCACGCTTTTGCTGTGCTGGGGGGATGATACCTCATCTGATAACAAGTGCCATACATTCATTCCGTAGATCGCCAGACAAATTATCCAAGCCGCAAGAAAGTTCATCCGCAGCGATGTGCCCATGCGAACCAGCACCATGCCGATGAGTATGGCGCATGCACCGCCGATGCTCCACCAGCCGTGGAAGGAGGCCATGATGCTTTTCTCGTAAAGGCGCTCCACCTGCAATCCCTGGGTGTTGGCGGCGATATTGGATAGGTTTGTCGCCATTCCGAATATGAACATCGCGGATGCCAGCATCGGCAGCGTGGATACTTCTGCCAGTACAGGCAGCAACATCGGCAGAAGCAATGCTGCGATACGTGCGATTGACGTGCTTCCGAAACGGCGTACCAGATTGCCGGAAACGGCCATCATCAGCAACTGCGCGGCTGGCGGCAACAGAAGCATCAATCCAAGCTCACCGTCGGAAAATCCGAATTTTCGCTGGATGTCCGGCAGGCGGTTTGCCCAGGTTACAACGGAAAAGCCCTGGATGAAAAAGAGGCTGGCGGTGGCTATGCGAGAACGGGATAATTTGTTCATTTGAGCGGATATCCGCGAGACCTAGGCTTTGGGTGGTTTTCGCACTGCTTCACGTTCACGCTTGTTCAGCTGGCTTCCTGGTCATTTCTTCCGAGAGTTTCGCCTGTGGAAGGATGCAGTTTTGCGCGCGTAGCGATTCAATGAGCGTCTTCGTGTTTAGGTTATTGGCGGTTTGCCCCGTGGCGACTACCTGTGCGGCGGCGGTGCCTGCTGCCTGTCCGTAGAGCATGCAGTATATCTGCGATCTCTGTGCGGCGTGGCTCTGCGTATCACAGGAAAGCGAACGGCCAGCTACCCAAAGATTCAGGGAATCTTTGGGGACCAGTGTGCCGTATGGTATGCCGTAATATTCACCATCCTGGAAAGGCTCGGTGTCAAAGAAGGCGGAACTGAAGCGTTTGTACTCTTCTTCAGAAGTATTTCGAACATGCAAGTCGATACGATTTGCATTGATGGCGATCTGATCCGGAAAATGTTTTTGTGCCAGGTAATCTTCAACAGTCAACCAGTATTCACCCTTGATTCGCCGGGAATCCCGGACGCCCATCAGGTTGGCGGTGCTGATAAGTCTTATATTGGCAAACTCCTTGAAGTAAGTCTGGTAGAATCTCAAGTATTCCTGAACTTGCTGACGGCCTGTGACCATCCCGTCTGACAGACTTCGGCAGTTTAGTGAACTCATATTGAACACATGTCCCGCGTTCATATTTCCCAAATGTTCAAACGACTGGAATATACCAGGCACATGGCGATCCGGCTGGGTAAAGAAACCATCTTCGATCGCCTTGTCGATCACGGGACGCTGATTGACGATCAGACCGCAATCCTCCAATTCCATGGGTGCCCAGTCAATTCCGTTGACCATCGCCATCATCGTCGGCGGCATGGGATCTTCCGGTTCAAAACATGGCGCATTGCACAGTTTTGCGACTATGGCATCCCCGGTGCCGTCAATGAAAGCCTTGGCCTTGATATACCGCAAGCCCTCGACATTATTGATGACAACGCCATTGACATGGAACACATCGTGCTCTCTGTCAACATCTATAACCTGTGTAAAGAAGCGTACTTCTACTTTTTCCTTTGCCATCAACTCATCAAGAACAAGCTTGAGACCTTCTGGGTCGATAGATACCACATGGGTAATTGGATCGGGTTCTTTTTTTGGCTGAAATGCAAAGCCGCGTTCTTCCATGAGATCTCGAAGTTCAGCGGCAAAACCGCCGACCATTTTCATAGTGTAGCGGCCATACGAACCCCATTCGAGAACAAGTCCCCCGGTTCCCATACCACCAAGGCAGCCCTGGCTTTCAACCAGCAACACGCGTGCGCCGGCACGCGCGGCACTGATGGCTGCGGCATAATCGCCTGGGCCACCGCCGGCAACGATAATATCATAGCCTTCCTCTTCAGGAATATCACGATTGAAATTGTAGGTTTGCATTTAGGAAACTCCTTGCTTAGCTTAATTCTTACGTAGTTGTTTAGCGACAAATACAGTCATGCCTGGAATGTCACCTTCGTTCGTGTCGGAGAATGCTCCTGGGGATATATTTCGTGGGAAATGGCGTTGACAAGCCAGGCAGGCATTATTTTCCTTCGGTTACTGGTTCCACAAGCAGGAAGCGGTCAATGTAGATGCAGTCAGGTGCATTCGGGTCATTCATATACCTCGGCCCCGTGAATTTCACGGACACCCAGAACTCGAACTGCTCGCCCTTCATGCGATGTTTGCTTACGGGCAACTGGACTGTCCATTTGCGGTTCATGAAAATGAAGCCATTGTCCGGCAGCGTAGTCGTTGCTATCTTGTAAAAATGATAGCCAGGCTCCTTTGAATGGCGGACTGTGTTGAAGAACATGTCTTTTTTCATGTCTGCGTCATACAAGCCCACAGCAAATGGCGGGTGATATAGATGATGTGCGTTCACATCCACACGGAATGCCTCGCCTGTTTCACTGTCCGAATCCTTGACCAGGGAAATATTCTGTGTTTCGCAATTCCGGAAGTCAGCTGTTGAAAAATCGTAGAAATTCCGTTTTTTGAACTGTTCCGGCACAGGAAGTTCCTTCTTGTTCACAGGGGTGTATTCGGATAATTTGCGGGCCTCTTCCGCCAGTTTCTCGCCATCCTGGAAACGCATGACCCATTGCGGCAGGGATTCCAAAAGCCGTTTTGAAGCGGTTGCGCCGTCCACTGTTGTTTCTTCGACTTTTTTAGGACCATGGTAGTTTAGCTTTGTGCATCTGGCAATGCTCAGGCGGTCCAAGCCGCACCGTGCGTGACGCACACGCGCAAGCAATGTTGCGTTACTGGCGACTGCCGCTTCAGCTTGTTCGAAGAATTTCTGGCAGGCAAGGATATCGTCATTGGTGATAAAACGAAATGAATCCAAAGATGGGAACCAGAAGACGATGCCATTGTTTATTTTGCGTGCAGCATCAATATACTTGCGGTATTCAAGAATAAACGGTGCCGCCGCACCGTAGTAGCGTTCCATGAATAAATCAATTAGCGCATTGACATCCTGGTATGGGTCCTCAAGAAGCTTGCATTCCAAGAAGAATTTAAGATCATGCATGTCAGCAATATGCGGTTCTTCATGCTCCCAAAGGATTCCAGACACGTTGTTCTCTATGTAGAATCTGTACAGGTCGCCATACGTAAACTCGCTGGCGTATGGGTAGCTTGATACGCCAAGAAATCCGAAGGTTATAGCGTAATCCCATATAAAAAGATTCTTCGTTATCTTCGACCACTGGACAACCAGTTCTGCAAAGGGCTTATTCTCCTCATCCAGAATGGATGCGGCCTGGTTGGTGCGCATGTCGCACAACCGTACGACAACGTTGCTTTCCGGTCGGACGCCTCCACGTGGCGGTTCCTCCGTATGATAGTACGCCAGGGTAGTAATGAAGATATCAGGATATTTTCCCTTGACATTCCGAGCAAGGTAATTTACAAAGTTCAGGTAGAGTCCGGAATGGTTGTATTTCTCTACGGCGGCGACACATTCTGTGCATTCGCATTTTGCCTTGTTGTCATTCATCGAGACATCATAGAACAGCGGTGGTTGAAGTCCATTTTTCGCGGCTTCTTCACGGCTGCTGCGAATATACTCCAGCAATTTTTCCAGGAAGGCCTTGTGTAATGCGGTATTTGTAAGGCAAAGCTGTCCTTCCCTTGCCCCGCCGACACGCTTGCCTTTGATCAGCGTGAAATACTCCGGATTTGTCTCAAGATAATCCTTGGCGGGAAAGTACCGCTCAAATGTATGGGCGAGGAACGGCGGCCCGTATGCTTTCGAACCGCCTAGGCTTGCAGGAATTGCGGCTTCTCCGCTGCGATTCAGACGATTGCGGACAGCAGTCACGGGGGAGCAATATGACCGCCGTGTTGATGTTATGGTACGATAGATATCCCGATACATGAACATCGGGCGTCCGGATTTGTCCAAGGCTTCCAATGTCAGACTCGATGCTTCAGGCACATATTCCTCCGCATCTGACCACCAGTGGATGTCGCAGAAATCCTCGAGAAAGTGATAGACGGCATAAAGCACACCGCGGGTTCCACCACCGTTAAGAATCACCTGTTTGCCCAGCGACTTTATTATCCACTGCTCATCCGGCAATTCCGTGGAAAGCATACTGTTTGCCCTGGCCAGTTCTGTGTCGCCGACTCTGAAGATAACCTGCGACTCGCCGCCGATGGTCAGGTCTCCATTTATGCGACGCCCGAGATACTCCGTCAGTTCGCGAATTGCGGTCTCCTCTTGGGGCGTCGGCTTGACTGGTCCCTCGATGACATAGCCTTGAGCCAAAAGTGCCCCAGCAATATACAAAAAGATGAACAGTATGGTTTTCATGATGTCACTCACTAGTGTGTTGTCTTTTGCCTATGTATCACACCTTAGAACGGATAGGGCACTTCATTGGTGCCGGTTCCCTGTTTGGGATAAGTGTCATGCCAGAGCATATTGGTCGGGGCACCGTAAGGTATGACGGTGTATTTCAGAGATTGGCAGTGCCCATCCTGGAATGCGAAGTTGATGATATTGCCATGTCGCACAGCGTAGTTCTCGTAGGACTGCCCCCTGGAGGCAACCCAGCCTATGGCATACGGACTCAAGCCGGTATGGGTTGAAGTGTTCGTGATGGTATAGTATGTGTCGGCGGCCATAGCGCGGTTGGCTGGCTGACTTATACTGCTGACTCTTTGACCGACTTTCTGCAAACCATTCGTGTGGCAGTTCACGCCATAATTGCACCAGTCGCCAACCGCCCTGTTGGGAACATCGTCCCAAGTATAGCTGCGTTCCGCCGGACAATGCCAAATATTGCGCTTGATGCCGCTCCATTCGGAAGACATATAAACCACACCCGTTTCGCCTACGGCCTTGCCATTGGTGGACAGATTCAATGTGTAGTACGGCCAGGCCCAGGAACAACGCAAAAAGCCATCGCTGTCATCTGCATACAAGATCATGTGCAAGCTGATGGTCTTAAGGTTGTTTATGCATGAAATCGACCTCGCTTTCTCGCGGGCCTTGCTTAGGGCGGGTAGAAGCATGGAGGTGAGGATAGCTATGATGGCTATCACTACCAGCAATTCGATCAGGGTGAAAGATTTCTTCATTTCAGTATCCTTTCTGTTTAGGTTAAAAAAACACACACAATGTATTGAAAATTTTAACTTCAATTACTATAAAATTAAACTTGCAATTGACTGAAAATAGCATCTTTTAACTATGGCTATAACCAATGAAACTCCCATGAGAGGCCTTGTCAAGGTCGATCATTTCGGGTGCTGCAAAGAAACCCTGCCAGTTCACCCGATAATCATTCCGCAAGGCAGCAACTATATTGAGATTGTCACCTCTGGCGTGGTATATTTCAAGGACAACGGTGTTCGGAAGAAATATACGGCTGGGACGATGTTCTGGCATGTGGGAGGGGAACAGACAATCCATGAAACCGATCCTGACGCCCCATATCGCTGCTACGCGTTCCATCTTGTCGGCTATGAACCGATGCGGAAGGTACCTCGCATCACGAGCTGGCTGCCGTTAGTCAATGTCAAGGCTTTCGGCATGGAATGCCTTAATGCGTTCCATTCAAACGATACAAATAAGATGTGTCTGTCAGACTATGTCTATGCGACACTCCTGTATAGGGCAACCGCGCCGCAGGCATCCGCCATCATTTATCCGCATATTTTGAGGGAAGCCCTTGATTTCATTGACAAACACATTCAGAAAGAAGTTACCATTGATGAAATCGCTTCAGCAGTGTCCATCAGTTACCCATACCTGTTTGTTCTTTTCAAGAAATATCTGCGTTGCAGTCCATACCAGTATATTCTGAATCGGCGAATAAACCGTGCAAAGGCGATGCTTTGCAGCGAGAACGTCCCAATAAAAGAGATAGCCTCTCTCTGTTGCTTCAACAACCTGGAGGTATTTTACCGCCAATTCCGTAAATGCACTGGTCTTACCCCTGCGGAATATCGCACGAAATACAAATAATTATTATTGCTGAGTTGGCGAAAAACGACACAATGGAGGTTATTCAACCTAAAAAAAGCAGTTGACTTTTTCCATTGATCGGCAATCAGAATCTTTTTTTGTCCACGGAAAGCACGGAAAACGCGGAAAATTTTGTAGGGTTGCTGCTTTGACGGATGGGATTGCTCTGGTGAAGTTCTTGTGTGCCTAGGTCGGCTTTACGCAATTGCGCCGGCGGCTCGCCGGCATGAAGCCGGCTTTCCTCTTCCATCATCGAAAACTCAAAAAAGTTTCTCAAAAATGAGAAAGAGCTTCAAGACCAGAAACTTGTGCATCTTTTTTTTGAAAATCTTCCGCAAAAAAGAAGATTTTATGGAAGAAGTACTGAAGACCCATGTTTACCAACATGGCAGGGCGTTTTCATTCTCTTAACCACGTCGGGAAATGTCTCGTTTTTTTAATGGACAGGGACACGATGGACGCGATGGACGTCATGGACACAAATGGACGCATCTTTATGGACAGGATGGACACGTACAGCAGGTGACGTCTTTGAACCTGTCCATTCGTCCATCAAACGGAAAGTCCATCGTGTCCATTCTTGTCCCTGTCCATGAAAATGAATGAAAACACCCTGGACCAACACAGGGAACGGCATGAACTTTACAATACTTTGAAAACAAATGGATTAGGATAAAAAATCAGTACGGACTTCTCTCCGTGATGGTTCTTTTGTTTGCATGGAAACCAGCAATTGTTTTTTTATGGAATACATTAAAACCATGAGTAATGCTGTGTAACATTAAACCGTAAGTTATGCTACGAATGAAGAATCCCAGTTGCAACGAATATTTTAGTATTGCCGAGGTGGCGGACATGCTCTCTGTCTCGAAAGAGACCTTGAGGCGGTGGGATGCGAATGGAAAGCTTCTTCCTGTTCGTCACCCTATTAACAATTACAGAGTCTATCACAGAGATCAGCTGCTTGTTTTCGATGAGGCAAAACTGATGTTTAATACGCTCTGGGATGACGAAATGAAAACCAAGCCCAAAAGACGGTATACGGATATAGAACTATTTGCCGGGGCAGGCGGCTTGGCATTAGGCTTGGAGAAAGCAGGATTCGAGCATGTTGCCTTGAATGAAATTATGCCTGATGCTTGCAGCACACTTCGCAAAAATCGTCCTCATTGGAATGTCCTGGAGGGCGATGTGGCGCAAATTTCCTTTGAAAAATATAAGGGCAAAGCGGATATGGTTTCAGGTGGCTTTCCATGTCAGGCTTTTTCATACGCCGGGAAAAAGCTGGGTTTCGAGGATACACGCGGAACACTGTTTTTTCAGTTTGCCAGAGTAGTCAAGGAAGTGCAACCTAAAATTTTTCTTGGTGAAAATGTCAGAGGTTTACTTGAGCACGATGAAGGAAGAACCATGGCAACCATCAAGAACGTCATCAACGAACTTGGATATACTCTTGTCGAGCCGCATTTCCTGAAGGCCATATTCTATATGGTTCCGCAAAAAAGAGAAAGGCTATTCCTGGTTGGGATCAGGAATGATCTGGCGGATAAACTTCAATTCAGATGGCCTTCCCCATATAAACGCATCCTGACAGTGCGAGACGCCTTGAAGGCTGGTGTCTTATATCCTACGGACGTGCCGGATTCGCCCGGACAAAAGTATCCTAAGAGAAAACAAGAAATATTGTCTTTGGTTCCTCAAGGGGGATATTGGAGAGATCTGCCGGAGGAAATTCAGAAGGAATATATGAAGGGGTCTTTTTATCTTGGTGGTGGAAAAACAGGAATGGCCAGAAGGCTTTCCTGGGATGAACCGAGCCTGACGTTGACATGCGCACCCGCTCAAAAACAGACAGAACGCTGTCATCCGGAAGAAACACGCCCCTTGACGACACGTGAATACGCCAGGATACAAACCTTCCCGGATGATTGGGAATTCCAAGGAAAAATGAATAGCGTATATAAACAAATAGGAAATGCAGTCCCGGTAAACTTGGCATATGCAATGGGACGCGCCCTCGTAAGAATGCTCAACAACTTGAAGCCGCAATTGCAATTTACCTAAGGCTTGACGATCAAAGCCAAGTTTTTGTCAATGAACAGGGAATGACTTTTCATGGACACCCTCACCCCTGAGCAGCGCAGTGCGATTATGAGCCGGATCCGGTCAAAGGATACAAAGCCGGAGATGGTGGTGCGGCGTCATCTGCATGCTTTGGGTTTTCGTTATCGCCTGCACGTTTCAAAACTGCCGGGGCATCCGGACATTGTCCTGCCCAAGTGGCGTACGGTCGTCTTCGTCAACGGTTGTTTCTGGCATCGGCACGAGGGGTGCAAGATTGCCACCATGCCCAAATCCAATGTGGAGTTCTGGACGGCAAAGTTCCAGCGGAATGTCGAGCGTGACGCCAAGGGACAAGCAGCACTTAAGGCGGCAGGCTGGAAGGTAATTGTGATCTGGGAATGCGAACTAAAAAAACATATTCATCTTCTGGCAGACGAAATAAAATCGCCCAGGCAGTCCTGAAATCCTTGGAATGGGCTGACGCACACAACCCATTTTTAACAACGAAAAGACACGAAAAGGCTTGGCGCGGACTGATCGCCCGCAACCCATTTTTTGTCCACGGAAAACTCGGAAAATTTGTAGGGTTGCTGCTTTGACGGATGGAATGGCACGCGAATTTGTGATCTGGTCTATTGGTTTCTCCGACTGATCAGTCGGATCGGACGGATCGGACGGATCAAGTAGATCGGACGGATCGGACGGAGAAAAAAGACAGGAATTGGCAGTACCTTAAAAGGTCTGTATACCAATGACTTGGAGCTTTCTTTTCAGAAAAATCTTTCTGAAAAAACAAGAAGTTTGAAGATAGTAACACGAACCATAATAATGCATAGTGGGAAAGTCTCCTCGTCCAGTTCTTTTTAATGCAAGAATGTAATGCCTCAGTCTTCTGTAGTACAAGGTTTAGGGGAATGGGGTGCGTAGTGCGGGGTGCGTAGTGCGTTGGGAACGGGTGCAGGGGGGGGCGCAGGTTTAAAAAGTAGCGCAACCGTCCCGGTTGTGATTATTCTGACTGTCGTGGGGTGCGGGGGATGTCCTTGCCCCGTCCACACCGTCCACACCGTCCACCACGTCTGACCCGCACCACGCACCACGCACTACGCACTACAGAAGACTGACACATTACGCAAGAATTGAGTTGACGAGAGTCGTTCAGTGGGATTTTCTGGAAAAATAGCATATGTGTGCTATAAAACAGCGTTTTTGTGATTGTTTCTATCTGAAATTTATGGTATAATATAAAAAGTAAACACATTTTTTGTAAGCAGTGAATCGTATTTCAGGTGCCCAACCTTGAAACAAAGGAGGAACAGAATCATGAAGAAGCGTGAGTTTACCTTGATCGAATTGCTGGTCGTCATTGCCATCATCGCCATTCTTGCGTCGATGCTGCTGCCGGCCTTGGGCAAGGCTCGGGAAAAAGCCCGTTCGGCTAGCTGCATCAATAACCTGAAGCAAATAGGAATGGGTTTTATGCTCTATGCCGGCGACAACAAGGATTGGCTGCCCCTTTCTCCCTATATGGTGACAAACAATCCTGATCAAGGTTCCGCCAGCCGTGCTCGTCACAGATCGCTCACTGCAGATTATTACGTTCCTGATATGCTGTTGGAGCAGGGCTATCTCGGTGGCACTCCCAAGACGCAGGCGGATAAGGACAACCTGGCGCGCAAACTCCTCAAATGTCCCAGTGATTCCAAAGCCTTCACTGATTTTTCGACTAGTACCGGTGACCACCTTGCTACCAGTTATCTGTTCAATGTCTTTAACAACAATTCCAGCTATATGCCTGGAGCGAAGTATGACAAGACCCGCGGGCGCTGCTTGCTGAGCCGCGATGATCCCGGCAATGCGATTGTGGGAGATATCGCCTGGCCAAAGAGCTCTTGGATTTCTGGCTACAAGGCGACGCACAATCCAAACAGGTTCAATGTCTTCCACCTGGGCGGACATGTGAAGACGCATGCTGTGCCTATGGGTCATGTTGGCGTGGACGCTTGGTACAACCTGGCACTCTGGTTTGATGAAAAGGGTGGCATGTACCCTAACTAATCCGTATCTTCATTGAGAATATTTTCGGGTTGAAAATCGCTGTGTATGCCTGCCGCCAATATGCGGGCTTCCATAGCAGCAACAATACGAAAGATTGCGTTTTTTCGCGCACCACAAGGCAAATTGCTGAAACGATTGTGGCCTCTTGGCAGTAAGGATCATCCCGTGAAAGAGTACCGCTGGACAAACACGGGGCCCCGTACGGTACTCTTTGAAATCTTGGACAAATAAAGTAGATTAACACAATGCGCAAAAAGATAGTAGAAATGACAGGCTCCGCCAGCGACGGACACGTTTTTTTCGATTTTGGGAAGGCTGCCTATGCCCAGCTGGAATTGGAGCTGGACGGACGCACCCAGGACTTGGTGCAAGTGGTAATTAGCGAATATGCTGAGAATAACAAGGCAGTCCATACCACAGGCTGGCGTACCTTCAAGATCGATAATTTCCGCATCATGCCGGATAAGAAAGTCTATCGTTTCTCCATCCCTGTGCACTGCGGCGCATATGGAGGTTTTCCGCACGTTGAGACACCTGCCGAGTTCGGCGGGGAGGTGGCGATCTTCCGCTATGTCGAGGTGAATCACTACCATGGTCCGGTGACCGTTCGGCGCATTGAATTCTACAACGATGCGCCTGAGGATGCGGCGGCATTCGAATCGTCAAACGCGAAGCTTGATCAGGTCTGGGACTTTTGCAAATATTCGATCCTGGCGACCTCGATTTTCCCCTGTTATGTTGATGGTGAACGTGAGCGGATGCCGTACGAGGGAGATGCCTATATTACGGAACTAAGCCATTTCTGCTGTGGTGCCGACTATTCAATCGCCGAAAACACGATCGATCACTTTATGGCGCATGGAGACAAAACCTGGCCGACCGAATGGCTGCTGGTAACCCCTTTCCTAGTACGGAATTTCCTTCTTTATTCCGGCAAGAAAAAGCCGTTCGAGCGATGGCTGCCAGCGTTAGGTACCAAGACTTTGCCGAATATGTGCCGCAAAGATGGGCTGCTGGTACCAATCAAGCCGGTGACGGACATCGTCGACTGGCCGGAAACCTGTCGGGACGGCTATGAGTTTGGCGAAACCAATTTCGTGCCGAATGCCTTTCGCTATGGCGCTCTGCTTGTAATGCATGATTTGACGGGGGATGACTCCTACGCTAGGATTGCTGCGGATCTGAAGGCGACTTTGCGCAGGACGATGATGAAAAACGGTTTTTTCGTCGATAATCCCGGCTCTTCCCATACAGGTTTGCATACGGCAATGTTCGCGTTGCGCTTTGGTCTGGCCGAAAGCGATGAGATTGCGCGCCATCAGGCGATCATCCGTGATCGTGGAATGCGCTGCAGCGTCTATGGCGCACAGTTCCTGCTCGAGGCATGTTTCGAGAATGGGCTGGACGACTTGGGTGTGAAGCTGATGTCCGATGATGGTATTTGCTCTTGGATGAATATGATGCGCTGCGGCTCGACAGTGACGATGGAATGCTGGGACAACTCCCTGAAGCCCAATCAAGACTGGTCGCATCCTTGGGGATCGGCGCCCGCCAACATCATTCCACGCTATGTGGTCGGCGTGCGGCCAACGGCACCGGGTTTTGAGAAGTTCGTGGTGAAGCCATCACATGCTGCCCCGGGACGCTTCTTCCTGCGCCAACCGACTCCGTTCGGAGCCATCGAAGTGCACAAGGAAAAAGAAAAGGTGCAGGTGACATTGACGGGAACAGACCGCAAATTGTCAGAGATAGCTCCTGGCGAATATTGTGTGGACTAAAGGGTGCAGGGGGCAGGGGGCAGGGGCAGGGATTTTTTAACCACGAAATACACGAACAGGCTTGGCGTGGGCTGCCGCCCACAACCCATTTTTTGTCCACGGAAAGCACGGAAAGCGCGGAAATTTTGTAGGGTTGCTGCTTCGAAGGATGAGCTTGCTCTGGCGAAATTCTTGCGTGTCAAGACCGATTTTACGTAATCGCGTCGGAGGCATCCAACGCCGGAGGCGTGGCACCATGAGTAACCCCAGGTGAAGCGAAGCGGAACCTGGGGCATGGCATCCCACCACCACCAAAGCCTCGGAGAGGCGGCACATGAACCGGCGCCA
>JAPXLT010000113.1:0-2863 GCA_033809415.1 Lentisphaeria bacterium
ATGGAATCCCTGGCTGTTTTATTATTCTCCAGCAGGAGAACTCTCTCGGCAACGCCATAGGAGCCATCGACCGGATCCAGGATTCCTGAATTGAGGAACCAGTTACGATTAGCCAACAAGGCCAGATTGAATTGAGAGGCTTCTGTATTCAATTTTTCACCTGCCATTTGGTTGTTTTCAGAGCCGGTTTTTCACCAGGGATATCGATTTCATAATATGCGGTCAACAGCGTTCCATCGTCCAGTTCGACGGTTGAAGGATAGCCATGATCTGCATTCGGGGCAAAGGAAATTTGCATTGGCTGGCTCCAGGAACGGCAATCGTCTTCACTCAAAATGGCATATTGGCCGTTAGGAGGAACCCGCCGGCTGAAAACGTTTAGGATACGCCCGTCTCGCAAGCGGAGAAGATGCGGCGGATATCCCGCCACTCCACTGGAGCGGGGCATGCTCCAAGTACGCCCCCCATCTTCGCTTTCCGTGACGCCCATGATTGTCTCCCGCAGAAAAGCGACCAGGCGTCCGTCAGAACATTCCACGGCGTACGGTTCACAGCCATAACGATATGCCTCATTTTGTGGTACACTGCCGATGGTCTGCCACGAGATTCCGTCGTCCACGGATTCCATCACTTCCACCCTGCCGATATGCTTGCGGTGCAGCTCCTGTCTTTTCTCCAGTGGCAAGCTTGGGTCTCCATAAAAATTTCTTCCGATGTAGAGCAGCCGTCCATCGGAAAGCTGGATGGGGCCGTGCGGTGTCGACACGGGAACCGCGATTGGCTCTTCCCAGGTATGCCCATTATCGGTGGAACGCCGGATAAAACTGTGCAGCCATTGTTCGCGTTCTGCGTGGGTAATGCTGCGGATATGCGTTTCCCAACCGTCCATGACCCGTTTTTTTTCTACAGGGTCTTCGAAAACGAAACGCATAATATCGGGGTCTTCGAAAGCAAGGCTGGTAAACCAGGTCAGGATCAATGTACCCTTTTTTGTTACAAGAAGTCCCGTATCTCGATCATCCAGCGGGGTATTATTAACCAGTTCGGGGTCCTGCCAGGAATTCCCGCCGTCGAAACTGCGTGTCAGAAAGGATTTTCCCCATGGGCATGCATGATATTCCCGATCGCCGGAAAAGACGATCATCAATTCTTTCGGTCCGGCTTTTGCTATAGTCGGCCAGCCGATATATTCGCCGGGGGATTTATAGACAGTCCGTGTTTCGATGATATCGGCTGATATTTGGAAACCATTTTTTTCTGTTGAAGTTGTCATTGAAAGATCCCTTTTTGCCAGGGTGCCAAAAGTGTCATATATGATATGTCCATTCCATTTTCGCGCCTGGTTCGGCGTCTCCGCGCAAGAATGGGAAGCATTGCGGGTTGCCGTTAAGCATAGCGCTTTCGTAGAGTTCGACCTCATCCAAGCCGGACTTGCGCAGCTCCTCCAGGTCTGCAGCAAGGTCGTACCCTGCAGGACGACCGAACATTTCCCGGAAGATGCCGATGGTAATTTTTCTGCCGCCGGTGATTTCCGGCGTGAAATAATCTGAATAATCAACACCGTTTTCAAAATTCTTGCCGATCATGATGACGCCGTCAATCGAGCCATCCGCGAAAAATTTCTCATAGAGCCAGGGCATTGGGCCGAATGACGTATTGTATGCGGGATGTCCTTTGTATTTCAGCGGCATCGGAGCCGACATGAACAGCGGACGCCCGCCCGTCAGAGCTTTGCAGCGCTTGAAAAATTCAGCAACGGCTTCGCCGCGTATCTGAAAAACCCTTTCGATATCTTCCTGGCTGCCAGTATATTTGTATCCGTGACGCTTTTCGAACTTTTCAAGCACCTCGGGGTTGAAGCCATACTGTTCCGGAAAGTTCACAGCGCTATGACTGCGTGTATTGAACTGGAATCCGTCGAATCCGTAATGAGTAAGTTCTTCAAATCGCGCGACCTTGTGCTCCATGGCCTTTGGGACGTTGAATTCCGCGAATCCGTATAGATATGGAGTCAAATCGGCAGGGCCGGCTGCACAGGCAAGATAACAATCTGCGCAATCCCAGGCGGCATTTCCGCGCACACAACGGAAATCTACAGGCGTGGACTCTATGAATCCCTGGTTAACAGCCCATCCAGACTGGATCGGTGCGCCCTCTGTATCATATAGTTCGCCCTGCCCTTCCGGTTTACGCAGAACCATTGTGTAATCCGGGGCTTTTTCATGATCGGTGCAGAGGAGTTTCAAGTATGGTGAATGGATATCCAAAGCAGACAGCACAATTCTGTTGCGACCATCTTCAGTCTGATCGGCCAGAAACGAGAATTCCTTGTCATAAAGCCTGAAAGACTGATTGTCATCGCTTATGTAAATCTGCAAATTATCTTTTGTTATCTTGGGTGCCTGAAGGATACCAGTCCATTCCGGATGGTTGATAAAGACAAGTCTGCCGATGCCTTTTTCGCGTACCTGCCGATGAGCAGATACTGTTTTTTCAGGCGAAGGGATCCGGAATGGGTCACGTGCCGCGAGAGCATCCATGTTATCAAGGTAGAACGGATCAATTCCACACCAGCCGCCGGTGCGCTTGTATATTTCCATCCATTCCGGGGGGATCTTCGAGATATTCCAGCAAATCCCGGCATCATCGTAGAGGCTTTCCCAGGCCCAAGCCTCCATACCGTATTTGTGTGCAATGCGGATCGTCTCCTCACAACAATCGTAGCGCTTGATACTTTCCGCAAGGCGCCGGGCATAATGCGGCGTACCCCAGCAGCTTGTCGACCTGTCGCTGCCAAAAACCGGGACGACCTTTGACGGATGATTGCTGTAACCCTGTCTCTTATACACATCTCCGAGCCCAC
>JAPXLT010000113.1:2873-13615 GCA_033809415.1 Lentisphaeria bacterium
CAATTTACCCGCAGATAAACCTTGCCGATGCCGTTTTCCGCAAGAGTTTTCAGATCTTCCTCATATTTTTCGAGCGGATAATACTCCTCCGGACCGGGGTAGACAGCAGCATTGTCGTTGTAATCAATTGTTGTGGCGAGCAGCATGTCACGTACCCCCAATATTACATTTCAAACAGTTCCGGTTCCTTGAACTCTGCACATTCACCGGGTTTCAGATGGTTGGTCCCCAACTGGAAAGACAGCTTTCCGGCATTCTCCGGCGCTTCAATAAAGATGGACAGCGTGTGCCATTGGCCGTTGGTGTCAATGTCGCAAGGAACGGACTGCTTTTCAGCCATCCATTCGTTGTCTTTGTCGCGAAAAGCAACATGCAAATGCATTGTGCCGGACAACGGCGTGCGCGGACGTGCCTTGACGCGGAGCAGATAGCCCTTGCCGGGAGTGACATCGACGCTCTGGTGAACACAGGCACTTTTTTCGGAGCCTTCCAGCCAAATTATCCCGTCTTTCCATCCGCCTTGGCCATCACCCTTGGCAGCTGTCCAATGAAGCCAATTGCCGGGTTCTTCGTCCAATGACGGAATTTGCAGCAGATTGACAGCACCGTCCGGAGTATAATCATTGGGATTATGAACACTGTTAATGACATTGTTGATGCCGGGGCAGATTTCTTCCCAGGTCTTCGTTGCCCGCGGATGAGAGGACTTGCTCCACCAGCTGCCTGCTTCGCTGTAAATCCAGACATATTCATCAGCAACACTCAGGGCCCAAGTCAACTGACGGCGGACAAATTCCAGCTTCGGAAGTTCGTCGATTTCAGGATGCAGGAAAAGACGGGTGACAGGATTTTCCATGTTGAAATATGAATCCGGGTAAAGCGGAGGGGCAAGCTGTGTCTGGCAGCGGTATTTACGAATGTTCTTTTCGGCGACACGAGTCATGAAAGTGCGATCCAAATCCTGGCGGAGACGTTCGAAATCTTTCATGGATTTTGCAGCATAACCGAAGTATTCATGACCTTCAATGATGATTGCTTCAGGGGGCATTACATCGTAAATTCCGTTATAGAAAGAATGACTCAGTATCTGCGCCCAGGCATCTCCTTTCAGATAGGTACCGAAAGAGAAGAGGAACATGCACAGCAGCTTGATGTCAGGATAATTTTTGAAGATTGCATTTCCCACCTGCTGGCCGCGTTGGCGGGCAATGCGAACAGCATCCCTGTGAGAGTGCCCTTTGTAATTGCACCAGAATGGCTTGTGGTATTCTTCAATGTCCAGCACCAGTCCTTTCAGGCCGGTTTCCTTTGCGATGCGGCTGGCAATGTCAAAATGGTTCGTGATAATATCCCAGCATGGATCGGAGAACCAGTCCACATCAGCTTCGTATGTGGCGGTGAAAAGAAAATTATCCGTGAATTTTTTGAACTTGATAGCTTTCAAAGTATCAATTTGCCCGGTGAAATCTTCATAAGCCCAGGGAACTTGAGACCAAATCGTATGAATCCAGATGGACTTGGTTTCACCGTCAATGGTTTGCTTCCCTTCCATTCGGATGCTAACACCATCGATAGGTGCTTCCTGTTCCATGCGCTCGATGTTATCTTTCAGATAGTCAACCGAAGGATTGGACCAGCTCATGTCAATCAGCTTCTTTGCCTTAGGCTTCCAGAGGCCTTCCACCGGCGCCCCCCCTAAAACAGACAGTGTGGCAAGCATCAATAACGCTCCTGTAAAAATCTTTTTGAACATAACACTTTCCCTTAAATTATTTTGCTGGAATTTCCCTAGTGGTGCCGACACTGCCAATGTAGCAGTAGTTTTTCCCGAAGCTGGGACGCCCGATGGACATTGAATTAAGAGCCTCTGCATAGCCGATAGCCGATGCATGGCCGTCTACGAAAGACATGTTGCACTTGTCGTTGGAATGGGTAAAACGGTAGGCGCACCAAGCCGTGTTTGCACGGATTGTATTACAGGAGTAATTCGTAGAAGCCCCCGCGCTTAATCCAACAGAATCTGCTATGACATCCTGCAGGGCAGGTATCGGAGTTTTTTTCGTGTTGATGAACTCGCAATAGGCGGTACCATAATATGCAGAGGCGAAAAGGCCATCATCGGGATATTCGTTCATTCCGTAGGTGATATGGACAAAGATTTTCCCAGCGGTGTCCGTGTCCGTAGAATTGAATTTCTTATTTCCAGTGTATTTGCCCGGCTTCACCTCGGGACAGTAGAAGGAATTCAAATCTTTTTGGTACCCGTGGTAGAACAACGTATAACCCCAAGGATAGTTGTAGTTTCCAAACCTCTGATAAAGCACCATGAAACCGTTGTTGTCATCCGCATAGACTATCTGCGCAAGACCAAGCTGCTTAACATTGTTGAGGCAGTAAGTGCTACGAGCCTTCGCGCGCGCCTGGCTCAAGGCCGGCAAAAGCATGGATGCAAGAATGGCTATAATCGCAATCACGACTAACAGCTCGATCAAAGTGAATAAACAACGTTTTTTCATCTTAATCACCTCTCTTTTTCTCTTTTTCTTGTTTTAGTGTCTGTCGATAATACTTTGCTGAACAATCCTTTCCTTTGCCCTGACTTGCACCATTGTCAGATCACCTCCTTCGTCGTGTGTAATCATCAGGACAAACGGCTTTCGCCTGAATGCAACATTTCGATTTATTCCGATTCTCTGACCAGTTAACGGTTAAAACAGATAGAACAATTCGTCGCTGCTGTCATCCGGAATTACCGGCGGCAGCATCTCCGATTCGATTTTTTTCCCTTCAAGCAAATGATCCAACAGCTTGTTGGCCGCAACCTGATAAATATCGCCGGTTTTGATAAGCCGGAATTGCCGCCCCTGCCGGTATTGATGCAATCCATCCGGAGTAGTCAGAAACGCGATGGCAGGAGGCAGAAGCGGCTTGTTTTGCCGCCAGAACCAGGAGATGAAGTTACAGAGCAGCTGCGTTTCCATCAATATCGCTTCCACATCCCTGTGCTTCCCCAGAAATTCCTCCATTTCCCCGGTAGAATCAAGTAGAGACTCGGTTTCAAAGATCAGCGGGGAAAGCCCCGCCTGCTTCATCGCCTTGCGATAACCCTTTTCATACAAAAGGGAAGAGTAGTAAGACCGGGAAACACCCAGCAGCATGATTTTCTTTCTGCCCTCGTTGATTAAATGGACTGTCTGACAAAAAGCGGCCGATTCCTTGTCATATCCCACAACCGGTACTTCTTTCGTCAGCTCATTGTTCCCTAATACAATGATTGGCACCCCGGCTATTTCCAGATGTTCGAGAAATGAATCGGTTAACCAGCCAGAGACAAAAATCCCGATTGTCCGTTCGGCAGCCTCCAGAATATCCAGCCCGAATTCATAGACCGTTTTGGTGCGAAGACCAATTCCCCGACCCTCCAAGTAGAGACGAAGTGGTTCCAACGGCGGACTGTAGGGAATGGGTTCACCACGTTTGGCAACTGATATGACCAGTACTTCCGCATCAAAACGCACATCTTTCAAGTGCTTGCGTAAAAATGTCCCAGTACGCCGGTCACGCGAAATAATTCCTTCATTCTCCAAGACTGACAATGCATGACGCAAGGTGATCATGCTGAAAGGGAGCAGTTGCGACAACTCACGTTCCGTCGGAAGTCTGTCACCGCATTCCAGCCCCTGTTCACCAATCAGACGCATCACCGCTAATTTAGCCTGATTGTATTTCAAAAGCTTGAACTTGTTCGACATATAAAATCATCCCCAGCTTTGAATGATATTATAAATATAATCAATGAAAAATGCTTGTCAAGCGTTTTCTAAAAAATGAACGAATGAATTTTTCTAAAAAATGGAAATGAGCAAGAGCAAACAGCTCTTCATCCGTGTCCCGTCCGTGTTCCCTTTATTTTCAGTGAGGGTTATATTATTGGATACGCCTGATCTTGGCATTTTTGTTATTTATGAATAAGTTGCTTTATAGAGTTGATTCCGTTGTATCGGTTGTGAGCTGGCTGACCATGATCCTGCTTGCAGGTTCGGCTGTGTTGTATCATGGATTCGAGATCGAGCTGGGCGCGGCTTTGTTTTCTTCCTGGCTGGGAACGGTACTAGTCGCGGCGGCTGTAGGATATCTGACCAATTACATTGCCATCTGGATGCTCTTCAAACCATATCAGCCGCATTGGGGGATGCAGGGAGTGATCCCACGCAACAAGGGGAAACTCGGTGTCGTTCTCGGAGAACAAATCCCGCGTTACCTGCTGAAACCCGAGGAACTGGCCGAGCAGCTCGGTAAAATCGTCAAGGAATATCTGCAAAACCGGGAGTTGCTCGAGGAAATCCGCAGCAAGACAAACCGATTCTTGAGCAAATACAGCGCAAATATCGCGGATTTCCTGATTCCTTATCTCGAGCTAACTGTAAAACAAGTGGTGCAGGAAAATCTAACTGCGGAGAACCTTAGCCGCCTGTACGATCAGCTGGTATCCGACTGGCTGAACAATCCTGAGAATACGGAGCGCCTGGCCGCTGCGATCAGCGGCGAACTGCAGAAGCGAGCACCTTATTTCAGCGAGCAGGTCCGACGCAATTCCGGCTCAGTTGTGAGAGCGTATATTCAGCAAGAGCACCCTAAGTTAAGTTCATTGCTCAGTGTTGACAAGCTGGCAGAAGCCTTGATTGATAACTTGAACTGGGAACGCCTCGAGGAACAGATTCAGAGCAAGCTCGAAGAGCGGGAGACGCATGACATAGTCAAACAGGAACTGGTCAATCTGACCTTCCGGCTGCGGGACTATCTGCGATCCGAAAAGGCGGCTGTCGAGCTGAAGTCCTATCTTGATGAAAAGCAGAAACAGGTTGAAGACATCTGCCGGCAATTCCTGGTCGAGAATATTCCCGGCATGGTCGATCAATGGCTGCGCAAAGATGAATTCTGGATTGCAATCGAGCAGCGCATGCTCCCACTGCTGCAAGAACTCATCCTGAAACGCCTCGAACAGGAAAAATTGGCCATCGTCGAAAAATTCCACTTGCCGGAGAAGATCCAGAGTTCGGTGGAAAAGCTCGAAATGCGTGAACTGCACGAGATCATCAACAAGGTCTCCGGCGAACATCTGGTGGCCATCCAGCTGCTCGGGTACGCGCTCGGTGCCATCGCCGGAGCACTGCTGATCCTCACCCGAATGCAACCTCCAGGATGAAAAACATTTTTTAACCACGAAACACACAAAAAGACTTGGCGTGGGCTGACGCCCACAACCCACACGGACGGGACACGGACTTTACACGGACGGGGCACGGACAACAAATCGGTCGGATCGGCGATGTTGGAATCAGCCCTGAAAGGGCGCGACATACCAGCCCAGGGCAACGCCCTGGGTCAGGGATCACACCATCGGCAAAGCCCTGAAAGGGCGCGGCATAATCTCTGTCCATTGTCCATTCAGCAGTCCATTCTTGTCCATTCCGTCCATCGTGTCCATTCCTGTCCCTGTCCATCGTCCATTTACAGCGCATGAAAAAATCCTATAAAGTTGTTTTGGCCGGCAATCCGAATTGTGGCAAGACGAGCATTTTTAACCAGCTGACCGGCACCCGCCAGCATGTCGGCAATTATCCCGGCGTGACCGTCGAGAGCAAAAGCGGGTATTTTGACTTGTCCGGTATTCATATCGAGTTGATCGATCTGCCGGGCATCTATAGTCTCTCCTCGTCATCGCCGGAGGAAAAGGTCGCTTTCCTGGAATTGATTTCACCGGGCATCGACCTGATTATCAATGTCGTCGACTCTTCGATCCCGCAACGCAGTCTGTATCTGACAACGCAGCTGGCCGAACTGAATATCCCGATGCTGATCGCCTTCAATATGAGCGATGAAGCAGAGAAAAAAGGACTCTCTTTCAAATTCGCAGAGTTGGAAAAATATTTTTCGGCGCGGATTGTCCAGACGGTAGGCACTCGCAGCAGCGGTATCAATGAATTGAAAACGGTGTTGCTCGAGATGCTGCCGCAGCTCGAGAAACATCAGGCACCGCGTTTAAGCTATTGCAAGGCAGTCGATGCATCCATTCAGATAATCAGTGAACTAATCGCCGCCCGCCCGCCGAAGGCCTATCCGCATATTCCTGCACGCTTCTTTGCCATCAAGCTTCTCGAGAAGGATGTCTCGGCTACCGAGATGCCTGAACTACAAGAGTTTCTACCGGCCGTCGAAGAGCAGATCCAGCTCCTGGACAGCCGCCATATGATGATGGCCGATACATTGATGGCAGATTGCCGTTATGCGCTGATTTCCGGCGCCTGCCGACACTGCATTACTGCCAGCCGGGAAAGACGATGGGAAATTTCCGACCGCATCGACAGTGTCGTGGCCAATAAACTCCTTGGCCTGCCGATCTTCCTACTGATCATGTATGTGACTTTCTGGCTGACCTTCCGTTGCGCAGAACCCCTGATGGGCGCCATCGAATTCGCAATCGCACGCCTAAGCAGCTTCCTTTCCAACCTCTGGCCGTCCGACTGTCTGCCCCTGCTGAAATCTCTGCTGATTGATGGGGCCATCGGAGGCGTCGGCGGGGTCATCGTCTTCCTGCCGAATATCCTCTTCCTCTTTCTGGCAATCGCTTTTCTGGAAGACAGCGGCTATATGGCCAGGGCTGCCTTTGTCATGGATGGCATCATGCGGAAATTCGGCCTGCACGGAAAGAGTTTTGTGCCGCTGGTGCTGGGCTTTGGCTGCACGGTGCCGGCGATCATGGCCACCCGTTGCATCGAATCTAAAAAAGACCGGATGATTACGGTTCTGATCCTGCCGCTGATGAGCTGCAGCGCACGCTTGCCGATCTATGCTCTGATTATCCCCGCATTTTTTGCCCCCGGACGCCAGGCAACAGTCATGTTTTTGATCTATTTGATTGGCGTCATTTATGCCCTGCTGGCAGCCTGGATTATGAAAAAAACACTTTTCAAAGGGGATCAGGATATTTACCTGATGGAGCTGCCGCCGTACCGCATGCCGACTCTAAAAAGCATCCTGCTGCACATGTGGGACCGCAGCGTACAGTATCTGCAAAAGGCCGGCACCATCATCCTGGCGGCTTCCATCATCCTCTTTATTGCCAATACCTTCCCGCAAAAAAAGCATTTCAGCCAAGACTATGAGCAGATGGCAGCCAACCTGAAAGCAGAGCAAGGACTGATGCCTGAGCAAATCCACCTGCTTGCCGAAAGCGGATTGCTGGAAGAAGACGACAGGCAGTTTTTGCTCGAAGAACGATATCTCGGGCGGGAAGCTCTGGAATCCTTGCAGGAAATGCCCCTGAACCGCGAACAACGCCTGGCTGTACGCAGTGCCCGTGATCTGCTGGATGGATTGCAGCAGATCGACTTTGCCCGGCAGGGCGAGGCGATGTCCTTTACCATCTCCGGACGCTTTGGAAAATTCCTCGAGCCGGCCTTCCGCCCGTTGGGTTTTGATTGGCGAATATGTACTGCCATCATCGGATCGCTGGCGGCGCGCGAGGTTTTTGTTTCGCAACTCGGCATCCTTTTTTCAGTGGGCGGGGAGAACGAGGACCCCATCCCTCTCCGGCAGCATTTACTGCGCAGCTATACCCCTTTGCAGGGTTTCTGCATGATGCTGTTCTGCCTGCTGTCGGTCCCCTGTCTGGCTACCCTGGCAGTCATCCACAAGGAACTCAATTCCTGGAAGCTGGCCATTGCCGACGGAATCGGGCTGTTTCTGGTGGCTTATATCAGCACCTTGATCGTCTATCAATTTGGCAGCCTGCTGCAGATCGGCACCCAGCTGGTCGGCGCTTGAGAAAGGGGATTCCCGCGATGTTTACGTTGACCAATGTCGGTGCCATGTCCGGCAGCGACGCTTTTCTGCTGGTGACACCCGGAAAAACCGCCCTGCTGGACTCAGGATTCTCATTTTGCGCAAAACAGATGCTGGACAATATCGCCCGGGTACTGGGCAAACGCAGTCTGGATTACGTGCTGCTGACGCATTCACATTATGACCATGCGTCCGGCAGCGTCTATTGCCGCAAGTGCTGGCCGCAGGTTCAGATTGTTGGCAGTGCGCATACGGCTCGGGTGCTGGCGAAAGACTCCGCACGGCGTCTGATGCGCCAGCTGAATGACAGCGCCGCCCGGGAGCAGGGCGTCACAGACTATGAGGACTTATTGTCAGAACTCGATATTGATCTGATTGTCTCCGAGGGAGATATGATCGATCTTGGCAGTATGCATTTAAATGTGCTCGAACTTCCCGGACATACCCGCTGCTCGATCGGATTTTATGCCGAAGCAGAAAAATTGCTGTTAGGCTGTGAGACGCTTGGCGTACCGATTGGTCCGCGCCTGGTCATGCCCTGCTGTCTAGTCAGCTATGGGGATTCATTGCGAGCCCTCGAGCGGGTGGCAAAGCTGGATATCCAGTCCTTGCTGCTGCCGCATACCGGTCTGCTGCAAGGAGATGCCTGCCGGCAGTTTCTGACTGATTCACGTTATTGGCTCGAGGAAGCCCACCGGCGCATCCGGGAAGCAAATGCCGCCGGCAAAAGCGAAGCCGACCTGATACAACTGTTCAAAGATTTATTTTATACGGAACTGGCACGTCAAAAGCAGCCAGAGAAAGCCTTCGACTTGAATGCCAGCTATACCATTCCGTTGATGCTCAACGAAGCCTGATTTTCAGGGCCATCTTGCATATTCCAGTGGATGCTGTCCAGGACATTTCTGAGTTGCGGGATGGTCGGTTGAGACTGCGGGGTTTCAGTAAATACAGCGAAGGCGATTGACACGCCGAGTTTGGGTCCCAGAAAGCGGTGGAGACGGCTGAATTTGCCATTGCAGAGATGCACAAAGGGCTTGTCCAGCTCCCGATGCAGCAGCATCGTCGTCCGGAATGCCTCGAGTAGCTCCTCCTCGGTACGGACTCCAGTGACGATTTTGAGAATATCCGCTCCGCGTGATTCCTGCTCGAGCAAATGCGCAAGCACTTCCTCGCCTGTCCGGGCATGCTCGGACAAGTGGGAGGACATGATGACCTTGGCACCCCTCGCATGGATTTCGCGGATCAGTGCCTTCTGCTTCTCGATGGCGGCAGGATTCATGGTCAACTCGTAGGGTGCCGGATCAAAGAGATCGCCCATGACATCGATGACCTCTGCCCCGCTCGAGGCCGCTTCGAGTAGATATTTCTGGCGAGCTTCATCGTCACCGCCCAGCCAGCGGTCATTCCGATAGAGGATGAACATGAAAGGCAGCGCAGGTGCCGCTTCCATGAAACGCTGAAAATTCGCCCGGGTGCGCAATTCAGGCGCCAGGCAGCCCAGCTCGATCGCGATGCCGTCAGCACCCAAACGGGCGGATTCCTGAATCCGGCTGATGAGTTTTTCAACGCTGTCCTCTTGTGTCAGCAAAGCGGTGACGGCTGTCGATTTCCGATTAAAAAAAGATGCTCGCATTAGGTTCTTCCTCACAAAGGGATACAGATGGACGTCATAATTCCGACGCCAGAAAATATAATCCAAACCCTGCTGATTACAACGCCAAATCTTCCAGAAGCCGATTGATATAAATCATTGACATATTAAATTTTCACTGGAGGATTGGCGCTATGAAAAACCCGATGGACCGGCAACTTGAAAAACAGCTTTCCGACCGAGCAGTAGCAATCGGACGCGAGGGCAATGTCGCAGCCTTTGGCGAGCTGCTGGTATTGCTGAAGTCCTCATCCGCAAATGCCCGGCGTCTGGCAGCATCTGCTATGGGTAAACTGGCCTGGATGGGGGTGGATCAGGCCGCAGCGGTAGCCGCCTTGGGGCCGGTGGCGCGCAGCGATCCGCATGCACAGACACGCCAGTACGCTATCAGGGCGCTGAAAGTGTATGGAGCCGCCGCCAAAGACTGTTTGCCGGATTTTCGCGATATGGCAATCAACCCTGCCGAAAAGGACTACATTCGCCGTGATGCGGCAGCGGCCGTGGAATTCATCGAAGAGGCCCTGCGTGTTGCCGCCGCAACTGCGCAGTATCGCTGCCAACGTTGCAGTTCTGTGCTGACCGCCGAGGAATTCGCGCACTCGCAGCAGGCGTTTCAGCGTCCGTACTGCGACCGTTGCTTCGACGAGGTCTTCCTGACCCGGCGCAACTTCGAAACCCAGGTCGAGCTGAACAAGACGATTGAGGCACGAGATGGCACTGTCGTGCAATCTGCCGGCGAACGCACTATCGCAGACTGGCTGACTGCCAGAGGCATCGCCTACCGCTACGATGCCAAGTTCCGTATCATTGGCGAATTTCAAATCCGGCCGGATTTCTATCTGCCCGAGCTGGATGTCTATATCGAATACTGGGGTCTGAATACACCGCAGTACAAAATGAGCATGTACAAAAAACAAATGCTCTACCAGCAAGAAGGGAAACGCCTTATCTCCGTCTATCCCGCCGACTTGCCACGCCTGGACACCCTACTGCGCACCAAGCTCCAGCTCTTCGGCTACCATTGCTGATATCCCCCCCCTGCACTGCCGAGCATCACTGCCCCCAGCCCCGTCGATATCGCCCCGCCCCCTGCACTGTCGATCGCCCCCGTCGATCGCCCCCGCCCCCTGCACTGTCGAGCGTAGTCGCCCGCACCCTTCCCCAGCGCCCCCGCCCCCTGCACTGTCGAGCGTAGCGCCGGCAGCCCCGTCGATATCGCCCCGCCCCCTGCACTGTCGATCGT
>JAPXLT010000114.1:0-13575 GCA_033809415.1 Lentisphaeria bacterium
ACATAGTGCCGGAAAAACGGAATTTCAAGAAAAATCATACGGAATCATAGAAAATGTGACTTGAAACATAGAAAACCCCGGGAAGTCATAGCAATTCCTAATCCCGGAAATCGGCGTCCAGCTGCGTAATCTGCGGATAAAATGGGCGCGGAACCCATTTTGGACATCCTCTAACCAAAGCCTAAAAAGATATTAATATATTAATATTTTTTGTTTTTTGGCTTGCATTTTTCTTTTTTCAAGCTTATATTAAAGGCGTATTGATAGAAACATATCAATATAAAAACACTTTTTTGGAAATTTGGAGGTATTTTTATGTCTGACAAGGTGAAAGTCATGGAGTCGGATGGTGTTTTAGGCAACGATGTTGGTGTATTGGATGCGATAATTTTGAAGGTTCAGGCTGCTCAGAGGCGTTATGCGGAGTACAGCCAGGAAGCGGTTGACCAGATTTTTCGTGCGGCTGCTTTGGCTGCGAATGAGGCTCGGATACCTTTAGCGAAGCTGGCTGTAGAAGAGACTGGCATGGGTCTTGTTGAGGACAAGGTGATCAAGAATCACTTTGCGGCTGAGTATGTGTACAACAAGTATAAGAATGAGAAGACCTGTGGTCAGATTGAGTTTGACGACGCTTTCGGCATTATCAAGCTTGCCGAGCCGGTTGGCTTGATTGCCGGCATTGTTCCGACGACCAATCCGACTTCGACGGCGATCTTCAAATCCCTGTTGGCTCTGAAGACTCGCAATGGCATCATCTTCAGCCCGCACCCGCGCGCCAAAAAGAGCACGATTGCGGCGGCAAAGATTGTCCTGGATGCAGCGGTCGAGGCAGGTGCGCCGGAGGACATCATTTCCTGGATTGAGGAACCCAACGTTGCCCGCAGCCAGCATCTGATGGGACATCCGGCGATCAACATGATCCTGGCCACCGGCGGTCCGGGCATGGTCAAGGCGGCCTATTCGAGCGGCATTCCGGCAGTCGGCGTCGGCCCCGGCAATACGCCGGCTTTAATGGATGAGACCTGCGACATTCTGATGGCAGTCAGTTCGATCATCCAAAGCAAGACCTTTGACAATGGCATGATCTGCGCCTCCGAGCAGTCCGTCATCGTTGTTGACAAGATTTACAAAGAAGTCAAGGCTGAATTTGCCAAGCGCGGCGCATATCTGTTGAATGCCGAGGAAGCGGCCAAAGTCGCGGCGACCATCGTCGTTGACGGCAAGCTCAATGCCGGGATCGTCGGGCAGAGCGCCGTCAAAATCGCCAACATGGCCGGTCTGAAGGTTCCTGACTACACGAAGGTATTGATTGGCGAGGCCAAAGGCGTCGGCAAGGAATATCCCTTCAGCGTCGAAAAACTCTCGCCGGTGCTGGCCATGTACAAGGTGAAGGATTTTGACGAGGGCGTGCAACTGGCCCGCAAACTGCTGGACTTCGGCGGCATCGGCCACACCAGCGTGCTCTACACCAATCCTCGCAATGCGGAAAACATCAAGCGGTTCGGCGAAGAAATGAAAACCTGCCGCACGCTGATCAACATGCCGTCCAGCCAAGGCGCCATCGGCGACGTATTCAATTTCAAACTCGATCCTTCGCTTACCCTGGGATGCGGCACCTGGGGCGGCAATTCGGTCAGTCAGAACGTCGCTCCGAAACATCTGCTGAATATCAAAACAATCGCCGCACGGAGAGAAAATATGCTGTGGTTCCGGGTGCCTGACAAAATCTACTTCAAATACGGATGCCTCCAGGAAGCCCTGCGCGACCTGGGCGAAGACGGACGCAAACGCGCCTTTATCGTGACCGACCGCTTCCTGTACAACACAGGCATGCACAACGACTTGGTGCGCTGCCTCGAAGAGATGGACATCAGGCTTGATATCTTCAGCGATGTCGAACCCGACCCCACCTTGGCTACAGCCTACAAGGGCCTCGAGCGCATGAACGCCTTCAAGCCGGACACAATCATCGCCTTCGGCGGCGGCTCCCCGATGGATGCGGCCAAAATCATGTGGCTGCTCTATGAACATCCCGATGTCCATTTCGACGATATCGCCATGCGCTTCATGGATATCCGCAAACGCGTCTATAAGTTCCCAAAACTGGGCACAAAGGCGACGCTGGTGGCCATTCCCACCACCTCCGGCACCGGTTCGGAAGTCACCCCGTTTGCGGTAATCACCGACGAAAAGACCGGCAACAAGTATCCCTTGGCCGACTATGAGCTGACTCCGGACATGGCGATCATCGACACCAAGCTGGTTATGAACATGCCCAAGAAGCTGACGGCAGCCAGCGGCATCGACGTGTTGGTCCATGCGCTCGAGGCTCGTGTCTCGATCCTGGCCAGCGAATATACCAATGCACTGGCCTGCGAAGCCGCCCGCCTCGTCTTCAAATACCTGCCGGTTGCCTATCAGCAGCCCGACGATGAAAAGGCGCGGGAGAAAATGCACCACGCCTCGACGCTGGCGGGCATGGCCTTTGCCAATGCCTTCCTGGGACTTTGCCACTCGATGGCGCACAAGCTGGGCGCGGAGTTCCACATTCCGCATGGCATCGCCAACGCCCTGCTGATCAGCCCGGTCATCTTCTACAACGGCACCAGCAAACCGACACGGCAGGGAACATTCTCGCAATATCATTGCCCGGAGGCCAAGGAACGCTACGCCATGCTCGCGGATTTCCTGCAGATAACCACCCCCGACATGACCCCCGAGGCCAAGGCCGCAGCCATCATCAGCGAAATCGAAAAACTAAAGAAAATCCTGGAAATTCCGGCCAGCATCAAAGAATATGGCATCCCGGAAAAGGAATTTCTTGCCAAAGTCGATATGCTCTCGGAGAAAGCCTTTGATGATCAATGCACCGGCGCCAACCCGCGCTATCCTTTGATCTCCGAAATCAAGGAATTGTACCTGAAGGCATACTACGGGAAGTAAACATCAAGCGGAACGGCGGCTGCACCGACAAATGCCCTGGTGCCGCCGCCGGTCACTGGAGAGCGAAAAGATGAAAAAGCTGAAAATCATCATCTGCATGGGAAGCTCCTGCTTTGCCCGCGGCAACGAAGACAACCTGCGACTGATCGAGGACTACATCCGGGAGCATCAGCTCGATGACCGCGTCGAGCTGTCCGGACGATGCTGCGCCAAACAGTGTGCGGAAGGACCCAATGTCAGCATTGACGGAGTCGTCTATAACGGCGTCAACGAGGAACGGCTGATGAAACTGCTGAACGAAAAACTTCCGACGTAAATCAAGGAATCACGAGCTAACTGGCTGTTGGCCCATCACCATTCCGTCTGCATGTATTCGTAAGAGCCCTTGCGCAAATGCAGCACCCTTAACCCCCTCATGTTTTTTCGTTGTTAAAAAATGAAACACAGCTATCCTATTTACACAGCGGATGCGGAATGCCAGGATTGCTTCAAATGCGTCCGGCACTGTCCGGTAAAAGCAATCAAGGTCGTTTCCGGGCATGCTTCGGTCATTCCGGAATTGTGCGTTGCCTGCGGCAAATGCGTTGAAGTCTGCCCGGTCAAGGCCAAGAAAATCCGCAACGATCTACGTGTCGTGCTAGACCTGCTGCAGGGACCCGATCCGGTCTATGTGTCCTTGGCACCCTCCTGGGGCAGCGAATTCAAAGGCTTGCCGGCACCCAAACTGATCGCCGCCTTGCGGAAACTCGGCTTTGCCGGTGTCAGCGAGACGGCTCTGGGTGCGCAAATCGTCTCCGACAATCTCGCCGAAGATTTGCGCAAAATGGAGCGCGGCATGATGATTTCCTCAGCCTGCCCAGTGATTGTTGATTTTGTGCGCCGGTATCTTCCTGAATTTGTTCCTTCGATCACTCCGGTGCTTTCCCCTGCCTTGAGCCATGCGCTCATGCTGCGCAGTGTGTTCGGCGAAAACATCAAGATCGTTTTCATCGGCCCCTGCATTGCCAAGAAAAATGAAGCGGACCGCCGGCCGGAACTGATTTCAGCAGCCATTTTGTTTCCGATGCTCAAGCAGTGGCTCAAGGAATTGAAGATAGACCCGTGGCAGCTGGAACCCACAGCGGAAGACCGCTTCGTCCCGGAAGATTCCAAGGAGGGCGCCATCTATCCGATCGAGGGCGGCATGAATGAAACGCTGCGGGCGCATCCCGGCTGCGAGCACATCCACTACACCGTCATTTCCGGCATCGAGGCCTTGCGTCAAGCGCTCGAGGGACTCCATCCCGAGGATATCCGCGAACCGGTTTTTCTGGAAGCGCTCGCCTGCATGGGCGGCTGCGTGCATGGCCCCGGCACCGAACATTGTTCGCCTGGACTGCTCGAACGCCTGCGCATCATCCGCAATACCGATTTTCAAAAGGAACTGCCACGGCGTGATGTTGCGAAGATCGCAGAGAAGTACGACACTGCGCCGGTTGAGACCCCAGACGTTTCCCTGCGTGACATCAAGCAGGCCTTGCTTCTAATTGGCAAGTCAGCGCCAGAGGATGAACTCAACTGCGGGGGATGCGGGTACGACACCTGCCAGAATTTCGCCAAGGCGCTGCTGACCGGCAAAGCCGAACCCAGCATGTGCGTATCCTACCTGCGCAACCTGGCCCAGAAAAAATCCAACGCCATCCTACGCTGCATTCCGGCGGCCGTGGTCATCGTCAACAGCAACCTGCAACTAATCGAGTGCAACCGCCGCTTCGCTGAACTCTGCGGTGAAAGCGCACTCGAAATCTATGAAGTCGCCCCAGGCATGCCCAATGCCTTCCTCGAAACCCTGATCCCCTCCTTTGCGGAGCTCTTCAAAGAAGTCCTCAGCAGCGGCAAGGAACTCTCCAGAAGCGCCCTAAAGCTCGATAAAAAACTGCTCAACATCATCATCTTCAACATCGAACCCGGCCAGGTGGTCGGTGCCATCCTCTTCGATGTCACGCAAACAGAATTCACCCGCGAGCAAATTGCCGACCAAGCACGCAAGGTCATCGAGAAGAATCTGGCGACCGTGCAGGACATCGCCTGCAAACTCGGTGAACACATGGCCGAAACAGAAATCCTCCTGCGCTCGATTGCAGAAAACTACGCCGAACAATAGACCACACACGGACTTTACACGGACGGGACACGGACGGGACACGGACGGGACACGGACTTTACACGGACGGGACACGGACTTTACACGGACGGGACACGGACGGGACACGGACGGGGCAGCCTGATCAGTATAACAGATTGCGCCGTAGGCACTTAACCATGCTTAACCTCAGGCTTTAGGGTGAGGCCCCACCCAAAGACGGTGCCTTGTAAAGGCACTACAAATCTTTCAAGCAGCACGAAAGGCACAAAAATTTCGTGTGGTTTCGTTGTTAAAAGAATCAGGTACCCATGAACACAAATTCCGAACATCCTCTTTTTCTTGATTTAGCCTATAGCCAATGCAACAAGCATGGTGAAAACATCTGTGGGGATGCCTTCCGTTTTGAAAAGAGCGACAATGACGGGCGTGTGGTGGCGGTTCTTTCCGACGGTCTAGGCAGCGGTGTCAAGGCAAACATTCTTGCATCGATGACTGCCACGATGGCGATGAAGTTCGCCGCGCAGCCCAACTACAGCATTCTGCATGCTGCGGAGATCATGATGAGTGCCCTGCCTATCTGCCAGGTGCGCAAAATCAGCTACGCCACTTTCACCATCCTGAACGCCTGGCCGGACTTCTCGATCCGCATCGTCGAAATGGGCAACCCCCCGTTTCTACTGTTCCGGCAAGGCAAACAAATCAAAATTCCCTTTGAACGGCTCGAATCCGAACAATGGGACAACCGGAAAATGAAAATTTACCATTTTACGGCGCAGAGCGAAGACCGCATCATCTTCTTCTCCGATGGCATCAGCCAAGCTGCCATCGGCTCGCCCAAATGGCCGCTTGGCTGGCGCGAGTCCGGCTGCGCCGCATTCGTCAACGAAATCCTCGGCGCAGCCCCGTCCATCTCCTCTCACGAACTCTGCAATGCCGTTGTCAAGGAAGCCCGCCGCAAAGAGCCGCAGCGCATCAATAAGGACGACATGACCTGCGCCTCCCTTTACTTCCGCCACCCGCGAAAAATGCTCATCTTCACCGGTCCTCCGTATGACCGCCAGCATGATGCCGAGTGCGCCAAGATCATTGACACCTTCGACGGCGAAAAAGCGGTCTGTGGCGGCACCTCGGCGGAAATTATCGCCCGGGAGCTGAACCGGGAACTGAAAATGGACCTGGGTAGTATCTCCTCCGAGATGCCGCCGATGTCGACGATGCCGGGCGTTGATCTGGTTACGGAGGGCATTTTCACGCTGACCAAAGCAGCGGGGTACCTGGAAAAAGCCGACGCCTTCATGCCTCGCAATCCGGCCGGCATGCTGGCCGAAATGATGCGCCGCAATGACTTGATTTACTTTCTCGTAGGCACCCGCATCAATGAAGCGCACCAGGATCCGAACCTGCCCCAGGAACTGGAATTGCGCCGCAACATCGTGCAGCGCATCGCCGGCATCCTGAAAAACCAATTTTTGAAAAAGGTCGATATCAAATACGTCTGAAGGCAACGCAAAGTTTTTTGCGCTGCTGTTTCTGTTAACATCATGGAGGAAAGACATGCAGGAAAGTGTTGAAAAAACGAAGGCGATGGTACAGCATCTGGCTGCCGTCAATGCCATTCTGGAAAAAAACGAGTATGATCCCGGGAAGCTGATTCCCATTCTTCAGGAAACGCAGGAAGTATACAAGTACCTGCCGCGGGACGTGATCAGCTATCTTGCCACCTCGCTTGACATGCCGGTTGCCCACGTCTACGGCGTGGCCACCTTCTACGCACACTTTTCGCTCGAACCGAAAGGCAAGCATATCATCCGCATCTGCGACGGCACCGCCTGCCATGTCAAGAAATCGACGGGCATCCAGCAGCACCTTTACAAACGCCTCGGACTCGGTGATGACAAACGCACCACCGACGACCTGCTCTTCACCCTCGAGATGGTCAGTTGCCTGGGTGCCTGCGGACTTGCGCCGGTCGTCGTCATCGACGAGGAAGTCCATGGCCAGGTCACCCCGGCAATGATTGACGATATCCTTGATCAGATTATCGCTGCAGAAAAAAGCGCCAAAGGAGAAGAATAATGACGACCAGCATTCCTACCAAAACCCCTGACTTGGAACAGATAGCGGCTCACTATCAGCACCAGGCCGCACAGTTGAAAAGACGCGTCATCATCTGCGGCGGCACGGGCTGCATCGCCAATGGGGCGATGAAAGTCCGCGATGCCATTTGCGCCGAAATGGAAAAAATCGGCCAGAAAGCGGTCATTGATCTGCTGGAGCATGAAGACCACAGTGGCGAGACCTACTTCTCGAAGAGCGGTTGCCAAGGCTTCTGCCAGGTAGGCCCCATTATGCGCATCGAGCCGGAAGGCATCTTCTACTGCCATGTCAAGCCCGAAGACGCCGCCGAAATCGTCAACGTCACCCTGAAAACCGGCGAAATCATCGACCGCCTGGTCTATGTCGATCCGGTCAGCAAAAAGCACTGCCGCCATGAAGACGAAATCGCCTTCTACACCCGTCAAAGCCGGGTTGTTTTGCAAAACTGCCTGATCGAACCGGATAACATCGAAGAATACATCTACAAAAAAGGCTATCTGGCCGCCCGCAAAGCACTCACGGAAATGAGCGCGGAACAAGTCTGCCAGACAGTCATTGACGCCGGTCTGCGTGGACGCGGCGGCGGCGGCTTCCCGACCGGCTTGAAATGGAAATTCACGCTTGCCTCGAAGGGGGACAAGAAATACGTCATCTGCAACGGCGACGAAGGCGACCCCGGCGCTTTCATGGATCGTTCGGTCATGGAAGGCAACCCGCATGCCGTGCTCGAAGGCATGCTGATCGCCGGCAAAGCTGTCGGCGCGGACGAGGGCGTCGTCTACGTGCGCACTGAATACCCTTTGGCAGTGAAACGCATGCGCGGCGCCATCCAAGACGCCGAAGAACGTGGCCTGCTCGGCGACAATTTGTTCCAGAGCGGATTCAACTTTCACA
This sequence comes from Lentisphaeria bacterium, assembly GCA_033809415.1. Lineage (GTDB taxonomy): Bacteria > Verrucomicrobiota > Lentisphaeria > Oligosphaerales > Oligosphaeraceae > JAQVUB01. Next base: position 8,060 of record JAPXLT010000114.1, read on the forward strand.
TTCGGGTCATCGAAGGCGCCGGTGCCTTCGTCTGCGGCGAGGAAACCGCGCTGATGGCCTCCATCGAAGGCAAGCGCGGCATGCCCAGCCCGAAGCCGCCGTTCCCGGCTGAACGTGGACTGTACGGCAAGCCCACGGTCATCAACAACGTCGAAACCCTCGCGTCAGTTCCTTATATCATCCGCGAGGGCGTGGCGGTCTACCGTTCTGTCGGCACCAAAAAATCACCGGGCACGAAGACCTTTGCGCTGACTGGCCACGTCGCCAACACCGGCCTGATCGAGGTACCCTTCGGCACCACTCTCCGCGAAATCGTCTACAATATCGGTGGCGGTGTCACCGACAATGCCGGACAGGTCACCGGTGAAGACTTCAAAGCCGTACAGATCGGCGGCCCCTCCGGCGGCTGTTTGACCCCGGAGCTGCTCGATCTGCCGTTGGATTTTGATTCCCTGAAAGATGCCGGCGCCATGGTTGGCTCGGGAGGTCTGGTGGTGATGAACAAACAGACCTGCATGGTCAGCATTGCGCGTTTCTTCATGCAGTTCACGCAAAATGAATCCTGCGGCAAATGCGTTCCCTGCCGCGAAGGCACCAAACAGATGCTGGCTCTGCTGGATGACATCATCAACGGACGCGCCAACGAAGATACCCTCGAACTGCTCGAGCAGACCGCCAAAGCCGTCCAGCTAGGTTCCCTCTGCGGACTGGGGAAAACCGCCCCGAACCCCGTCCTGTCAACATTGCACAATTTCCGCGAAGAATATGAAGCGCATGTTTACCGGAAGGTCTGTCCGACCGGCGAATGCAAGGCGCTGGCCCGTCCTGAAATCGATGCTGCACTCTGCAAGGGTTGCACGGCCTGCGTCCGCAAATGCCCGGTTGGCGCGATCAGCGGAAAACTCAAGGAAGCGCATGTCATTGATGCCGACAAATGCATCAAATGCGGTGCCTGCAAAGCCGTCTGCCGTTTCAATGCAATTACTGGAATCTAAGTAACAAAAGGGAAATATACCATGTCTGATACAGCAATTAAAAAGCTGACCGTCAACGGGCGGGAAGTTACCTTCAGCGACGAGCGCAACCTGCTCGAAGTCATCCGCAAGGCCGGCATTGACATACCGACCTTCTGCTACCATTCCGAATTGAGCATCTACGGTGCCTGCCGCCTCTGCCTGGTGGATGTCGAGGGCAAAGGAGTCATGGCCTCCTGCTCGACGCTGCCCGCGCCCGGCATGGTCATCCAGACCGATACCAAGGAAATCCGCAATATGCGCAAGATCAACCTGGAGCTGCTGCTGGCCAACCATAACCGGGAATGCCCCACTTGCACTCGCAGCGCGACTTGCGCACTGCAAGCAATCGCACACCGCCTCGGCGTGGAAACTGTGCGCTTCAAAGCCCCGCGCAAGGAAGAACCCATTGACGACAGCTCGCCATCCCTGGTGCGCGACCCGAACAAGTGCGTGCTCTGCGGCGATTGCGTGCGGGTCTGCTCGGAAATTCAGGGAATCGGGGCAATCGATTTCGCCTTCCGTGGCTCGAATGCCAAAATCGCTCCCGCTTTTGACGCCAGTCTTGGCGAGGTCGAATGCGTCAACTGTGGACAATGCGCAGCTGTCTGCCCGACTGGTGCCCTGACTCCCAAGCAGGACAGTTCCAAAGTCTGGGAAGCTCTCTATGACCGCAGCAAGACCGTGGTTGTGCAAGTGGCTCCGGCTGTGCGGGTCGCCCTCGGGGAATATTTTGGCGCACAGCCTGGCGAGAATGTCGCCGGCAAACTGGTGGCAGCTCTGAAGCTGATGGGCTTCAAACACGTCTACGATACCAGCTTCACTGCCGATATGACGATTTTTGAAGAAGCCACAGAGCTGCTTGAGCGTATCCAGGGCGGCGGGGAGTTGCCGATGTTCACCAGCTGCTGCCCGGCTTGGGTCAAATATGTGGAAATTTACTTTCCGGAGCTTTTGCCGAATGTCTCGAGCTGCCGCTCGCCCCAGGCGATGTTCGGTGCGGTCGCTAAGAAGGTGCTTCCGGAGCAGCTTGGCTGCCGTCGTGAAGACCTGGTGGTCGTCTCGATCATGCCGTGCACTGCCAAGAAGTTCGAGGCAAAATTGCCGAAATTCAGCGTTGACGGCAAGCCTGAAGTCGATATCGTCATTACTACCAGTGAAGTGCAGCGCATGATCAACTCACTGGGCATACAATTGCAGGAACTCGAACCGGAAGCTTTTGATATGCCAATGGGATTCGCCACCGGCGGCGGCGTCATCTTCGGCGCCTCGGGAGGGGTCATGGAAGCCGCCCTGCGCTATGTTGCCGAAAAACTCGATAAAAAGCCGCTCGAGAAAGTCGACTTCAAGCAGGTTCGCGGCATGAAGCATCTCAAGGAAGCCACGCTCGAACTTGCCGGCAAGGAAATCCGAGTCGCCGTTGTGCACGGCCTGGCCAATACTAAAAAGCTGCTTCAAGACATCAAGGCCGGCAAAGCAAAATATCATTTCATCGAGGTGATGGCCTGCCCCGGCGGCTGCATCTCCGGGGGTGGTCAACCCTGGGGCGCCACCGACCGCATCCGGATTCAGCGCCAGCAGGGTCTTTACAATACCGACAAGGCGCACCAGGTGCAGAAGCCTCAGGACAACTGGCTGGTGCAGCGCTGCTACGAGGATCACATCGGCGGCAAGCCCGGCTCGCACGAGGCGCATCATCTGCTGCATACCGAATACCGGAACCGCAGCCAGATCTTTGACGCAAAACTGCCAATCATGCGCGGCACCGAAAGCAACCGACTGCCGATCACCGTGACCATTTGCGCCAAACAGGAAAACTGCCCCGGTCAGCTGCTGCTGGGAATGATCAGCGACTACGTCAAAAACAAGCAGTATACGCCTTGGGTGGATATGGACGCAGCCTTCTCTTCACGACCGGCTCAAGATGGCACCATCTGCGTTACCGTCGGTGATCAGATTGTCGAACGAACCCGCTTCCACAATGCCATGAACACCCTCGAACAACTGCAAAATCAGGCCGCCTTTAAAAATATCACCGAGGCCATCGACAAGGGACTCGCGCAAATACGATAATAGCTTCCCCAGGCTGCCGGAAGTGGTTTTTCCTCCAGGACTGCTTCCGGCAGCCTTTTTTTAACCACGAACCACACGAACAGGCACGAAAATTTTTTATAGGGTTGTTGCTTTGACAAATGAGCTTGCAAGCGGAATTTCGGTCTGGTTTGTTTTTCCTCCGATTACTTGGTCGCTGCCCCCTGCACCCGCACCCTACCCCCTGCCCCCTGTCCCCTGCACCCTGTCCCCTGCACCCTGCACCCTGCACCCTGCACCCCGCACCCCGCACCACGCACCACGCACCCTGCACCCTATCTATTCAATCTTCTGATATATGCCGGCTTTGTCATTCTTCATTTTCACGGTCAACGTAGCCAGCCCCCCAGCGATCACTTCACGCTGAACGATAACCCCATTCGGCACCTTCAGGGTAATATTGGAAAAATTCCAGATGTACTTAATGCCGGCGGCCACTGCCTGATCAGCAACTTCCTGGGCATGCAGCGTCGGCACACAGATAATCGCTATATCCGGCGGTGAATAACTCAGGCGTTGCCCGATCGTTGCAATATCATAGACTTCGTGACCGCGGATCATCCGACCGATCTTCTCCGGATCACTGTCAAAAACCGATTCGATATGCAGGCCATAGACTTGGAATTCATCATAGCCCAAAATCGCAGACCCCAGCGCCCCTACTCCCAGCAATGTTGCAGTGATGCGTCCGCTCCAGCCTAGATAATCCCTGATATAGGCGATCAGATCGTTGATCTCATAACCAATCCGGCGGCGCCCCTTTATCCCGGTCAACGCAATGTCTTTGCGAACCACAATCAACTCGATGCCCATGTACTCGGCAAGCTCTGTCGTCGAAACATGACTTCGACCTTCCATCCGCATCCGCAACAACTTGTGCAAATAGGACGGCATGCGACGGATCGTCGGCGAATTCTGTACTTTTACACGACCCATGAATCAACTCCCATACAACCCTAACCAGATACCTTGATAACAGAATACACCCTCAAAAAGTTTCGTCAAGCGATAAAACAAAAAACATCCCGGAAGCCAACAAACTACATGTTTGCGCTCATGATGCGCCTAAACATCAAGTAGGGCGAAGTATCTTTCTCCTCGTCATAATCCTCCCAATCCTCCCATAACTCTTGCACGTTTGGATCATCCGGAGCGATTGTTTGTGCAAACTGGATATGCTTGAAAGCGTTTGCGTTCTCTTCAATGGCTTCAAAGTACATCGTCAGGGATACCAACCACGCGACATAGGCGTCCGGGTGCGTCTCTTTCGGCAATTCGGTTGCCTGCACCAGTTCTTTGGCTTCATCCAGGCGATCAGTGCTGCCCAAAAGGGTTAGTAAGGTGGCTCGCGCAAAAAGATACTCGGGATGCTCAGCCACCAGAGAACGCAAAATCGTTTCCGCTTCCCTAAGCCGTTTACACTGCGCAAGACCGACTGCGTAATTGTACCGGAACGGATAATACTGCGGAGCTTTCGGCATCAGTTTTTCATACTCGCGAATAATTTTAGGCCAATTTGCAGAGCGTTTGCGCCCCTCGATAACCAATTTTTTATGGCTTGGTTTCAGCTCAGGGGGCAACTCGCCAAACTTGAAGTCCGGGTTCAGGCAAACCGAAAACATGTTTTGCCCCGTGACCTCTCCCCTGCTGAGAATTTTTACTGCTTCGTCCTGTTGAATTTCACCTTTTTCCGTCAAGATGACTGCCGCATTCATGCGGAGTTGGTCAGAGCCAAAGGTTCCTTCCAGTATCAGCCGGAGCAGAGCCGTGGCCTCCGGATGTGGAGACAACTCCAATATCTGCATTGCGATATCGCCCGTTTCCTTCGGCTTTTCGTTAAGCAGCGCTTCCGCAAAATCCACCGTATAACGTTGTGAGATCAATGCAGTATTTAATGTTTTGTCTTTTTTGAGCAAATTGTGGCCAATATAATATTCTTCCGGCAAAAGATATGGCCAGTCTTTGCGAATGGTATTTGGTTCTGTTTTGTTTTTCAGATGCCGCAGATACTTTTGCGCCATGCCACCTTTGCAATGTCTGGTCGGCACGCAATTCAAATCCCATATCGCCCGTTCGTGGTCGCCAAGATTGGCTGCGGCGACACCAGTATAAAAACGGACATGAGGATCGTTTTTAAAATCACTGGCATCCGCCGTCTCCAGAATATCGCGATGCCTTTTGAAGTGTGAAAGTGCTTCACAGACCTTGATCGTTCCATCCGGATTTGGCGCTTCCAGCGTGATGGCGCGGGACACGGCTTCGGCAGCCCCCTCCTCATCGCCGAGGAACAGGAGAAATATCGACAGACTAGCATACCCAAACGGATTTGGAAGCGGAGATTCTTCAAGGCTCTTGCGTTGCACTCGAACCGCTTCTTCATGCTTTCCAGTGACAAACAGGCACAAGGCCAGA
>JAPXLT010000115.1:0-13381 GCA_033809415.1 Lentisphaeria bacterium
GTGCAGGGGGCAGGGGGCAGGGTGCAGGGGGCAGGGTGCAGGAGGGCATTCGTCTTCTGTCCACAACGTCCACAGCGTCCACAGCGTCCACAGCGTCCACAGCGTCCACAGCGTCCACAGCGTCCACAGCGTCCACAGCGTCCACAGCGTCCACAGCGTCCACAGCGTCCACAGCGTCCACAGCGTCCACAATGTCCACAATGTCCATTGATAACATTGAGCAAAAGGAAGATCAAGAAGTCATGAGAGTCAAAGTCCTTGGTTCTGCGGCAGCGGAAGCGATGCCGGCATTATGGTGTGAGTGTTCCACCTGCAAATATGCTCTCGAGCACGGCGGCAAGGATGTGCGCAGGCGAACCTGTTATCTGATTGATGATGATACTCTTGTGGATTACGGCCCGGACATCTTCTGGCAGGTGACTGCATTCAAGGTGGATTTGCTGGCCATTCGCAGAATTGTGGTGACGCATTCCCACGTGGATCATTTTAACCCCGTCGATCTGCTCTGGCGCAGGCCTGGTTTCAGCGTAGTCAGCAAAACCGTCAAGCTCTTGAGCAATGAAGCAGTCATTGAAAAAATTCGCGGCACAATGCAAGTGGAGAGCAGCATCGAGGGGCTGGCTAAAATCGCGCTGGAAAGTCAGACCCTCGAAGCCGGAAAACCGGTCTTCGAGGGCGATTTGCGGATTCTGCCCCTGCCGGCAAATCATGCACCAAATGAAAAGCCGCTGTTTTATGTCTTCACTCGTAACAACCGCAGTCTTCTGATTGCCAATGACACCGGCTTCCCGAGCCAGGAAGCCTGGGATTTGCTTGCCGCCGAGAAACTCGATGCGGCCATTTTGGATTGCACCGGCGGCGCACATCCAAAGCATGGGAAAAACCGCAATGGGCACATGGGGGCAGATACGAACATCGAGTTCCGCCAGCAAATGCTCGAACTGGGCATCATCCAGGAAGACACCCCGGTTTTTGCCAATCATTTCTCACATAACGCATTGTGCACCCATGAACAACTACGCAAATACCTGGAACCACATGGCATACAAGTCGCATACGACGGACTCGAAATCGAGATCTAACAACCACACTTTTTTTGTCCACGGAAAGCGCGGAAAGCGCGGAAAGTTTTTTCGTGCCTTTCGTGGTTAAAAAACTTTTGGACACCCTTTACATGCAGCTTCAGCTCTAGCCTCCCTACTTGGTTAATGGGAGACTAACCACCGCAAATCATGAATAAAACCCAAGCAATCCTGGATCAACTCCAACAGCGCCTGGTGCAGGGACAATACCCACCCGGCAGCAAGTTCCCGTCGGAATATACACTGGCGGACGAATTCAAGGTCAGCAAAGTCACTATCAACAAGATCGTTTCCCTGCTTGTTGAAAAGGGATATCTCCAGCGCGGACCACGCGGCGCCGGAACAAAGGTCGCCCCTGGCGGAAGCAGCGGCATCCTGGCCTACATTGCTCCGCCCACCCGGTACAACAACAAGATTCTGATGGGAATCCTGTCAGAATGCGTACGCCAGAACTATCTTTTAATGTATGAGAACTCCCGCACCGTCGACCTCGAACTGCGCGTCAGCCAGATGATCAGGCAAGGCGTCGGCGGCTTCCTTTGCCTCGACCGAAATAATTTCCCCATTCCCCCCCAATATCCCATGGTCTGGCTGGACTGCGGCCTGGAACCCCGCCCCGAGCATGAAAATTGCCTGTTCATTAACAGCGATGATCTTGACGGGGGACGCAAGATGATGACGGAAATCTTCAACCGGAACCACCGTGACGTGCTGGTGTATAGTTCGGAACGCTACACCCTGCGTCAGGACAACCAACTTTCCCCACGCCTGCAAGGCTTTCTCCAGATCATGCAGGAATGGGGCGTCAGCGACCCGGAACGCAGGATTTTCTATGGCGCCAGGGGAGCGCTTGAAGATGCCATACTATTCCTTGACAAGTATCTGCCAAAATTCCCCGCCTGCACCATCATCGCCGCAGACACGGACAGTGGTGCGCAACTGCTACACAGGGCAAGTCTACTGCTGCACAGGAAAATCCCGGGAAACGTGGCGCTGACAGGCTTCGGAAATATCACAGACCTGCCCATCGCAACCGTCGACCAACAGCCCGAACGACAGGGCGTCATAGCAGTCCGAGAACTGCTCCAGGCCATCAAGAAGAAAAGGCCAATCCGGAAACAGTCCGAACTCATCCCAACCAGCCTGTCCGGACTGGAGCATATCCCATACCAAAAAAGCATGGCATGACCGACACGCCGACACTGCTTCCACGCCCCGGGAAAGTAAACAGGTTACTTGTTTATTACTTTTTAGTTAGTTTTATTCTCACATGCTTGAATTCCCAAAAAGGCACAATATACTAATGGTCGAGTGATAAAAATGGTGTCGAAAAATACATAGCAGCAAGCAAAACTGACTATGTCACATTTGAATTTCATGTTTTATCGATGTTGATTAGGTTAAGCTAAGCTTGGATTGTGTGTTTGCAGGCGTTTTTTGTTTGTTTTCTCGTTTCCGTCAAGAACCATAACAGTAAAGAAGGAGTCATGTCATGAAATCTCGTCAACAATTTACCCTGATTGAGTTGCTGGTCGTGATTGCGATCATCGCCATTCTTGCGTCCATGCTACTTCCCGCCTTAAGCAAGGCGCGTTCGAAGTCTCGCAGTATTTCCTGCCTCAACAACTTGCGGCAATTAGGCCTGATCGGCATTGCCTATTCGTTGGATAATAATGACTGGCTGTTTCCGAGTCAGACTCCGGTTCCGGGTGAAGGTTGGGTCAGGAGTTGGACGATGCTGGCGTACGACACCGGTTATCTTGCCCAGCGTCCTGCCACTCCTGGCGGCATTGTGGTTTGCCCGAACGACCCGAAGCGCAACATAGCGGACTCTTGGCATTGCTATGGCATGTGGCTTGGCACCGATGTGATTGGTTATCAAGGCATTGGTGTTCATTGGCATTTAGGCGGCGATGTATATTATGGTGTACGTGGTCATTATCCGAAGAACCAGGGGCTTGTCCGCAATCTGAAGCCCCACGAGATCAGCATATTCATGGACAGTTACCTGAACTACCCTCCTGGTTTCTTCCATGGTTGCAACCGGCTGCAGGTCTACCGCCGTTTCTATAACAACACCGGCGATGGGAACAACTTGTACTTTCTGGCGCATGACGGTCAGGCGAACAATGTCTTTGCAGATGGCCATGCCGAGACGCTGTCGAAAACCCGGTCGGCTGAATTGGGCTGGGGGGAAGTAATGTTTCCGTAAAAAGGGATTTTGCCGCGCCGAAACGGCGTAATGCTTTTTCCCCTTTTGCGTTGTTTGTCATCAACCACATTTTTTTTTACTTGCCATGATTATACGACAAAATTTGCACGTTCATTCCCACCATTCCTGCGATTCGGCACGGATCACGATGGCAAATTTAAGCCGCGAGATGGAGGAGCTGGGCATGTTGCAGTATGGCGTGTCCGACCATTATCACTCCAGGTATAATTATCCGAACCTTGCAAGTGCCCGTAATGAGTTCCTGGAGGCCCGCAAGACGTCGGCTTTCCACTTTGGTGCCGAGGTGAGTGTCATGTCCCGATGGGAATGCGAGAAAATCGCCGCAGGCGACTACGTCCGGGATGATTTGACCCCGGTGTATGGCATACGGGAAGGGCTGCCGCCGGATGCGGAGTACCATCTGGACATGAATGCCGATGATGTGAAGACCCTGGGGCTGGAATATGTGATCGGTGGCTGCCACTGGCCGCTGCATTTCCCGGGGACGCAATCCCAGCTGATCGACGATTACTATGAACAGTTGATGTATCTTGCCACCCATCCCCTCGTTGACATCGTAGCGCATCCCTGGTGGTCACTGGAGATGATCGACATCGGAAAAGGATTCTGCAAAATCAGGAAGCCATATGATTTTGCAATCTTTGAGAAGATACCGCAGCGTTTTTTTGAGAACTTAGGGCAGGCGTTTGTGGACAATGGCAAACTGGCGGAGATCAACGCCGGGATGATCATCCCAAGGGTGTCCACGGAGGATTATGCCAGGCGCTATCTGAAAATGCTCGTAGGATGGAAGGAACAAGGTGTGCGCTTCAGTTTTGGGGACGACTTGCACGAAGAGCATTTCAACCGTCATGTCTTTTCCGCAGCAGAGGCGATGCTGACTCATGCAGGTTTCACAGAAGAGGATTTTTACTTGCCCGCATTCATGAAAAATTAGAAAAAGGTGAACCTGCCGTCGCAAAAGCATTATGGGTGCCGGATCCATGGAAGATTATGCCACAGTGAATGTATCCAGGATATCAGGGCGTTTTCATTCTTCATGGACAGGGACATGGACAAGAATGGACATCATGGACAGAATGGACAGAATGGACTTTCCGTTTGATGGACGAATGGACAGGTTCAAGGACGTCACCTGCTGCACGTGCTACTATCACTCGACTTCTTCTTTTTTCAGAAAGATTTTTCTGGAAAGCAATCTCCAAGTCATTGACACGCAAATCTTTTAAGGTACCGCTAATTCCTGTCTTTTTTCTCCGACTGATTCGACCGATCTGAACGATCTGACCGATCCGTCCGATCCGTCCGATCCGACTGATCAGTCGTCCGTGTAAAGTCCGTGTAAAGTCCGTGTCCCGTCCGTGTAAAGTCCGTGTGGGTTGTGGGCGGAGCCCACGCCAAGTCCATTTGCGTCCATCGTGTCCCTGTCCATTAAAAAACGAGACATCTCATGATTGTGATTGAGAGAATGAAACTGCCCAGTGAGGAGAAAGAGCAGATGAAAGAATCTCGCCATGCTTGGTTTTATGTAGTGTGCCTGTGCCTTTTCGGGGTAATATCCCTGCAAGCCGACTTGGAATGGGGGTATGGCGGGAAGTCCCTGACAGCATGGACTTTTGCGAACTATCGGGAAGTTCGTATGACAGAGGAAGAGATCTCTGGGGAGACGCTTTGCGAATATGCCGTTCTCTCGCCTTTCCTGTATTCCCCTGCCTTTGAGTGGAAAGCGTCTGACCAGGACATGCTGGCCATTGAGCTGGGATGTTCCAACGGCGGCTACGGTGAACTCCTGTTCAAGCACGCCCCCGAGATCGCTTTCCGCGATGAACTGAAAATCAAGTTCGTCACACCAGGTGGCGATGCTGCCCAGCGGCAAATGCTGTTCATTCCTTTGAAGCATCCGGATTGGAAGGGGCGAATCACCAATTTCAGGCTGGCTTTCCGTTTCCAGCCTGGCGTTAAGATTTGTGTGTACCGTATTCAGCTATACCGCCAGAGGAACCAGCCCGGCAATCTCTTGGCAAACAGTAGCTTTGAGATGCCAGGAGTAGCCGGTAGCATCTGGAAATGGTGCCTGAAAGGGGAAGTGAAGGGAGTGCCGCTCATTGAACAGGACGCAGAAAACGGAAACACCTTGAAAGTGGCTGGCGGAAAGACTTGGGAACTCGTGGCCGATCCAGCATATCTGGATTTTCTCGATGAGGATACAGCACAGGTCAAAGTGTCGTTCCGCGCCGCCGGGGAAAAGCCAGGGAAGTGGAAAGCCTTGCTGCTCATGCAGGATGCACTGGGAAACGAAGTGGACCGACAGAGTCAACAGTGGAAGGGATTGGCGGGCTACAAGATGATGCCGTATGAAATGGAATGGCGCACTGTACCGCTTGCCACAGCACGAATCTGCTTCTCGCTGATTTGGGACGGCGATGAGCCGGGAAACTTCATGCTGGCCGATGTCAGCATGGTGCAGCGCCAAAAAACACCGCTCGAGGACTGGACGGGTGAATGGATTCGCCCAGGGGATCGCCCAGATGAACCGCCCAGGAAAATGTTTTTCCGGACAGCCTTTGCTGTCCCTTCCGACTTGCGCAAGGCATGGCTTGCAATCAACAGCGATGATCAAGTCATCGGTATCTATATCAACGGCGTCCAATTACCGAAGCTCGTCAATGCAGATTCCTATAATGTGCCGGATGCCATACACGTGGACTCCTATTTGACCCCGGGCAGAAATGTCCTGGCCGTACAAGCATACAATTTCAATGTACTCGGAGGGTTGATTGCAGATTTGACTCTGATCATGCCAGACAGGCGGCAAACGATCGGCACTTGCGCCGCCTGGCGCTCTTGCTCCAATGAGCAGGAAGGATGGTATAAGACGGATTTCGATGACCGCGCCTGGGCGGGTTCCGTGGCGATGGGGCGCGGAAAGGCCACGCCATTCGGGGTTCTGGAACGACCCCGAATCCAGGAAACCGGCAAATTGGAATTGCATAACCTCGAGATAATACCATGCGAGGAAAAACCGTTTGCTATTGCCGTAAAAGTCGATTATTCCATTGTACAGGAAGGTGACATCGAGATGGCATTTTACCTCGCCGGCAACCCGATATTGCCGCCGCGTGGCTTCAAGCTGGCCACTGTCAAGGTTGAACCTGAAAGCAAACAGTGGTACGGAAAACTGCCGTATCCGGACTTCCTGCCCTCCGGCCAGCTGGAGTTACGCGTTGATGCACCAGGATTGGAAAGGCAGGCAGCACGGCGAGCCTTGACGGTACCGGATTTCGACAGGCCGAACTGCTCCGCAAGCCTGCGCATCAATGACCATTTCTCCGGCGAGATGAACTGGAACGGCCTTTCGCTGCCCTTATTGCATCACTGGTGTGGTTCAGACGGCCAGATGACCGAGGAACTGATGGGCTTGTGCCGGGAAAATAAAATCCCCTTCTATGTCGGAAACCATTACAGCGCCTGGGGATGGCGCCCCGACGGTCAACATGATTTCACGGTAATGGACCACTATGCCTATCGGATGCTGGAAGTCGACCCCAACGCCAAGTTCACCTTGCAGATTGCAGCAGACAACTACCACAACTGGGAACTGCGGACATGGCTGGAGGCCCATCCGTCGGAATGCGCAAGGCGGGAGGATGGCGGCACCGTACTGAAACAAATCCATTCGGCCTCCAATGTGAAGGTCGTCAGCCATGCATCGAAACCATGGCGGGAGGAACTGCGCCGGAGTCTAGCTGCACTGGCCAGGCACCTCAAGCAGAGTCCCTACGGCCATCGCGCACTCTGCATCCAACCGATATCCGGCATGGGCGGTGAATGGTATATGTGGGGAACCTTCGATACGGGCGGCGGCACCGAACGCCTAGACTACAGCCAGCCATTCCAGGAGTATTTCGCGGATTTCGCGCTCCAGAAATACGGGACGCTGGACGCCGTCAACCAAGCCTGGCGCACAGATTACAGTTCCACCGCAGAAATTTCGATTCCGTCTGTCGCAGAGCGTGACCGAAATGACTGGTTCGAGTTTCTGGATGCCAGGACAAGCCGTCGAACCATTGACTTTCGCCAGGCTGTCTCGGAGCTGATGGCCGACAATGTCATTGCGATGTGCGACGCCATCAAGAGCGGCTCCGGTGAACGGATGTATGCCGGAAGCTTCTACGGGTACACAACATACGTAACGGACCCGATGCCGACCCGCAGTGAAGGAGGCCATTTCGCACTAGGGCGGGTGCTACGTTCGCCCCGGGTGGACTACCTGACCCATCTGCTCCGCTATGCGGATAGAATGGCTGGGGAACCGGCTGGCTTCATGACGCCGGAGAGTTCCCTGCTGCTGCATGGCAAGGTGCCGTTCGTGCAGGCTGATATCCGGACACACCGCCTGGCAGCAGATTCTCCGGATGCACAATACGGACGTCTGCGCAACTTGCAAGATGGCATTGCGGTGATCCGGCGCGACTTCAGCAACGCCTTGGTCAATGGTGTCGGCTATGAATTCGGCTACTATGGAAATGGCTGGATTGCCGCCGACCGACGCCTGATGCAGGTGGTGGGACGCTGCCGGGAAATCGAGGCCGAGGTGCAGGCTTCCGACACCAGACGCCTGGACACCGAGAATTCCATCGCCGTCATCGTGGACGACATCGTCACGTATTTTTCCGCCCAGTGCTCCCCGCTGCACAATATCTCCATGAAATACCAGATGCCGGAATTCTACAAGACGGGCTGCGGCATGGATACCTATCTGCTCGAAGACCTTGAACTCATGCCGGAATACCGTTGCTACGTGTTCCTCAACGCCTATCGTATCACCCCAGAGCAGGAAAATTGGATAAATGCGCATCTGAAGCGTGGCGGAAAGGTGCTGGCCTTTGTGTATGCTGCTGGCTGTGTCGGAGAAAGTGGAATCAACCCGGAGCGTGTCCAAGACATAACGGGAATCAAAACCGAAGTGCGGGAGAAGCAATGCCCGGCCAGGATAACGTATGTTGAAAACACCGCCAAGGTGGGAAAATACCTGCCGGTTGGCGGGTCTTTCGGCAGTGGAGTCCACTTGGGGCCGGTTTTCATCCCACAGGCCGGGCAGGTTCTCGCCAAACTGGAAGGCGAGGATACACCGGCAGTCGTGGTCAAGGATTTTGGCGACCAAACGGTATGCTATTCAAGCATCCCGGGCCTGAGCGCAGAACTGCTGAGGGGCTTGGCCGAGTGCGCAGAAATTCCAATCATCAACGCTTCCTGGACGGATGCCACGTATGTGGGCGATAATTTGTTCGCAGTCCATACCGGAGCAGGCGGAAAACGTGTCTTCCGTGTCCCCAAAAAGTATCAAGCTGGCAATGCCACTGAATTATTCACGGGAAAAAAATATCCGATTCGCGACGGCAAATTTACGATGTGCCTCGAACCAGTCAGCACAGTGCTGTTCCGGTTGTCCGAGTAGGTGCATGTCAAGAAACGGCAATGGCTCGGTCTTCTGCATAGACCGTGTCTAAAAACTAAAAAAAGCAGTTGACTTTTTTAGGTTCAGAGAACCGAATCTCTGTGAAGTTGCACTGGCACTATTTTTGTTTTTGAGATGATTCATTCAAGCCCCGCTGATAACTTATCCGGGTGGTTTTTCGGCGCGAAGCGCCACACAAAAATAACCCCGGGTGAGGAAGCGCGGAGCACGACGCAACCCGGGGTGGGAACTCCCCCCCAAAACCCGCGCCCGGAGGGCGCAACAACAAGTGGAAATGGTTGCTCAAGGCTTCTCGACAAGACTGCGTTTATGCCGCCCTTCGGGCGCTGGTTCTTGGGTGCCGTCCACCCCCGGTTCCCTCGCCCTCCGGGTTCGGTCACCGGGGGGTTATTATTGTGCAGCCCTCCGGGCTAGAGGGTGCCATTGTGTTTTCACAAGTCGAATTTCAACAATACAATTTTTCGACACACTTAAATTCTTGCTTAGTAATCAGATGAAGAAAAAATAACGCTCGCTTTTTTGAACCTGAGGTTCAGTTGTCTGAGATTATGCAGATGGACGCCGATTTCCAGGATTAGGAATTGCTATGACTTCCTGGGGTTTTCCATGTTTCAAATCACATTTTCTATGCTTCCGTATGATTTCTTATGATTTTTCTTGAAATTCCCTTTTTCCGGCACTATTTTTTCGCCGTGGTTCAGAAATCATCCAGCCCCACCCACCCAGGGGGCAACCCACCCTTACCGCGCGCGAGGCGGCGGCAGGCGAGGGAGGGGGCAGGATGCAGTGGACATGGTGCAGGGCAATATTCTTATCTTAACATTTTCTGTATACGAGCCCCAAAATTGTTTTTGTGAAAGATTTTTCTCTGGGGATGCAACTTTTAAGCCCCGCTGTTTTCTGTGATGAAAGCGAACCGCGATGCCTGTGCCGGCGAGCCGCCGGCGCTCCATATCGCCTCCGACGCAATTGCGTAAAGCCGACCTTGGCACACAAGAATTTTGCCAGAGCAGGCTCATCCGTCGAAGCAGCAACCCTATAAAAAATTTCGTGTCTTTTCGTGTGGTTCGTGGTTAAAAAATGGGTTATGGGCTGGTATCCACGCCAAGTTTTGCTTGAAAATCATTTTGGCGGCATTATTTTTTCGTATTGCAAAAAGAAAGGATTTTTCCATGTCAAAGATTGATATTCCATCTGGGATCAGCACCCAGCTTTGTCAGATCGGGTTCGATGTTTTTGATGCATTGCCGGAGGTTGTCCGGCAGCTCTGGACTGACAAGGAACTAATCATCGTTGCGGATGAAACCACCTGGAAAGTTGCCGGCGAACAGGCTTCGAGCATCCTACGGCAAGAAGGCTTTCGCTGTAAGAAGCCCTTTATCTTTCCGGCGAAACCGGAACTGCATGCGGACTATGCCCATGTCCAGACTCTGGTGCCTGTTCTGAGCAACTGCAATGCGATAGCGGTCGGCTCCGGCACGATCAATGACCTTGTCAAGCGCGCCAGCTCCGAGGCTGGTTGCGATGGCTATCTCTGCCTGGCGACCGCTCCTTCCGTCGATGGCTACACCTCCGCCGGAGCTGCTCTGACGGTGAACGGCTATAAGAAAACCTTGCCCTGCCCTGCCCCGAAAGCGATTCTGGCCGATTTGAATATTCTTGCCGAGGCGCCCATGCCCATGCTGGCCGGCGGCTATGCGGACCTGGCCGCCAAGGTAACTGCCGGGGCAGACTGGCATATCGCCGATCTTTTGCAACAACATCGGATTGACCGCTTTGCCTGGAATCTGGTGCAGAAGAATCTGCGCCAATGGCTAAAGGCACCGGAACAGCTTTTACAGCGTGATCGCCAAGCCGTGGGAAACCTCTTCACCGGCCTGGCTTTCACCGGCTTTGCCATGCAGTATTTTCTGGACTCCCGCCCGGCCTCCGGAGCGGAACATCTCTTCAGCCATATCTGGGAGATGCAGAACCTCAAATACCAGGGCGTTTCCCCGTCGCATGGCTATAAAGTCGGGGTTGGCACGCTGATGGCCACGGCCTTGATGCAGGAAACCTTTGCCATGCCGCTGCCCTTGCTGAAACAAACCATGAAAAACATTCCGCCGATGACAGCAACCGAGCGCGAACAGCAAATCCTCACTATTTTCAAAGGATTCTCCTGCCTCGATGAAGTAAGGCAGGTGGCCATGGATAAATTCCTGACTGGAAAAGCATTGCAGCAACGACGCCAGATGATTTTTCAGAACTGGCCGCAAATGACCCGCAGAGTGCGTCGGCAGCTGCTCAGTTTCCGCGAACTCAAACGACGCCTCGAGACCCTCGATTGTCCGGTACAGCCAGGAGAAATCGGGGTGGATCGGCAGCAATTTTCCGATGCAATCTGGGGGGCCGGAATGATCCGGAAGCGTTATACCATTCTGGACCTGCTCTTCGAGCTGGGTCTGCTGCCCTGGGCAATCGAGCAACTGCAGCAAAAAGGATATTTCAAGTTTCCCTGAACATGGGGGGGAAGACCATGGCGAATTTGACCAGGAGCCGTTTCAAAGGGATGTTCTGGGGACTGGTTGTCGGGGACTGCCTCGGCTCCCCTATACAGTTTACTGAAAAAGATCAGCATCCTTACATCACGGAGATGGAGCCTTGCGCCCTCTTTTCAACGCCGCCGGGTTACTGGACTGATGACTCCTCGATGGCCTTCTGCATCGCGGAAAGCTTTGTCCGGTTGAAACGCTATGATCTTGTTGATATCGCGAATAATTTTGTGCGTTGGTACCAGGACGGCTTCTGGTCGAGTCTGCCGCGAGCCTTCGATATTGGCAATACCACAGCATATGCCTGCCACAACATCCGCGCCCGGAAGCAGTTAGTCAATGGTCATGAAGACTCCCAAGGCAATGGCAGCATCATGCGCCTGGCACCGGCCTTGATTATGAATTACGGCAGTCCGTACTTGACCATGCTTTACGAAATCAGCGACCTTACCCACAACAGCAAAACCGTGCGACAAGTCGTCGGGCGTATGGCAAAGGTCTGCTATGACCACATCGCAGGGAAGAAGACGACCGAGCAGTCCGCATACAAGACCCGTGCCGAAGTCAACAATTCCGGCTGGGTAGTCTCGACGCTCGAAGCTGCATTATGGGCCTTTCATTCAACAGACAACTTCGCCGATGGTATGCTGGCCGCCGTCAACCTTGGCGGAGACTCCGACACCATCGGAGCCGTTTATGGTCAGATCGCGGGTGCCTTCTACGGATATGACGCCATCCCCGAACATTGGCTCGAAAAAATCAAGACGCGCAAAAAAATCAATAGCCTAATAGAAGCCCTGATCGACCTCAAAATGCAGGCAAGCAATTGACCGTCCGACACGTCCGGCCTGCACCCCGCACCCCGCACCCCGCACCCCGCACCCCGCACCCCGCACCCTTATTTTGCTGCCAGCAGGCGTCGATATCGTGCCGGGGTGATTCCATGCCGCTTGCGGAATTGCTTCACGAGGTAGGTATCATCACAGAAGCCGTTGCGATATGCCAGTTCAGCCAGGGAATAATCGGTTTCAATTAATTCGCAACGTACTTTTTCCAGCTTCAGGCCAAGGAAATATTCTCCTGGGGAATCCCCTACGACATCCCGGAATTTCTTGGTATAGGATGAGACACTCATCCTGGCCATCTGCGCCAGTTTATTCAGGTCAAAGGGGCGATCCAGGGTGTTTTCCATATAATCCAGCGTTTTTAAAATTCCGGACACCGGTGCAGTGCTGCTGGAGTGCCAGCCCAGTTCCCTGGCATCGCCGATCGTAACCAGGCATTCCAGAAATGCCAGACGCGCCCGGAAACGGTACCCTGGACGGCGTCGCGAGATTTCGATGATCATTTTTTTCAGATAATCTTCGACGATCCGCCGCTTATGTGGAAGCAGATGCAGCCAGTTGCGCAAAGGCGTATGACTGCTCTCGAAAAGCGCATGCCAGACCGGGATGTTCTTCAATTCGTCCAGTTCCTTTTCGAGGATCTGTTCCTGGAAAGCCACATTGTAGAGCAGCAGATTATGGCTTTCTGTGTAGGCATGCACTTCGCCCGGCAGGATCGTGAAGCAGTCTCCCTGGATCAACCCATAGGAAATGGATTCGCCGGAATCGCTTTCGACCTGATGAATCGTATGCCCCTTGGCAACTAGGACAAGCTCAATAAAATCATGGCAATGCGGAACCATCGACGGTCTCTGCAGCAAGCAGGTCACCGCCAGCGGAAAATCCGGATCCGAAAACATGTTTTCTGAAAGATAGGTCTTCATAGCTTATAGTGTAACCCTGCTAGCCTCTCCTGTCAAATGATTTTTACCATCTCGGCTGCATAATTTTTGGCAGAACATACCATTTTTTTGGCAAGTAGTACTATCAAAATCAGCACAAACGGATTATAATTAGAGCGTGTCAAAAAAGGTTTTTTAACCACGAACCACACGAAAAGCCTTGGCGCGGACTGATCGCCCGCAACCCACACGGACGGGACACGGACAAGTGATCGGTCGGAACGGACTGCCCCCTGCACCCTGCACCCTGCCCCCTGCCCCCTGCAC
>JAPXLT010000116.1:0-13362 GCA_033809415.1 Lentisphaeria bacterium
CCATTGTGAAAACTCCTTGAACTCGTATGGTTTATGGCGCATGTTGCGATTGTGGTCAAAGAGATAGTGGCTAATTTGCGGCGGGAAGATCGAGTCCCTGGCCTCTTTCAGTTGGTGCTGTTCTTCTGGAGGGAGTTTGCCGCCATAGATCAGCTGGTTGGTGGCAGTCAGCAGCAGAGCATGGACATGCTTCTCAATCAGATTGCCGTTGCGCAGATTGAAGGCGGGCGGATCAATGCGACCTTCCAACATCTTCAGCGGGTCTTCGTAATAAGCCTTGTCATAGGAAGTCGGACGGCAATAGATAATGTTCACAGCCATGCGATTGCGTCGTCCCGCACGACCGGCCCGCTGCCAGTAATTTGCAGGCGATGGCGGAACATTGCGCATCAGGATGCAATCCAACCCGCCGATGTCCACACCCAACTCCAGCGTGGGGGTGCAAACCAAGGTGTTGACCTGGTTGTTGTTATCATTCTTGAAGCAGTTCTCGATCTTCTCCCGTCGCTCGTGCGGCACCATGGCGGTGTGCTCTTCCGGTCGCATTAGGGCGTAGTTTTCTTTCAAAACGTGGAGGTCATAGCTGTCTGGCGGCTCAGCAACATATTCGAGTTCGCCCTGGCAGCGCCAGGCCAGGCAGCGGTTATGGGGTGTTCTATGCAAGGTTTTGCGACTGCAATGGCGGCATTTGTAGTAGCCGGTATGGGAGTTCAGGCGCAGCCTGGTCAAGTCCAGCTGATAGAGCCCGCTGCAACGGGGCAAGGGATTGCCTTTTTGTCCAAGCAGCGTGACTGGGACAAGGATTTTAGTGTTCAGCATTAGGTTCCATACATCGGCTTTGAAAGCATCTATTTTCTCTGGCGCAATGCCCCATTTCTGGAACATGGTGGAGAAAATTTGCTCCCGCTCCTTGTTGAAGACAATCATCCTCTTAGCGTCGTCATTGCTTTCCAGGGTGAACTTACAACCTTGCGGATTGGGCGGATTGATTAGGTACCCATACTGGATCAGCGGATCGCCAGCGTCGAAAAAACGGTTGTTCAGATTGTAATCCCGGTCATAGACTAGGTTCTTCCAGCGCAGATGGTCCAGCAAGCCTACGATACCCGCGAACAGCTCAGTAGGCGCCAGGCGGTATTTGCGCGCCAACTCCAGAATTTGTGGGGCTGTCTCCTGAATGCCGTCATAGCTGACTTGCAAACGTCCCCAGGATTCCAAGCCGACGCGCTTGCGCGTCCCCAGGCACACCTCCCGCATCACTTGGATGGTCAGGTATTTACGACGTTCGTTGGCATGTCCCATGGGTTCCTTATTCTTGTCTGCCCGATTCCAGACTTCGGTCAGTAAAGCTTTGGAATACTCTTCGTTATCGTCAAAATAGTTGCAGAGTTTCAGCACCAGGTCGCCAAAGGTGATATTGCTGTGCTGCTTGAGAACCTCGTCAATGATGGCGGCGATGCGGAATCGCCGGGCGTGGTCCTTCATCCAGCCTGCCTGGAAAGCCGCATCCTGCCGGTTATCGGCAAAGAGCAGCAGGCGTTTGCGGTCTGCGTGCTGAATGATTTCCTGTGCCAGGACGTGCACATCGGCCACGTTGACGGCACGGACTTCTCGAATGGGTTCCTTGTGACGATAGCCACCACCCTTGGAGTTGCAGGAAAGGCAGGAACCTAGGCAGCCTGGATTCGTTTCGCTTTGCCGCACTGCATACAGCTTGACCATGGGCTGCATTCCTGAACAGTGCTTGCACCTAGCGCTTTCGCGGTCGTGCAGCGTACCGCAACGCCGACAAAACCAGACATTGACCATGCGGGCACTGCTCGGCTCGTCATCGTCATCATCGTCCTGAGAGATCAGTCTGTCCACCAGGATGACGCGCTGGCCATCGTTCTCCGGATCCAGTTTTTCCCAGTAGCGGGTTTCGTCCTCGCAGATATCGCCTCCCTGCGGCTTGGTCTTGGTAAACGCATAGTCTTTGACGTAATGGATGAAATAGTGTTGTCCGCAGGTTGTGCAGGTAAAAATCCGCAAGGGGCAGAATTCCTCGTCTTGGCTTGCTTGCTTCTCATCTTCGCCGCTTAGCCACAATTTGGGAATGTCATCGCTGCTGGGGAAGGTCACCACCCCGCCAGGAATGCCGCGGATAAAGGCATGCACCACCGGTCGAAACACGGCTCGGCCATCTTTACAGGCTGCCGCGCCAAGAACCAGGTAAGTCATCAGTTCGGCCTCAGTGACCGTACGACTGATAAGAGCAGTCAAGTCGGCGGCCAGCGATGCCAAATCCGCAGGACGACGCAATTGCTCGGACAGCAGCTGCGCCAGAGGATTGGCAAGAAGAGCGTCGTGCAAGGTGCTGTCAACGTTCCGTCCGGCAAGCGAGAAGTAAAGCTGCGCCAAGTCATCGGCGTCGTCCTCTTTTTCCACGGCTTGCAGGCATTGTTGGAGCAAGACGCCGGGATTGGCGGGGTTAGCCGGCATTGCGCCGCTTGGCTTCCAGGCATCCAGCTGATATTGCTCGGTGATGCATCGCACATTGTCCTTGTCATCGCCAAAAAAGCGTGCGGCGAAATCTCTCGCAGCGTCAGGATTGTTCTTGTCAACGATTGTTGCCGACGTGGCGATGCAGGTACTATGTTTTTGGGTGCCACAGAATGCTTTCAGGCGTCTTACTAGGCAGGCGCTTTCCGAACCCATGATGCCAGCAAAGGTGTGGGCTTCGTCAAAGACGAGGTAGTCCAGGGTTGCGTTCCTGAACATTTCGGCGTCGGTGCCTCGGGTAAGAAGCAGTTCCAGCTGTTTGACGTTGGTTAGCAGAATACGCGGCTGACTCCCATTTTGGCGCATTATTTCCCGGGAGCATACTTCCTCGCAAGGGTGGATGGTTTCGATGCGTTTCTCTTTTTTGCTATGCTCAATTTGTCGCATGTAATCGGCATGAGAGCTGCCGGGCGCCATGCGATGTCCGGACACCTCCGCCTCCTTGTCCGGTGTTTTGCCGACGTAGATGCCGAAGGTGATGCCACTGCCTGCCAACAATTCCCGCAGACGATTCAGCTGGTCTTCGGCCAGAGCATTCATTGGATAAACAATGACAGTGGAAATTCCGGCTGGAGCATTGGCGTCCTTGAGCTTGAGCGCCTGGCTGATAGCCGGATATAGGAAACACTCGCTTTTGCCGGAACCAGTACCAGTGCTGACCAAGGTGGTATGCCCCTTGACAATGGTACGAATGGCTGCTTCCTGGTGCGCATACACGTTGGAAAAGGGCGTCAACTGGGACAGATGGGGATGCAGGCAGCCGTCCTTGACCAGTTGCGCGACCGTACAACCCATGGCGAAAGTCTGGGATAAGCTCACGTATGGCCCCTTGAGCAGAGGAGACTGGCGAACATGGTCCAAGCGCAGCAGGTTCTTCATCTGCTCATTCAGGCGCTGATCCTGGAAGGGATACGCCGTCATCTGGTACTTCAGAAAGTTGCCGATGACTGCCTCAGAAAATGCTAAGGGATTTAGTGCCATGTTCACTCCCAGTTAATTGGAATAATCGTCCACTGCGGTATTTGTCCAAGGATTCAGAACTCGAAGGTCAACTGACCATTGGATTCGCCATCTGCAGGATCACTCTTGGCAGACTGCGATGACGTTGCGACATGATCAGGTGACTCTATGACGCTGCGGAGGTTTTGCGCGTGTATCCGGCATTCGACCTGGAACTCGTCCGGACTTTGCGCCAATTGCCAATCATAAAAACGCGGGCCGAGCTGGTCGGCGACAGGCTGGGGAAGCTGCGCCCGCTCATCGTGTCCCAAACCGTAGTCCGCAAGGCGCAATGTTTCGGGCAGCATCCAGCCCTCACCGTCATTCTGGGACAAAAATGCCTGGATGCCAGCATCGCGGTCGCCGCCACAACGCTCAATGCACATCTCTAAATCACGGAATGCAACCAGGCTCAACACCGTCTGGCGTAACTCCGGAAACAACTCGCGGTCAACACGCCAGAAACCCTTTTGGTTAAGCTCCCGCGCAAATGATTTGTTTCTTATGACTTCGACAGGATGATCGCATTCCGCAAGTATCATCAACATGTCATCATAGTTTAACCCAAACAATTTGGACACAACTGCTTCGCACAGGACTTTCAAACGCAGGCGCTCGTGAGGCGCTAAAGCAAAATGGTCTGGAAGTTCAGCTATCAGAGCTTCATCCATGAAAAGCTTGTCGTAATAGCTTAGGTTGAAAGCAAACTTTTTCAATACGGACGCAACTTTTGGCGGAAGCACAGGACAAGGCTTCATTATAAACTGACTTAAATGAGTTCCAGCCATGCGCATACGCAGTATGAAATCAAAGACAAAGGAGTTGATTACTGGCATGAGTAAAAAAACGAACGATTTATTTAAGCATGTTAAGACAATGGCCGTGTTCCCACATGGTGAACATCCTATCGCTGCACAATAAATCGTTCGTTTATCAGTCGAGCGAGCCATGTCCCGAAAACCAGCCCGAAAAATCGTTCGATTGTTTGTTGCACATCCAATATCACGGAAGCCTGCTTTGTCTGCGAGTGAGCCTAATTGCTGCACCACAGCCTCGCCCATGAGGTAGTGAGGAAAGATCGCTTTCCTTTCCCATGGGATTTCCTCCCAACTGGTTTTGTTTCCTGTTCCTGAGATGAAGCCCTGGTAGCTGAAGTCAAAATGGCTGATCATGCAGCCCTCATAGAGCGGCAAGGCAATCGCCTTTCCTTTGATTTCGACGAATTCGGCGTTTTTGCCGGTTCCGATTTTTTTCGTTATGGGCTTACCATTAGCTTCGGTAAAAACGACGTTGGGAATTTCGTCGTACCGCAGCCACTGGGTACAATCCCTGGAGAGGATGATTCCGGCGGGAACATGGCAACGTTTGACGCGCAAGGTGTCGTAGGGTGCCTGAGCAATCACCGTGGACGGCTGAACAAAGGGGGCAACCTCGGGCAAGGCATACAAGTCCTCGATAGGTCGCCAATCTCCCTTGATCCAGCGGCTGTACTCGTCAGGACGATAACCCCAGGATGCCCATGTATCCGCTGCGGGAAAAAGTTTCGAGTCATTAGTCATGTCGAATTCACGACTAAACTGTATTTTCCAGCCGTCATCGGATTCGTCTCCGACGAGGATTGAATTTTCATAAATACGTCCCAGGATTTCCAGGTCTTTTGTGGACTTGATTTCCAGCAGGGACAGCGATTCCGGGCTGAAACGCTTGATTTGACTGACGGGATATTCCGTACTGTGCGCATCGGCATCTCCCCAGTCATTGATATTCTGCCGCATAAAGGCGGCATTCAGCTTTTCAGTCGTGCCGCCCTTGCGGATAACCAGAGCGTTGAACTTGAACGAACGGTGAATATCGAAGATTTTGCTTCTGTTTTCGAATGAGAAGAGCCATTCCCAGTTGCATTGCTTGAGGAAGAGTTCGCGCAGCTGCCTGGTTCCGGCGTCGCTGTAAATGCCGCTGGGGACGATGAAGCCGATGCGACCGTTGTCCTTGGTGAGGGCGTGGGCTTGCTCGAGGAAAAGCTTGTAGAGATTCACATCTCCACCACCTTGGTACTGGAAGGGGCGTGAGGCGCAGGCGCCCCGTTTGGCTCTCCAACGTGCATGATAGTTGCTCTTGGCTCTGCCCAGCGAAATTCCGCCTTCGCCATCGCCAAAGGGCGAGGCGACGTTTTTCACCCAGTTGGACATGGCCTTGAAGGATGCACAGTAGTTGAGCCAGGCAAGTTCCGTGTCTTCGTTGCTGAAGTATTCCTTCTGCTTGGCTATGGCCCGCTGCTTGCCATAGGCGCGATACAAGGGATCGTGCATGGAAAAGAATTCCTGGGACTTGGGCTTGGCAATATCCCACGGCGGGTTTCCAAGGATGGCGTCAAAGCCAAAGGTCTGTTCATTAAAGACGTCAGGGAATTCCAGTTCCCAGTGAAAGAAACGGTTTTGCTCGGCGGTGCTGCGAATAAATTTCAAAGCATAGGGATCGAGTCGTTCCAGTGCGAAGTCGTTGGGTAACGGGGCGTAATCCAGGTGTTCTCCCGGCCAGAACCAGATGGCGCACCACATATCAAAGGCGTCTTTCAAGGCGATGAAAGCTTTATCTTGCCGCATTGCGGCGTATTGGCGGGTGCGCTCGGCAATATCGTTGATATTGATGCTGTGAAGGGCGTCCATGGACTTCAGGTTCTGCCGGAGTTCCGACATGGCGTACTCATAATCAAACGGTTGCATGAAGTCCAAAGTACCGTCAAGGATGTCGGTGATGTCTGTTTTCGCTTGGTTAAGCCGCGACTTGATGATTATTGTCCAGGTGTTGATGAAGTGGTGGACGCCATTTTTGTGGCCTTTGTCGCCGCCTTCCCGGCACCAGGCAGCAATCGGATAATGCATGAACTGATCGGACCAGGCGCCTACCAGGGAATTGCCGCACTTGATCTTATGATCCAGGAAAGTCATGGGCAATTCGCGATCCAGTGTTTCGATCCACAGCGCCAGTCGGCAGAGCTCAATGGCCACGGGGTCTATATCCACGCCGTAGATGCAGCGTTCCACCACATAGCGGCGCAGGAGCGCCTTGAGACGCGGTTCGAAATCTTCCGCATCAGGACGGCAGGGCAATTGTTGAGCGGAGATACCTTCAGGCGCGTCATCACCCCAGATGAGAACCTCTAAACTTTGCCCTTTCCAGTTCTCCAGGTCGCAGTGGAATTGGATGGATTCATAGAGCGCATCGGTCAGGAAGCGCAATGCTGCCAGAAGGAAGGAACCCGATCCGCAGGCGGGATCGCAGACCTTGATGCCGATAATATCCCGTGGCTTCTTGGGCAGCCACTCGCCAGCGCTATTTTGTGTGAAAGCCAGAGGGCGCAAGGTGCGCATGACGGTGGGGACAGCCAACTGAGGCTTGGTGTAGAAGGTACCCGAGCCTTTGCGAGTGCCACCCCAGCGAACCAGATACAATTCTCCTGGCTCTACAATCTTGAATAGCAGACGCTTAGCTTCCCGCTGCAATTCCTGCTCATAACGCAGTGCACTGTCTTGAGTGATGGTTTTAGGCTGACGCACCAACCCGATTAACGTGGCGGCACGCTCGGCCCAGGAGCGGGCGCGTTGACGCACCGCAGCAGCGACATCCGCATCCTCCTCGGTGACGTCTTCCCCATCCTCGGCGTTGTCTTCGTCTTCGTCTTCGGCGTCCTCCTCGGTGTCTTCACTATCGCTGTCTTCTTCTGCATCGATGGCCTCGTCATCAGCCTCATCGGAATCGTCGCCTGAATTAGCCTTCATTGCCTGTGCGGCCTGCTTTTTCAGAGTTTTGAACAGGGCTTTGATCTCTGCATCGTCCATGTCCTCCAAGGCAGGCAGGGGCAAAGCTGGCTGATCACCGATATTTAGGAAAATGATGGGATTATCGGCCTCTGCGTACTTCAATTCGAAATTCAGCAGGCTTTCGAACAATAAGCCAATGTACTCATTGCCCAGAGAAGAGAAGTCAATGGGCATGGGCACCGTAGTGAAAGCATGTCCTTGGCGGATACGCACACGATTTTCCGCCAGCATTGCCAACAAGTCGGCGACCACCAGGTCTGACATCAGTGGACGGCTGCGATATTCGTTTTCAAACAGCGCCATAACCCGGCTGACGGGGTCCGAGGCATCCTCTTGACCGGGAGCAAACAGCTGTCCTCCGTAGGCTGGCACCGGCATGGCTTCGTGTCCACTGCCGGTATGGATAAGCCGCAGCAAGGCCAGCAGTCTCGGCCAGGCGTGATAGCGTTCGGACATGGAGCTGCGTTGTCCTTGCTGACGCTTCAGTTCGTATATTAAAGACGCCAGCGAGTAGTTCTTGCTGTAGATGGCGTTGGATTTGGGCAGCAGACCCTCACGGCTTTCCGCAAAAAACACCACCACCAGGCGCATTACCATACGAACGCCTGCCATATAGATATCTTTGGAGCTGACATCGGGCAGTTTCTCGCCCAAAGCCGCGCCGTGTTCGCGAATCAGCATTTCCACGGCATGGCGCACCCGCTCGCCCATGACGTCTGACAGCTCGTTCTGTCCCTGACGGCTGGCCTGTACCGCCAACAGCAGTTTGCTTGGCTTGCCCAGCCACAGTTCAGGCCTGAGCAAGGCCAGGAAACCACCTAATTCAGCGCTTGCCGCACCGCCGGCAAACCATTGCTCGGTTTCCCACTCGGCAAAAGCATCATGATCCATGCCGGCATAGACAATACGCCATTGGCTGCCATTGGTCAACAAGGCCAGATTCAGCTTGCAATGACGCAGCCAACGCAAGACTTTCGCATAGACATTTCGTCCACGGCCAATACCCAGGCGGCGACTACTCTCGCTGTCGATGAACACCGGCAACACCGGCTGATTTTTGCTGGTATACAGCCAATCCGGCCGAATGGTCTCCTTGCCAAAGCCCTTGCAAGTCCATTCGGCTGGAATGCTCGTCTTGTGCGCGGTAAAATGCTGTCCATAGTAGCCGCAGATATTTTCTATCACCAGGACAAGCAATTCCCGGATTTTCTCGCTGGAGCCGTTTTGGCCCAGCCATTTCAGGCGCAGGTTCTCCAGCAACCCAAAGCGGGGCACAGGCGGCTTTTCACCGCACAATTCGTCCAACCTGGTTCTGTCAAGCAGAAGCCCCTCATGGCGAAGGGAGTTCCACCAGCTGTCGCTTGTGTTCGTAGTCATTTTGAACCTCCTGACGTCGGGAGGATAATTTCGATGGCGATGGGATAGACCTGGACGCTGCCGTCCAATGCATAGCGCTTGGGAATCAGATACTCAATGATGCGCGTGCGCTCGCGTTCCAGCTGGATGCGCAGTTCCTCGTAGTGAATTTCATCGTCCTTGAGGTATCTTTGCAGTGCCTCGATGCTGTCGTCCAGCTGTTCTTTATCTTCAGCAAACAACAATAGCTGGTTCTGCTCCTGAATCAATTTATCCAGCTCCCTGCGCTTAGCCTCGATGGTGCGTTCGCGTATCAGGGTCGAGAGTTCGCCTTGACGGCTCTGAAATGCTTCTTGCTCATTCTTCGTGACTATCGCCTTGTCAGCCAACAGCTGAGCTGTGATTCTGGCATTGAGTTCCTCGCTCGTTTCTCGGAGAAAGCGCCGCAGATCGGCACTGACGTCCTCGAAAATTTCCTGTGCCCGGTTGACGGTGCTGATATCCGTCGGCAGTGAGGCCGGCTTTAGACGTTTTTTGATTGCTGGCTCGTGCGGCAAAGGCGCTTGCAATTTTCCGGCCACGACCGGAAAATCCACAGTGCGCACCCAGCAGTGGAAGGACTCGCGCAATTCATTCACCGCCATCTCTTCGTAGTGGAGGCGAATCATCGCTTCAGCCCCGGTAGGGACAGCCCCTTGGCGAAGCGTCCAGCGTGACACCTCGTCGCCACAGGGATAACGGCGTCGGCTTAACGAGTTGGCAGCTTTACGCATTACCGGATGCCCCAAGTGAAGCATGCGCACATCAGGACGATTGCGAAAGACCTTGCGACCGCCCTTGTCTTTCATGAACGGCTCGATGCTGAAAGTCAACCGGGGCAAAGCGTTGCCCGCATCGGCCACCCGCAAGTTTTCATCTATGGTGTCTTTCCAGCCAGAAAGGTCCGGCTTGATGATTTTAAAACAAGAATCATCCTCCAGCTGAGTGATGTTCCCCCTCATGGCTCTGTCCAGAACGTTGTGGCGGGCTGCGTCGTCTAAATCCAACTCCGCCGCAAAGTTCTCCAATTGCGCGTTTATCTTGGCCATCTCTTCATCAATCACCGAACGGTCTGCCTCACCCGGCAGCTGCGAATAGTTTTTCGCTCTGGCTGCACCTTGCTCGAAGACACTGAACAGCTCATCTGTCTTGTTGCCTTGGATGACACGGCGTTGAATGGCCTTGTCAAACAGGTCACTCACTGCGCCCAGGTCTTCCCGAATCTGATGAATCTTGTCCATGATTTTGGCCAGGAAGCCCAGGTCAGCGGCTGTCGTGCTGGAAAAGTGGAACACCGACACATCGCGCGCTTGGCTGTGGCGATCAAGGCGTCCGTTGCGCTGCTCCAGGCGAGAGGGATTCCAAGGGCAATCGAAGTGCAGGACGTAGCGAGCCGTCTCTTGCAGGTTGAGACCTTCGGAAGCGGCGTCGGTGGCAACGAGGATGCGAATATCGTCCGCTTCGTCATTAAAGCGCCGCTTAATATCTTCTCGGCTAGCGTCGTCCATCCCACCATAGAGGACTGCGATACGCTTGCATTCGTTATCTTTGAAAGTCTCCTGCAAACGCCGGAGCAGGTAGTCCTGGGTGGTTTTGTACTCGGTAAAGATAACTAAGCGCTCGTCGTCGCGCCAAGAGCGACCGACAAAGAGCAGTTCGTCTATTTTGGTCAGCAGAGATTGATATCTGGCATCGGCATTGGGATTCTGGCTGATAATGTCATCTGCCAAATTGATCCCCAAGTCCGCTATGGCTTCATCTATTTCGCGTATTTCGTTAGCCAGGTCAGTAGCATAATCTTTCAGCCAGGCGCCTACCTTGGCGGCGGCAGTTATTGCCAGCGCCTGTGCTTCGCGGTCATCCGTAAGCTCCTTCGCAAGGGAACGCTGAAGGCTTTCCAGTTCATCCTCGTTGGTCGTTTCGCTGTCAGGGGACTTCAAACTCTCCTTGCAGCGTTTCCAAGATTCAATGAAGGTCATCGGTCCGCTGAGCAGGCGCTTGCCTAAGACTTCAATGGCAAAAAAACCTGCCATTTGCCGCCGCCGTGTCCCTGTAGCAATGACAGTGCGAATCTTCGCCTTAAAGTCTTCCACGGCAAAAATGAGCCGCAATTCCGCAACTGAAAAAAGATCATCCAATTCCAGCGCCTGCGGCGCATTGCGCTTACAGAATTTAGGCGGGTTGGTTCTGGCGTTGATTTCGCTCTTCATACGCCGGATCACCACTTGACGAACACGCCGCTTCTCGGCTTCCGAAAGGATAGGGGTTTTGCGGAAGCGAGCCGGGTCCAGCATCTCGAGCAGCCCGGAAAACGACACCGAATTGCCATTGTGCGGAGTCGCCGTCAGGAAAATTTTGTGCTCAAATGCAGGAGCCAGCTGGCGCAGCATGATGCACAGGTCGCTATCTTTGCCGAATGGCGATGGCATCAAGTTGTGCGCTTCATCTACAATGAGCATGTCCCAAGGCAGGCGCGCTGACATATCTATAGAGCTTTGCGTAGCCTTGAATTGTTCGAAGATGAGGGGCTGCTTCAAATAGTGGTACGAGGTAATGATACGGTCGTGATGGCGCCAGGGATTGGCGTCAATACCCACCTCGCGCCGTAACTTTACCGTGCTGTCGTGGTCTACAACCTGAAAAGGCAGAGAGAATTTATTCTGCATCTCTTCCTGCCATTGCAAGCGTAAGGACGCCGGACAGATGATCAGCACACGATGAATCCTGCGGCGAATAAGCAACTCGTTGACGATCAGCCCTGCTTCGATGGTCTTGCCTAAGCCGACGTCATCGGCAATCATCAAGTTGACTCTGGGCATCCGCAAGGCTTTGAGCAAAGGAACCAGTTGGTAGTCGTCAGGCGACACTGCGCCGTAGAATGGTGCTGCAATAGGCGAACGGTGCTGCTCGCCAAAACAATTTATATCCAGGTAGGGCTGCACCGCATTCCAGCGACAGGAACGAACAAGGGCGTCGATTTCCTGGTGGGGCATAGGCGAACTGTCATATCTGGGCAAGGCGGTCGGCTCCAGCAGCTCGATGCCGGGTTCGATATTCCAGAGCAGCTCCTCGACTTCAGGCGCAAAGCTATCCTTGTAATTGACTCTGACCAGATATTGACGCTCCTGCTGACCGCCAAATTCACGCACATCCAGGATGACGCCCAAACGATTGCGTACCAAGCAGGACAGCCCGATCCGCGGTACGCATAACGATGCCTGACTTGACATGATATTATTTGCCTTGGAAGATATTCCTTTGGTTCCCTTTGAAAAACAGCAACTTTTCTCGAAACTTCTTAATATATATGCTTTATCTTTTCATTTCACGCAATACTCGAAAAGAAAAAGCAACTTGTTGTGCGTAGTCTACAGACGGAGAAATGGATATGATTTATGGGTATATCAGGGTCAGCACAGACAAGCAGAATACGGAGAACCAGCGCTTTGAAATAATGCGTTTCTGTGACCATCAAGGACTCAAGATCGATTCATGGATGGAAGAGACTATTTCTGGTACGGTTGAAATCAATCAGCGCAGATTAGGAAAGCTGCTGAAGAAGTTGAAGAAAGACGACATGATAATTTGCACTGAAATATCTCGTCTTGGGCGAACACTGTTTATGATTATGGACGTGCTGAACCTGTGCCACAAAAAAGGCGTGCAGGTTTGGACGGTTAAGGATAACTTCAGGCTAGGCACAGACCTTACATCTAAAATTCTTGCTTTTGCCTTGGGCATTTCCGCTGAAATCGAACGGGAACTGATTTCTCAAAGAACGCGAGAGGCCTTAGCTCGAAAAAAGGCAGAGGGGGTAAGGCTCGGAAGACCGATAGGATCAAAGAATCACCGTAGAAAATTAGATGGGAAAGAGTCGGAAATCTTACAAATGTATGAACAAGGACATTCGAAAGCATCCATTGCCAGACGAGTCAAAGTTAGTCGTCAAACGGTAGCAAACTTCCTGCTGAGCTTCCAAGATAATATGTGATTTCAGATAACTGAATCTCTGTGAAATTGCACTGGCACTGTTTTGGTTTTTGGGATGATTCATTCAAGACCTGCCGATACTTCTTTGAACGGTTGGCCGGCGCGGAGTGCCACACAAAAATAATCCCGGGTGAGGAAGTGCGGAGCACAACGCAACCCGGGGTAAGGGACTTCCCCAAGAAGCGCAGTGCCCGCAAGGGCGCCACGGCAGGGGGAAGTGAGCTCGCCCCAGCTAAATGCTTTCGGCAGGAATGGCGTTTGTGCCGCCGGGCTCGGTCACCGAGGGTTATTATTGTGCCGCCCTCGGGCTAGAGGGCGCCACTGTATTTTCACAAGTCAAATTTCAACAATATAATTTTCGCCACACTTAAATTCTTGCTCAATAATCAGATGAAGAAAAAATAACGCTCGTTTTTTTGAACCCGAGGTTCAGTTGTCTGGGATTAGGAATTACTATGACTTCCCGGGGTTTTCTGTGTTTCAATTCACATTTTCTATGATTCTGCATGATTTTTCTTGAAATTCCGTTTTTCCGGCACTATGTTTTCTGCGTGGTTCAGAAATCATCCAGCCCCACCCACCCAGGGGGCAACCCACCCTCGATATGGTACGCGCG
>JAPXLT010000117.1:0-13314 GCA_033809415.1 Lentisphaeria bacterium
CATATCGCCTCCGACGCAATTGCGTAAAGCCGACCTTGGCACACAAGAATTTCGCCGAGCAGGCTCATCCGTCAAAGCAGCAACCCTACAAATTTTCCGAGTTTTCCGTGCTTTCCGTGGACAAAGAGAAGATTCTGATTGCCGATCAATGGGAAAAGTCAACTGCTTTTTTTAGGCTAAAGGCACCCTCACAACCGGGACGGTTGCGCCACTTTTTAAAGCGCATGCCATCCCATCCGTCTGAGCAACAACCCTATATAAAATTTTCGTGTTTTTTCGTGTGGTTCGTGGTTAAAAAATCCTTTTTGGATACGGTCTAATTACATAGCGGTTTTGACGTCCTACAAGGGAAAAAGTATGGAGCGAGGCGATAAAAAAGATCGATTCGAGTTTGGCAAAAACCTTCTGCCTGCGATACATTACCTGATGCCGCTGGCGATATGACAGCGCTGGGTAGTTGCTGGAGAGTTCAACCGGAGATATGATCGTAAATGGGCGTGAATCGAGACAAGCCAGACAGTTGGAAAGACGACATAGCCAAATCAGTCGATATGTACAACGACTGGTTCATGAAGTTTGCACCGAAAGCTTTTCGTGAAACACGAATTTCAACCACAACGAATGTTGAAAAAGCGCTGAACTTGACAAGTAACTTTATGAACATCGAGCCAGAAATACTGCGGAAGCATCCAGAAATCCTTCCGACTTTGCGCATGGCGACTTGTCCGCCCTTGGCAGCAGATAGACTTTGTGGTCTGGCTGGTGTCTCCGCTAATTTAGTCAAGCAGATGGAAATCAACAAAAAATTGCCGCCGCGCATGTCCGTTGCTGCCGTTAACACGGACCTGACCAAAATTGCAGAGGTTTTTAAAAGGATGGCAGATATGGATATCCTGGTTTGGCTTTCGCGTAAGAATCAACCGGTCAAAAAGACGGAGGTACATCGCGCCGCCACTATCATTGCTGACCGGCTCTGCGGGGCTATCACTAATCCAATTATCCGTAATGCCCAAGAAAAGCGGCAGCTTGAGGCCATCAAGACATGGCTTGAAGCGCATGGCTATAAGCTGCTTTCCACTGGCGATAGAGTGACCTTTGACACCATGCCCGGAGGAACGTTTTTTTTTCACATGAATGTGCCTGCAAAGCTTGAAAGCGGAACCCATTCCGTCAACATCCCCATCGATGTCGTTATTTCTCCAAGATCAGAAAAACAGAAGATTTTCCCCATTTTCTTTGAGGCAAAGTCGGCAGGGGACTTTACCAACCCCAACAAGCGGCGCAAAGAAGAAGCAATGAAAGTGACCCAGCTTCGCAACACCTACGGCAGCAAGGTGAGATTCAACCTCTTTCTCTGCGGCTACTTTGACTGTGGATATCTTGGTTATGAAGCGGCAGAGGGCATAGACTGGGTTTGGGAACACCGCATGGACGATTTTCGCAAGTTTGGAATCTGAACATGGCGTCTATCCATGACATAAAAGAACAGGAACGGCTCTCGCTGCAAGCAGCTCTGGATGCGCAGAAAACACAGATCGAGCGCAATCGTCTCGGGCAATTTGCGACACCGACGGCTCTCGCTGAAGATATTCTCCGTTATGCCGCTTCCATCATGCAGCCGGACACAAAAATTCGTTTCCTTGATCCGGCCATTGGTACCGGTTCGTTTTATTCAGCCTTGCGCAAGGTTTTTCCGCCAGGTCATATCATTGAAGCCTTGGGTTTCGAGATCGACCCGCATTATAGTGAACCGTCCGCGCAGTTATGGAAAGATACTGGCTTGGTCTTGCGGCACGCTGACTTCACACAGGCCGAACCCGTCGCAAATTTCAACTTGCTTATTTGCAATCCGCCTTATGTGCGGCATCACCATCTGAAAAATGGCGACAAAACTCGTTTGCAACATCAAACGCATGATGTGAGCGGCATGAAAATAAGCGGTCTTGCAGGACTCTACTGCTACTTTCTTGGGCTTTCGCATGCATGGATGGCGAAAGGGTGCCTTGCAGGATGGCTCATTCCCAGTGAGTTTATGAATGTAAACTACGGCAAGGCAATAAAACGATATCTGCTGGAGCGTGTTACGCTGTTGCACATTCACCGTTTTGATCCGAACGATGTGCAGTTTTCAGACGCACTCGTCACCTCCTCCGTTGTTTGGTTCAGGAATGAGCGTCCGCCCCTGAATCACGAAGTGAAGTTCACTTTTGGCGGCACTCTCTTGGTGCCGAACTGCTCACGAGTGGTAGCGGCCAGAGTTCTTGCCGATGAGCAGAAATGGACTCGTTTCCCCATGTCCGATGTGCGCAGCTATAGCACAACACCTATGCTGTCCAACTTTTTTCACATCAAGCGCGGCATTGCGACCGGTGACAATGCATTCTTTATTCTTTCCGAAGCAGAAATAGCCAAACGCCGCTTGCCAAAGGAATTGTTTACACCGATTCTTCCCAGTCCACGGTATCTGCATCAGGATGAAATAAAAGCACGCACCGACGGTTCTCCCGACATCGAACGACGCCTGTTTCTTCTTGACACGGAGTTTTCAGAGGAAGAAATTCAAAGGCGTTTTCCCACTATGGCTGTCTATATCGAAGAAGGGAGAAAGCAAGGGTTGCCCGAGCGATACATTTGTCAGCATCGCACACCATGGTATAGGCAGGAAGTGCGCCCGCCCGCCCCGATCGTCTGCACATATTTGGGGCGTGGTGACAACAAACGAGGGAAGCCCTTTCGCTTTATCCTCAATGCTTCCTGCGCAACTGTAGCCAACGCATATCTGGCGTTGTATCCAAAGCCGATCCTGTCGCATGCACTCGATAGCGACCCCGCACTCCTCCGGAAAATATGGATCACTCTCAACAGCCTTCCAGTCAATATAATCCTGGGCGAAAGTCGCGTTTATGGAGGCGGTTTACACAAACTCGAACCGCAGGAACTCGGCAATGTGCCCGCATCCTTCATCTCAGAGATGCTGCCACAAAATACGTTCGAGCAACCTAAAAGACAACTGAACTTCAAATTCTTCGCAGAAGTGTAATTCGAGGGCGTCCAAAAAGGGTTTTAACCACGAAAGGCACGAATAAGCTTGGCGCGGACTGATCGCCCGCAACCCACACGGACGGGACACGGACGGGACACGGACAACAAACCGGTCGG
The DNA here is from genome assembly GCA_033809415.1 of Lentisphaeria bacterium. Taxonomy (GTDB): domain Bacteria; phylum Verrucomicrobiota; class Lentisphaeria; order Oligosphaerales; family Oligosphaeraceae; genus JAQVUB01. The sequence goes on from JAPXLT010000117.1 coordinate 3,160, forward strand.
ATCCGTCGGAGAAACCAATAGACCAGATCACAAATTCGCGTGCAATCCCATCCGTCAAAGCAGCACCCCTACAAATTTTCCGCGCTTTCCGTGCTTTCCGTGGACAAAAAAATAGGCTGCCCGGTTACTGACGCATTACGATTTTTTTGCTTTTTTGCAAAAAATTCTTTTATTGGCTTGAAAAAGCAACAAAGTTGATTATAAATAAAGGTAACAGAGTTGCTCTTTGTGCGGCATTGTTTTCGTTTTTAAGGGAATTTACGTTTACCCATGGAGTCATGATGCCTATAAAAGAAGATTACAGGATGCTGATCGAGCGTGTCTACGCTAAACTTGGAAAGCGCAAGAAATGTCTTGCGGATAAAATTCTTAGCAATCCTCTTGACATTATAGAAATGAGCGTAGCCGCTTTTGCGGAATCCTGCGGATGTGATCAGACGACCGTCGTTCGTTTTGCACAACAGATCGGATATTCCGGCTATTCAGAACTGAAACTTGCAATAGCGCAGAAGTCGGAAGCTTTATGGAAAATGGCCGAGGCCAATTCAAATGAGAACATGACCGAACACGAAACTCTCTGCCGGAATATTATTCAAACCTATGACCAAGTGATAAAAATGACCTTGATGCAGATATCGGAAAAAGATATAATGGAGGTTGCGGTGAAAATTGAAAAAGCATCTTCCATTATGATATGCGGAGCAGGTGCCTCAGCTCTGGCCGCAGATGATCTCGCGTTCAAACTCGCAAGGCTTGGTGTCCATGTCATATCTTCCCGGGATCAGGAAGTTGTGAAATGTCTTATAGGAAATCTCAGGAAAAAGGATGTCCTTATTATATTTTCTCATTTTGGAGAGACTGCCCCATTTCCAAAACTCATACAAACCGCCAACAGCAATGGGGTCGAAACGGTTGGAATTACCTCGATTGCCGATAGTTCTGTCGGAAGATTCTCGAAAATGCTTTTACAGACAAACAGCGGAGGCGAACTTCCAATTCGTCTGGGCGCCATGACGTCAAGAACCAGTCAGATGATTGTTTCCGATCTCATTACAATCGTCTACAGTAAGCTCGACAAAAAACGCTCATGGGAAAGACTTGAGGCTGCATATGTCTCATACAATGGATGATATTTTTTTACTTGCGGCTGATTCCGGAGGGACGAAGACCTGTTTCAGGCTTCTCGATACGGCGGGAAACATCATTTCCGAAAGCAGATGCGGCGGTGTTGCATCACTTCATCCTGGAATGCTTCCGGTGAAAGAACATCTGCTTGATGGAATATCCCGACTCGAGTTTGGGAAAAAGTTTATTCACTTCTCTATTTCTCACTGGGAGGGCCGAACATAGGAGAAGTCGAAAGTGTCCTGGACGAGATCTTTCCACGTACACAACGAATTGTCGAACGGGAATCGAATGGGAACATGATTCTTGGGACTGGAGCATTGCTTGGATGCTCGGCAGCGGTGATGATCGGGACAGGAAGCGTGGCCGTTGGCGACATGAACGGGAAACGCTTCTTTTCCGGAGGATGGGGACCTGTCTTAGATGACCGGGGGTCCGGCGCATATTTGGGATTGCAGGCACTTCGGCTCTAATCTTTATTCCATCGATGGACGTGCTGTATGCACCGGCCTCGATGCGCTCTTCACGGAATTGTCCGCCGGGCTTGATCCACTGACATTTGACGGACGTATGGAATTGAAGCGGAGGGCGCAAATCTCTTGACCCGAAGCGAACTTGCGGCTCTCGTTCCGCAAATCTTCAGTCTTGCTGAAGATGGGTGCCTTGCAGCTCAAAAACTGATTGAAGAAACCGCTGAGGATATAGCTTCTCTCGCAGCATCCGTGACCGGAACCGGATCTGAGAAAATTGGATGATGCGACCGAGGGTGCCCAGTATGCCGTCCGATTCAAGACCGAGGCTGGGAAATGGGTTGAAAATATCATTCTGATCAAGGATGCCATATACAAGCGTGGAGGAAACGCCGGGATTGTTCCGGATGGGATCATGGGCGACCGACTGAACGGAATACAACTCGCATACAGCGGCAAAGAGATTGGGTTGGCAGACGTCGAACTCATTGAACTGAATCCAATGTTTGTGCCGGAATCCAGGCAAACGCCCGAGTATGTAACGGCATACACCAATAACCGTGTCCAAGGGGATTTCCGGGTCTTTAAACGCAACGCGGTTTTTCCAGTAGGGGTTATTTCAACCATTGGTGCCGGAAACCGCGACAACGGCAAACTTTTCGGACAATCAACCCGCGAGAGGATGGAGGACGACCTGCGCAATATCAGGTTGCTGGGATTCAACACGTATGCGAACTTCGTCGATGCCAGCGGATGGACGCCAACCCGGAATGGAATGATTTCCGCGAACGGATGAAAGCCTCAAGCAAAGCGTATTTCACAGCCCGGCGCGAATGGCGGCAGGACAAGCAGATAAAAGTCGCCCTCAGTCCACTGCAGGACGAGGTAAAGCAGTTGCAGGACGAGGCAAAAGCGAGGATCGCAGCGAAATGAACATCAAGTTCCGGATAAATGCCGAAGCTTAAACACGGTTAAGTTGCTACGGCGCAATATATTATGTCGATCCGACCGATCCTGTAGAGAAGCCAACAGACTAGGTCGCAAGCTCACTTGCATTCCATCCGTCGAAGCAACAACCCTATAAAAAATTTTCGTGGCTTTTCGTGCTTTTCGTTGTTAATAAATCAGTTTTCCCCGAGCATCTCGAGGAATTGCTTTTCGTCTATTACGGCGACTCCCAGTTCGGTGGCCTTTTCCGTTTTCCGGGCACCGGTATTTTCGCCGGCAACTAGCCAAGTCGTATTTTTGCTGACGGAGGAGGCGACATTGCCGCCTAGGGCACGGATTTTGGCGGCGGCGGTCTCGCGGTCCATGCTGGCCAAGGTACCGGTCAGCACAAAGGTTTTTCCGCTGAGAGTAGCGGTGGTTTCAGTCGTTGCCGCTGCTGTTTCGCCGCCCTGCGGATCGATTTCGAGTTCAGCGAGTTTTTTCAGCCAGCCCTGCCCAATCTCGCCGGCAAAGAAATCCAGGACGGCCTGTGCGGTTTTTGGACCGATTACCGTAGTGACATAATATGCGGCACCATCCTTGCGGCTGCCAGGCTTGAGCAAGCCCAGGGATACCAGCTCTTCCGGAGAAGTAACCGCCACTTCTTCCTTCTTCCAGGAAAATAATTCCCCGAACGCGGAATCTGCGGGAGCCTGGCTGGCCGCCGATGCAGGCAGCCCATTTTCCTGAGCGGTCATCACCGATACAATCCCCTTGAGCTTCGGGGAATTGGCCACTTCAGCGAGATCGCGGTGGGTGCGCCCGATTTGGTAGGCAGTCGCCGAACCGACCTCCGGAATCCCCATTGCCTGCAACCAGCTGGCGAGCGGCATGGTGCGGGCGCGTTCTAAAGCCGCCAGCAGCTTGGCGCCATTTTTGGCGCCGAACATGCGGGGTTCGTCTTCAGTGCCCAGATTAAGCACTGCCAGTTGCTCGAGCGTCAATGAAAAGAGATCGAGGGGTTCCCGCACCAGCCCATTTTCCAGCAGCGCTTCCGCGACAACGCTTCCTAGTGAAGATATATCCAATGCGTTACGCGCAGCAAAATATTCGATACGGCGCATGCTTTGCGCAGGACATTGCAGATTCGGGCAGCGCCAAGCGACAAATTGCGGATCGCGGACGATTTCACCCCCGCAGGAAGGACAACGGTTTCCCAGATGCGAAACGAAATCGAAGGGTTCGCTATCAGCGGGGCGTTTCTCCTTGCGCACGGAGACTACTGCCGGAATCACTTCACCGGCCTTCTCGATTAGAACCGTATCCCCGATACGGATGTCCTTGCGGGTGATTTCATCCTGATTGTGCAAGGTTGCGCGGCTGATTGTCGATCCGGCCAGAAAGACCGGTTCCAGTTCCGCGACCGGGGTCAGTACGCCGGTTCGTCCAACCTGAACGGTGATCTCTTTCAGCAGGGTTTCAGCGCGTTCGGGTTCATATTTATAGGCTTTGGCCCAGCTGGGAGCACGGGCTGTCTGGCCGAGAAGTTCACGTTGCGCGAAGGAATCGACTTTGATCACTGCCCCGTCAATATCATAGGAAAAGCGGTTTTTATTTTGCTGCAATTCCTGAAGAGCCGCAGTGATGCCGTCAAAGTCGCTGGCGGTGCGCAGCCAGTCCTGGGTTCGCAAGCCTGCCTGGCGGAGAAACTGCAAGAGTTCCTGTTGCGTGTGCAGCTCGATGCCCTCGATTTCGCCCTGTGCGTAGAAGATCACCTCGAGGGGTCTCCGTGCGACTATTCGTGCATCAAGCAGTTTGAGGGTGCCGGCAGTGGCATTCCGGGCATTGGCAAACGGTTCTTCGCCGGCAGCGGTTCGTTGTTCATTCAGGCGGGTAAAACCTTGCCGACTCATAAACACTTCCCCGCGAACTTCGAGCACCTCCGGCGGATTCTCCGTCATCAAGCGTAGTGGAAGCGAGGCAATCGTCTTCAGATTTGCGCTGACATCGTCTCCTTCCTTGCCATTGCCACGGGTCAAAGCCTGCACAAAGACCCCGTCTTCATAGCGTACGGAGATACTGACGCCGTCAATCTTCGGCTCGATTGTATACAGAACCGGTGCCCCGCGTAATGTCTTGATAACCGATTCATGGAAGCGCAGCAGGTCGGCATGGTTGTAGGTATTATCGAGGCTGAGCATCGGAATACGGTGGGGGCGGGTGACGAAACCGCTCAGGGGGGTGCCGCTGATCCGCTGTGTCGGCGAATCCGGCGTGATTAGCTCGGGGTGCTGCTGTTCCAGCTCCCTTAATTCAGCATACAGTGCATCGTATTCGCGGTCGGTGATTTCCGGACGCGCTTCCTGATAATACAGGTGATCATGATGCCGGATGGCCTGGCGCAGCTGCATCAGACGTTCACGAATTTCGTCCATAGTCATCATACATAGACCCCATCCAAAAAGGATTTTTTAACCACGAACCACACGAAAAGGCACGAAAATTTTTTATAGGCTTGTTGCTCAGACGGATGGGATTGCTTTGGCGAAGCAGCAACCCTACAAAATTTTCCGTGCTTTCCGTGCTTTCCGTGGACAAAAAAAGATTCTGATTGCCGATCAATGGAAAAATCAACTGCTTTTTTTAGGTTAACGGGCTATTCTTGTTCCACGATATCCGGACGCCCGGTAATATTATCCACACGTAACAGGAATTTCCGGTTTTTAATGGTGAACTCGAGGTTCGGTCCGCCTGCCTGACCGTCCGGAAAGAAGGAAAAGACGATTTGCCCTTCGGAATCATAGGCTTGATCGCTTAATTGCCATTCGAGTTCTTTGGAAAGCTCATAGCGCTCGGTGACAGCCAGAAAAGAGGAGGTTTGACCCTCTCGAGGTGCTTCCGGCAGAGGCGGACGCCATTCCCGGCTGAGGGAATCTGGATGCTGGGAGACGGTCATCGTCGAGTTGTCAGCATCCAGGGTCAGACGGAAAGCACGTCCGCTGGCACGGGCACGGGCGGCGGTATCGGAAAAGGCCTGCCGGATGCCGGTCAGGGCATTTTCCACGACGATACGCTTCGGTGCTGCGGAAATACGCGGCAGAATGATGGCAAAAAGCATGCCGGCCACCAGAATGACCACGAGTATTTCAAGCATGGTAAAAGCGCGTTTTAACAAAATTTTCGTGTCTTTTCGTGCTTTTCGTTGTTAATAAATCTCAATTCCAGCAGGACAGGTCGGCATTGTTTCCGGTGCCTCCGGCGGCCTTGTCAGCTCCCAGGCTGATGATATCAAAGGGCTGTCCATCTCCCGGACAGTTATACTGAAAATCATTGTCCCAGTAGTCCTTGGGCAGATTTTTGCTATCCAGATATGGCCCGTCCCACTTGTCATTTCCAGGATTGACCAGCAAGTCCTCCAGGCGGTTGGGGTACGAGGACATGTCAAAATAATACTGCTGGACAGCATTTTTCAGATTGACCAGCTGCGCTTTCGTATTCTTGACTTTGGCCTTGTCCAGATTGCCAATGATATTCGGCCCGACCAGAGCAGCCAGCATGCCGATGATCACCACCACAATCATGATTTCAATCAAAGTAAACTGCCGACGGACAGCCCGGTTGTAAAACAAAACTTTCTTTTTCTTCATCATCTCCATCTCCTTTATCGAATGTATCACGCAACCGGGACGGTCGCGCTACTCTTTAAACCTGCACCCTGCACCCTGCACCCTGCACCCTTTTATATCCCCGACTGCATATCCATCATGGCCATGAACATCAGCAGTACGATAAAGCCGACGCCCAGCCCCAGGCAGATGATCACCAGTGGTTCGAAGAGACTGAGCATGCGTTTCACCAGCCGCCGCAAATCTGTTTCATAGCGGTCTGCGATCCGCTCGAGCATTACCTCGACCTCGCCCGTCTCTTCACCGACTGCAATCATGCGCAGCATGAATGAGGGAATAAAACGGCTTTTGCCGAGAGCAGCGGAAATGCGCTGACCCTGGCGAAGCTCGCCGGACAACTCATCGAGCGAACGCTGGATTTCATTGTTTTGCACGACGCGGTTGGCGATTGCAACGGTATTGAGCAGGTGGACGCCGCTGCGCATCAGAATGGCCATCGTGCGGCAAAGCCGTGCGAGGTTCGAGTAGCGTACCAGCTGACTAGCTAGAGGAACATGCAGAATCCAGCGGTCATAGGCTTTGCGCACTGCGCTGCCCTGCTGGCGCAACTGATGCAGCAGCAATACCAAACCAACTATCAGCAACAACAATACCCACCAGTAATTCTGCAGCAGACCGGATATGCCCAGCAGCAGCCGGGTAGCCGTCGAATCAATGCCGGCGCCAGTCATGGCAGTGGCAAACCGGGGAACGATCACAGCCAAGACAAAAATCAGCATGCAGACGCCGGACACAGCAATGAAGGCCGGATAAATCGAGGCGGAAACGATAAATGATTTCAATTCCTGCGCTTCGCTGAGAAACTTGCGCAATTCCCCCATGACCTGCGGCAAGGCACCGGCCTCCTCACCGGCCTCGACTACACTTGCATAAAGCGGTGGAAAGATGTGGCTGCGTTCCCGGATCAGATCAGAGAATTTTCTTCCTTCATGCAGCCCCTGGCGCAATTCAGCGGCCGTTTTGGCAAGCGCTTTGTTTTGCTGGTCTTCACCAACGAAAGTCAGCGCCCGCTCGAGCGGAATATTCGCCTCGAGCAGCGGCACCAGCCTTTCCGTGAAATCGACGACATTCAGCTTTTCGCCAAACAGTTTGCCGCCTCGCCTGGCGGCGCTGCCCTGCCCAAGAAACTCGAGCGGCATCAGACCGCGGCGTTGAATGCGGCGGGTGGCATCCGCTTGGGACTCGCCCTCGATGAGCAATTCACTGATTTTCCCGTCGCTGTCGCTAACCTTGAATTTGAATAAAGCCATGCGTATTCAGACCTGACCCATCATTTTATGTAATGCCTCTGTCTTCTGTAGTATAGGGGTTAGGGAAATGGGGGTGCGTAGTGCGTTGGGAACGGGTACAGGGACGCAGGTTTAAAGTGGCGCAACCGTCCCGCTTGCGATGCCCTGACTGCCGTAGGTGCGAGGAGATGTCTTTGTCCTGCCCACTTTGTCCACCACGCACCACGCACTACAGAAGGCTGACCCATCATTTTATTTCCCCGGGCGGCTCCTTAGCTTCGCCCGGTGCCGCAGGCTTCTGATGCTGCACTACCACCAGCGGGCGCATCATCAGAGGCACTTCGTCGACAATCACCTTGATCCAGTAGGTATCCGCCTGCGGAAAACGAATCGATTGCAACTGGAAAACCATATCAATGACCTGCTGAGGATGATCGAACTTGATCTTCCCCTTCACGGAAAATACCGGATTTTTCAGACTGGCGCTCGAACAGAGCACTTCACAGGCATGCTCGCCCGTCCCGCCGGTCATCGATACAAAAAGTGACATGGATGGATGGATATAAGGCAGTTTCCGGACGTTGAGCTGACCAAACAACCCAATCAGCGACTTTTTGCCGCTGCGGCGATCCTCAATCACCGTGTCGCAGGAAATCAGAGCCAGGCCGATCGGCATTTCCGACAAGGACATACGCACCTCCTTCCCTTATGGTTCTTCCACAAAAACGATACAATACGAACGTCATACCTGACAATATATTGCATTTTTCCAGTTCTTCACACCGAAAACGCCAATTAACTTGACGCGGATTGACCGCCCGCAAACCATTTTTCAACAACGAAAAGACACGAAAATTTTCGTGTAGTTTGTGGTTAAAAAATCCTTGACGTGGCGTTTATTTCAAGTTCAGGAGATTCAGGAGGTATTCCATTTTCACTTCATATTGCAGCGGTTCATTTTTCAGATAGCGGCGGCATTCATCCAGCATATAGTCTGCCATTCGATGGCATTCATCGTTGACGGAGCCTGCCAGATGTGGGGAAAGGAAGACATTAGGCAGGGAATAAAGTGGGGATTCCGGTGCGGGCGGCTCGGGGAATGTCACATCCAGCAATGCGCTCAGGTCTATTCGCCGTGCAAGCACTTCTGCCAGTTCCGGCTCGTTCACCTGGCGTCCGCGCCCGGTATTGATGAAGATGCCCTTTTTCGGCAAAAGTTCGAAGAGTTTCCGGTTCAGGATGCCGACCATATCATCCCGGTCAGGCAGGTGATTGCTTACTACCTGGCAGGTACGGAACATTTCCTCGAAATTTCCTTCTGTCCACTTGGCGGGATCAGTCGGGATGACCATTGTCTCGAGGCTAAAATTCTTCAGCAACCGTTGCACATGGGTAGAGATTGCCCCGTCGCCAATCAGGCCGATGCGGGCACCGTATGCGCCGCGTCCTTTTCCTGCATGATTGTATCCGTCCGCGCTGCGGTAGTTTCGTGTCAGGATAAAATAGTTCTTCAGTCCCAGCAGGATCTGCGCCACCGTATATTCTGCCACCGGCAGGCCATTTGCCTGCCAGGCGCTGCTGACCAAGATGCCGTGCTGAAGCGGCTTCAGGCTGAAGTATTCTGTAGCGCCAGCCGCATAGAAAATCACCTTCAGTTTTTTCATGCGCTCGAGCTGCTCGTCTGTAAAGGGAATCATGCCCCAGGTGGAAAAGATCACCTCGACATCATCAAGAATCCCCGAATCCACGCTTTCCTGAGTCACAAACGGCTCTTTCAACTGGCAAAGCTCCCGGAGTTCTGCCAGCTGTTTTTCCCCATAGACCGTTCGAACCGATCCTATTTGGTTGCTCACCAGAGCCGCAATCGGTTTTCTCATTTCATTTCCCTTCCAGAAGATAAGAGATCAGCATTTTGGCATTGGCCACCAGAGCCGGGGTGCGCACGCATTCCGGCTTGTGTCCTGGGATGAAGCTGACAATTTTTCCGCCCCAAGGTGAAATCGCCTCACAGCACTGGGGGAATGTTCCCTGCTCGAGGTGAGTTGTCATGAGGATGGAAACCGGGGCGGTCTGCTCGAGGTTAATATACACCTCGTCCTCCGGGAGCTCGAAAGACACCAGCCGGGCGGCCAGAGGGTGGCGAGTTTTTGCGACCTCGATGCGGCAAGGTGTTACCGGGTGGGTGGATGGCTCGACGTTATCCGGGTCATTAGGCCGCACCCAGCGGAGTCCTGCCAGCTGGCGCCACCAATCCCACTGCCAGAAAGCGGCGGAGGACCCGTGCAGTAGCAGTAGCGGGCGCCCGCTTTCGAGGTAACGGCGAACAGCCTGTTCGGCACCGTCGCCAGCATGCGGCTGTCCGCAAGTATCTCCGATTAGGTTCAGAATCAGCAAATCACATTCTTTTTCCCAGGCACCGCCTTCCAGTTCATCCCATTGGTCTTCGTAAAAACGAATTTGTGACCGTAGAGCTTCCGGCAAGGCATCGTAAAGAACCTTTCCCGGATGGGCGTTGTAATGATTGTCAGAAAAGAAGTAAATCATTGTCTAGTTCCCGTATCATGAAAGTTTTAGGGGGCGGTAACGCTTACGACTTGCACTCCAGGGCGTTTTCATTCATTTTCATGGACAGTGGCAAAAACGGGAAACGAACGGCTGATCGGCGATGTTGGAATTAGCCCTGAAAGGGCGTGACATACCAGCCCAGGGCAACGCCCT
>JAPXLT010000118.1:0-13200 GCA_033809415.1 Lentisphaeria bacterium
GCAGGGTGCAGGGTGCAGGGTGCAGGGTGCAGGGTGCAGGGTGCGTGGTGCGGGGTGCAGGGTGCGTGGTGCGGGGTGCGTTTCCTGTCCACCCTGTCCATTCCATGTTAACGAGTGAATTTGTTTTTTATGGCATTGAAGCTGTTACATCGTTTATGGTCTGATCGTTCCGGAACGGTTCTGATGGAATTTGTCATTGCCTTTCCGCCTTGGTTGCTTTTGATCCTAGGCATCATGCAGTTCAGCATGGTGGCGATTGCGCGGTTGGTAGTGCTCTACGCCGCACACGCCGGTGCGCGGGCCGCGATGGTCGCCGGCAACGATCCGGCAAAAATGCAGGCTGCCGCAGAAAGAGCCGCTCGACAGGTGTGCGCATTGGTGCTGCAAGTTGAAACATCATCTGCCGGACGCCGTTCCATCCCCGGCTGGGGCGAATTGCCCGGCTCCGGTTCTGTGGAAGATTTGGTTACGCTACCAGTCCTGGTTTCCGTTGGCGGTTTTTTGCCGGAACCGGCACCAGAAACTCCGGCGTTGCCTGCCTCCCCGAAAATCATGGCAGCCTCGATTTTTCCCGCAGTGGGAGCCGCCAGCACTGCGCTTTACATTGAAGATAAGTTAGTAACATCTCCACCGAAAATCTGGAACGCGGAAGATACTCTGGTGCATGTCCGTGTCGAGATGGAGTTTCCGCTGATCTTTCCTGTGATAAATGCACTGATCGGGCATCGTCTCGAACGTCAACGCCTCTACTGGAATCCCTTTGCCGATGGCGGCATCTGGGGCAACCGCAGCGGCGGCAGCCAGGGGGGAAGCATCTCCGGCTTCGACACTGGGTACGGTTCCTATTACATCAGCCTGACTTCCGATGTCCAAATGGTGCGCCCTTTTGCATTGGCTGACAAAGGGGAATAGTGCCTTCCGAAGGCAGGTTCTTTTGTTTCAAAAAACTTTTTCTCTGTAAAGATCATCCGAGCCATGTACTTACTGTTAAAAGAAAGCAATCGGTTCTGCCGGCGTCTGCTGCATGATGACAGCGGCGTGTTCATGGCATTGACCGCGATTGTCTTTCTTAGTTTGTTCTTGATGGGGATGGCGATACTGGCAGTCGGCGACACGGTGCGCAAACGAATTGAATTGCAAAACGCAGTGGACGCGGCCGCGTACTCCGCCGCACTGATCCAGGCCGACACCTTCAGCCGGGTTGCGGCCGTCAACAAGGCGATGGCATGGACCTGGGTGCAAAGCACACGCCTCGAAATGGATTATTGTTTCGATAAATTCCTTGCGCATGTGCTGAAGGAACAGCGAAAAACCGCAAGGTGGGCATATAAGAAAAACCAGCAAGGCAATTGCAACAAGGGATTCCCTTTCTGGTTCGTGGTCGGCTTGCTTCCTTATAGCAGCGGGGCAGGCGAACGCGGCGGTACAGTTGACAATTATGAGCCGGAATTTACGAAGCAGGGTGGCTCACAGGAGCCGGGCGGTGAAAGCGAACCTGAATTCGGCGAAGGAGGACCAGGCGACATATTTTCCGATAAAACGGAGTCTCAATTGCAGAGTTCCGAAGAGGCCTATCGGCAACTCGCAAAGCGCAAGGACGCCCTCGTGCAGGAAAGGAATCGCCTGTTGGCGGCGCACGATGAACTACAGGGGAGAATTCCGCCGCACTATCCGGACCCCTACAATATCTTATCCGTTGGCCTGAAGTCGTCTCTACTAAAAGCCGAACACCGCGGCAGCTGCCTGAATCCAGCGAGTAAGGAAGCGTATGTTTGTCCGGATTGTGCGAAGTGGCGCAGCGAACGCAATAAATACATCCTTGATTGTGAGCAGCTGAAGCGAGATTATGACGCGGAGAACAAAAAATATGTCGATGCCTTGCACGAAAATCAGACTCAGATGCAGAACCAAGTCGGTAAGGAACTGGAAAAACATGGCGGGTTGCTCGGCATGATTAGTCAGCTGGGGAAGTTGGAACGCCAACTTCGTGAAATGGAACGCAAGTTGGACAACATGGACGACACGGTGGAATTTTATGAACTGCAAGTGCAGGGCGCTGTGGACCTGATTTCCGATTTGAAAAGTGTGGTGAATGAATGCGCCGACACAACGGAGTTTTATTCTCGTATGCAAGGCGCTTTCCTGCCACTGACCATCGGCATCAATTCGCATTGGATGGTATCGCTATGGGGCAGTCTGAAGCGGATCCTATACCGTTTCGAAAATCTGGATACGATGGAAAACTTATTCCCGTCTCTGGCGATTGCGGGACAACGTACTCGAATCATGCAGATGAACAAGGCCATCGAGGAAATGTTATTTAGTGACACAGTGGGACTGGATATCCGTGCTTCGCAATCCGGTGTAAATGCCATCCATGCCAATACTTCTTTTGCATTGGATGAAGTTGCTTGTTCCAGCCAGCCCCCGAGCACCTATATCAAGCCATATAATGACCCGAGCCGCCCGACAGATGACGGAGACCCCGAGCCGCGCTTCCTCGCTTTGGCAGGATATACCGCGACACCGAGAAAAGTTTTTGGCCGCGGGTGGCATACTGGCAACAATAAGCATGGCTGGTTCCGGCGCAAGAACAATGAAATTTTGGGGCGCTACTACAAACAGGAAAACAGCAAAAGCGCCAATGTGGCCAAGTGGTTTTTCTTCACTAGCAGGTGGTTAAAAATCGATTTGGTGGTATGCAAGATCATTGTTCCCACCTACATCGGCTGGGGCACAGAGTCCGGAAACACGCAGCGCATGAGCGACAACAAGTGGTTTTTAAACCAGAAAAAGGTTGTTGGCACGGCGGGATATTTAACTGGAACTGCCGCCTTGAAAGCTCCCGGCGGCTTGGCGAGATGGCTGCTGCAGGATGATCAGAAGGTGCAACGCACGTGGCCGCGCCCGCACTATTTGGTCAAGGACAAGCAATGGTCCAGCTATAGTTTTGCAGCGACCGCAAAAGTTAACAATCCTTTTGCATTTTTTGGCAATGATGGCTGGATAAAGGCATTTCAAATACCGAATCAAATCCATGCTGTCTCGACAGCAACCAGCGGATACCGTTTGCCGTCGGAAACCTGGGCTAAGGGGAAAACCTACACTGACGGCAGCGGAATTCAGCATCACAGCAATCTGGGATATCGAACCTGGCACTCCAATGAGGGCAGTATGAAACCCGGCAAAGTCGATATGCAAAAACTGTGGAATTTGCGGGTTACGGACTGGGATGCGCTGCTGATTTCAGCGCATGATGAAGCTTGCACCACCTCCCCATTTGACGTTATCCAGCCGAAGCACAAGGCACCGGCAGGAATGTCCGGAAATACCAGTCATGGCGGCAAGGAAAGTGACATTGGGAATCTGGGAGACCAGAACCGCGGCGCATTGTTTGATTACAATGAGGGAAAAACGATTTTAATGCATTAACTGGCATTAATTTTTGTCAGCATGAAAGACAGCAGCGGATGTTTCACCGACGCAAAAACATCAAAAACGACGAAGGAGGTTCCGTTTTAATGGAAGCGGTGCTGGCTTTTCCTATACTCGTTTTTCTGTTTGGTGCGACTTTGTGGGCCGGGGATTTGATGCTGTCACGCTCACGGTTGATCGTTGCCGACCGGCAGGCGGCCTGGTGGGGTGCATCCCGCTTTTCAATGCGTCCGCTACTAATCAAGGCGAAAGCGGAATCCATCCTTGCAAAGCTGGATGAGGTATATTTTTCCGGGATAAACAAACAGGGCGGGGGAAAGAAAGCCACCCAGAATTTGAATCAAGACCTTGCTGCCTTGCGACTGACCAAAAGCGATTATACCTGGTCGGGGGTGGCGGCTTCCAAATTGAGCGTGTCCTACGAGTTGCCTCTCTGGCTGCATGGAGTTCTGTCAATCCCGCGATACTTCTGGCAGGAGGGCGCTGGCATCGGTGCGCAGAAGGACTTGTATACCGTCGACAGCGGCATGGATGGCACAAGTGTGACGGTCAGGGGGAGAACCGGCCCCAGCAAAAACGAGAGCACGGCGCTGGTCTTTGGACGCAGCGAATACGGCAGCACCTTCCGGCACCCGCGAAACTGGAGGGCTGAAGAGATCACCGGGCGACCCGAGGTTTTTGAATTTCTGAATTTCAATAAAGGTGTAGTTTTTGAAACTTGGGACAAGTACATCAACCGGGAAATCGGAATACATGAATCCTGGGACGGGGGAAAGTGCCGCTGGCTGTCTATTAAACAGCTGGGAGCGACTGCCAGCAGTTCGGACCCTTGGCCCATTCGCACGGCATCGCCTTCCGGCGTAAAGGCCTACAAGCGTTTTGATAGTTTTGAAAGTTGGAGCGAATAAAAAACATTTTTTAACAACGAAAAGACACGAAAAGGCTTAGCGCGGACTGATCGCCCGCAACCCACACGGACTTTACACGGACGGGACACGGACTTTGCACGGACGGGACACGGACTTTGCACGGACGGGACACGGACTTTACACGGACGGGACACGGACTTTACACGGACGGGACACGGACTTTACACGGACGGGACACGGACAGCTGATCGGTCGGATCGGCGATGCTGGAATTAGCCCTGTAAGGGCGCGACATAATCTCTGTCCATCGTCCATTGTCCATTGTCCATTGTCCATTGTCCATTCAGCAGTCCATTCTTGTCCATTCCGTCCATCGTGTCCATTCCTGTCCCTGTCCATCGTCCATAAAAAAATCCTTCACAAAAGAGAAGAAGTTTGGGAATAGTACGAAAAATTTGGTTATGTTATGAGAGTGCGAGCATTTCATTTTGTTTTTGGGCTGCTTTGCTTGACGATGGCTTGCGCTGATCCGGCGCCGAAATTCGAGTTGCCACGCCAGGCGGAGGTGATTTTCCGCAGCCCGGACGGGCGTGGCTGGCTGCAGACTGGCATTGTCCGCCTGAGTTACAGCGCCACTACCCGCTCGTTTTCTACCAGACTGGAAAGCCAAGGCTGGCAGCTGGAAAAAACCATCGACCTGAGCGAAGGTCGTCGGCTGTACTGTGAACTGTTTGTCTGGCGCCAGGAAAAAGTCAGGATCATGGTGATGCTTTGGGAGGAAAATCCTCAACAATGCGGATTTTCCTGGGGAGTTGAATGAAACGATTTTTGAAATGATTTTTTATAATAACGGATGATTGCCTGAAGAACAAAGAGGAGAATTTGTTGATGAAGAATTACATGCCCTTAATTTTTGCAGTTTTGCTGGGGTTGGCAGCTGTTGCGGGGGTTAGCCGGTTGCTGTCAGAGCACAAGCAGGCCAGTGAATCCCAAGTCGATCTGGTGGCGGCAGCGAGAGAGATCGGACGCAACGAAGAAGTGACTGAGGGGATGATTATGCGCAAAGTTGTGCCGATTTCGGCCATGCCGGCATCGGCCGTACCCTGGAACCGCCGCAACCTGCTGATTGGCCAGAAGGCCTCAAGGGTGGTGCAGATGGGGGATTATCTTTACTATTCGGATGCCGGGCTGTCCGGCAGCATTGGGGATGTCATTGGCGAGGGAGAGTGGGCTGTCAACCTTGGCGGTGAGAAAAGCATTGCCCATTTATTGCGCCCCGGTGACGAAGTGGCTATTCTGGGCACGTTCAGCGGCCAGTTGAGACAGGATGAGTCGGAAGTGGCTTCAGTGTTGGAGAAGCGTGAAATCATCACCAAGGGGCACGGCGAAGTAACTGTCGTCCTTTTTCCGCGTGTCCGGGTATTGGAAGGTGCCGGAATGCAAAGCGGGCAAAAGGACTCTGGCCTTCTGGTGGCTCTGCCGCCACAGCAGGCGCAATTTTTGATTGCTGCGCAACGGGTTTGTGACATTACTCTGGCCTTGCGGCGGCCTAATGACACAACAAATCTGAACCGTACGGATGCAGGTCGGGTGGATGAAAAAACCTTCGATGCCTTGTTCAATGGCCTGGATTCCGTCCTCCCACCCATGGGAACGACACCTGCACCTGCCGCGAAGTAAAAAAAGTTCATCGAGTGATTAAGTCTGTTTTTTTAACTTGATTAAGTTAAGCAAGTAAAGGAGTGTGTAAGATGAAAAAGAGAAACCGTTTTTCAGTTTTTTTTCTGTGTGTTTTGTCTCTCTTGCCAGTTTTATATGGTCAAGGTCTGGTGGACACTGAAAAGGTGATGTTGTCGGTAGGCAGTTTCAGTTCTGTGGACCTGCCCTTCGAGATGCGCACGATGAAGGTGGCTGACCCGAAGATCGTCAAAGCCGAAGTTAGCAACAAAAAACAACTTCGGCTGACTGGACTTCAGGTCGGCAGCACCGATGTTCAGGTCATGGGGGAAAGCGGATTGAGCCGCATTTACAATGTCGTAGTGACGGACAATATTCGCGAAGAACTCAATGCACTGCGCAGGGATTTGGATATGGTGCCAGAAGTGGAGGTTTCCGTCAATCAGGATCGGATAGTTCTGAAAGGTGAAATCAGCAAGCCGGGGAATTGGGATTTGTTTCAGCGGGTCTTGGCCTCGATGCAGAAGCAGCCACTGAATCTGGTTCGTTTCCGTCCGGCGCCGGAAGCCGTGCTGTCCTTGCGCGATATTCTGGAGAAGCTTGGCTATCAGATCGTAACCGATAACAGCAAGGTGGACAAACCTGGCGTGCTCAGTCTTAAGCTGCTGGGCGACAGCCTGTTGATTTCCGGCAGCGTCTTCAGCCCTGCTCATGCCGAACGGGTGAAAAGTGTTCTGGCGGCGCAAACTTGGTTGAGCATGGACAAAAACACCGGGGATGGAGGGCGCATACCGGTGGTTTGGGACGTTACAGTCGAGCCGAAACTGATTGAAATTGGGGTCGTGTTTGTTGAAATGAACACCAGCGACTATGACAAGCTCGGCGTGAATTTGCTCGATGCAGGGTTGGGGACGATTGATGCCGCAGTCGGTGTTTTTGGTGGGCGCAATGACGGCAACCGCCCGACAACACGAACCTATTCGATCACTAGCGGTTTGCGTGGCACCCTGGAATTCCTTGCCGCCAGCGGGAGTTCACGGCAGTATAATGCGGGGCATCTCACTTTCCGTAGCAATGACACGCCGGAATGGCGGATGTTGAAATGCGGCGGCACCTTGAAAGTCAAGGTGGCCAGCAACGAGACCGCCAGCCTGGAAGATATTGATTACGGTCTGATCATCAAAGTCAAAGGCGGCTTGCAGACAGCTCAGATGGTGAACATGGATATGCAGTTGGAATTAAGCAGCCCGTCACAGAATGATTCAGGGGACTGGGATGTGCGCGGCAACAGCCTGAACACGGCAGTGCAGTGCGAATTGGGAAAAACCTTGATATTGGGGGGTATGCGCGGCTTGGTCGAGGGGCGTACCAGCCCCACCGGAGTGCCGTTCCTGCGCAGCATTCCTGGCATTCAATGGTTCTTTTCCGAAAAGGAAGCTACCCTTCGGAACAACCAGGTGCTGATTCTGGTCAGCCCGGTTTTTGCCGGCGAAGGCGATATCATCCTGCCGCCAGTCTCGGATGAAACGCGCGGCACCCTGGAAGATGCCCAGAAACCATTGAAGGAAACGGATAAAAAGCGGAAAGGCAAACGCTGGTTCTTCTTCTAAATTTAGGTAGTAGGGGGCAGGTAGTCGGACAAGTCGGACAAGTCGGACAAGTCGGACAAGTCGCCCCCCCCTGCCCCCTGCCCCCTGCACCCTGCACCCTGCACCCTCTCCTTTAGGAGTCTTTCATGCCCTTTCTTATTATTCAGGAATCAGAGACTTTTCCGGCGCGCATATTGGAATTGCCGTTGGAGGGAGAACTCAGCATTGGCCGCGGCATCAACAACAGTCTGGTCTTGAGTGACACCCAAGTTTCCCGGCGTCATGCCGGCATCAAGGTCAGTGGGGGAGAATTTATCCTTGAAGACTATGGCAGTTCCTGTGGCACTAGCCTGAATGGTCAGAAGCTCACAGCACCGAAAAAACTTTCGTATGGGGATCGGATGAAGCTGGGCAACTGCCTCTTGATTCTGTCAGAGACTGCCTCGGCGACTCCAGTTCAGCAGCAGAAAGAGAGTCCCGAGCCCAAGGCTATCCCAGCCAGAGAACCGTCCCCATCGGCTCCGCCTGCAACGCCGCCTGGAGCAGGATTGTTGTTTGGCGAGGGCATGGTTGCCTTGAAGCAGAAAATTCATGAAAACATCCTTGCCAGGATGAATCTGCATGAATTGGCGACTACGGAGCTGGAAGACTCTGAGATGCGCAATAAGCTGACTGTCGCGATGGAGCAGACATTGCGCGAATTGCGCCATGAAATTCCGCCCAGCATTGATCTGGCGCAGCTGCGCCAGGCTCTGATGGACGAACTGGTTGGTTTTGGCCCCATTTCACCCCTGTTGCGTGATGAGGAGATCAGCGAAATCATGGTCAACGGGCCAACCCGCGTTTTTATTGAACGCAAAGGAAAACTGGCGGAAAGCGGAGTGCGGTTTTATGATGGACGCCATCTGATGAATATCATACAGAGGATTGTGGAACCCCTGGGACGCCATATCGATGAAGCAAGCCCAATGGTGGATGCGCGACTGCCAGATGGCTCCCGAGTCAACGCCATTATCCCCCCACTGGCACTCGATGGCGCTTCAGTCACTATCCGAAAATTCGCCAAAAACAAATTGACCTCGGAAGACCTGATCCGTTTTGGCAGCATGACCCCGGAAATGGACTTGTTTCTCCAGGAGGCCGTCCGGGCGCGTCAGAATATCGTGGTCTCCGGCGGTACTGGTTCAGGTAAAACGACGCTGCTCAACATGCTGTCGCTTTATATCCCGCAAGACGAAAGGGTGGTGACCATCGAAGACTCGGCAGAACTGAAGCTGTCGCACAGCAATCTGGTGCGCCTGGAATCGCGCCCTCCCAACATTGAAGGCAAGGGACGGATCGCCATCCGGGACCTGGTGATCAATGCACTGCGCATGCGCCCGGATCGTATCGTGGTCGGCGAATGTCGTGGCGCGGAAGCACTGGATATGCTCCAGGCCATGAATACCGGCCATGACGGCTCCCTGACCACTTTGCATGCCAACAGCCCGAGAGACGCGATTATGCGCCTGGAAAACATGGTGTTGATGACCGGTTTCGAGCTCCCGACCACGGCTATCCGGGAGCAGATTTCCTCCGCAGTGGATTTGATCATTCAGCAGACCCGCATGCTGGACGGCAGCCGGAAAATCGTCCAGATCTCCGAAATAACCGGTCGTGAGGGGGACGTCGTTTTGATGCAGGATATTTTCGTTTACGAGCAAACCGGCATTGACGAGTTCGGAAAGTTGCAGGGACGTTTTGTCGCTACTGGCAACATCCCACGCTTCATTGAAAATCTGCGCAAAAAGGGAGATTTGCGGGTGCCATTGAGCGTTTTCAGCAAAAATGCCGGATGATTTTTAACCTGTTTTTTTAACAACGAAAAGACACGAAAAGACTTGGCGTGGGCTGATCGCCCGCAACCCACACGGACTTTACACGGACGGGACACGGACGGGACACGGACGGGACACGGACAACGGATCGGACGGATCGGACGGATCAAGTAGATCGGTCGGATCGGCGATGTTGGGATTAGCCCTGAAAGGCGCGACATAATCTCTGTCCATCGTCCATTGTCCATTCAGCAGTCCATTCTTGTCCATTCCGTCCATCGTGTCCATTCTTGTCCCTGTCCCTTGTCCATAAAAAAATCTTTCTGAAAAAACAAGAAGTTTGAGGGAGTAGTACGAAAAGCTTATGAATACGTTCAGTATATTGGTTTTAGCATTGGTTTTCGGAGCGGTATTTTGTGCTGTGCTGGTGGTATTGCCGCTGTTTACATATCGCGCACCATCGGTTGACAAGGACGATCCGGACGCCGACGAACCGTTTTCTTCCACTCTGGGGGCACGCTTCATTAGTTCGGAAGAATTGCATCAGAAATCCTGGTCTGCCGCCGTTTGTGCCAGTGCCATTATCATCGTTGTATTGCTGTTTGCCGGAGTGTACAGCCCCTGGATTCTGTTGCCTTTATGTGTGCTTGGCGGCGCCGCTGCCTTCCAGCTGCCGAGGGTCTGGTTGAACTGGAAAATCAAGCAGCGCCTGGAGCAAATTGCAGACGGGATGATGGATTTGACCTTCGGTCTGGCCAGTGCCTTGAGAGCCGGGGTATCGCTTCCCCAGGCGCTGGAAAGCGTTTCTCACAACATTGGCGGCCCCATCCAGGAAGAAATAGGCTTTCTTTTGCGCGAATATCGCCTTGGTGTCGATTTGCCGGAAGGATTGATGAAGCTTTGCCGGCGGATACCCAATGAAGACTTGTTTTTGCTGGCAACTTCGGTGCGCCTGACTTTGCAAAGCGGCGGCAGCCTTGCGGAAGTTCTGGAAAAGATCACGGAAACCATACGCAACCGTACGGAATTTCAGCAAAAATTGAAAACGATGACTGCCCAGGGGCGTTTTGAGGCTATTGCCATGGCTTCTGCACCGCTGGTGGCCTTTGTCGTTCTGTTTGCCATCGACCAAGATTTGATGTTACCGCTGATCACTACCCGCATCGGATATGCGGCAATAGGCTTCACCATTTTACTGGAACTGATTGGATTCTTCTGGATCCATAAGATCGTTACGATTGAGGAATAATCGCATGCAGAATTCCCATTTACCGCTCAGCATCTGTCTCTTTTTGGCTACCGTGTTTTTTGTCCTCGGCCTGACGCATTTGTTTCGCGTCTGGCGTTCTTCCGGAACCCGGGGCAAGGCAGCGGCGGATACCAGCAATAAACCTTTTTTCTTTAAATTGTTTGCCAATGAAATCAGCCAATCTACCCGGTTAGCTGCCTTGTTCTACCCAGACACCAGTCCTGCGCAGCAGGCATTGAGCCGGGACCTGATTGCCGGCGCCATGGATTTATCTGCTCTGGAAGTGCGTGGCGCTCAGTTGCTTGGAGCAATCTTAGGCGGAATAGTTGGCCTGGTGCCGGTGTTTTTGCTCGGCCCGGCACGCATTTATGCCCTGCTGGCAATGATCCTTGGCGCCTGGGTGGGTTGGAGTTATCCGCTGATTCAGGTGCGTAAGGTCGCAGAAAAACGCAAGGAAAGCATCTCGAAAGCACTTCCCTTTGCCATTGACCTGCTGACTGTGGCCACCCAGGCAGGACAGGATTTTGGCGCCGCATTGCGGAATCTGGTTGGTAGCGGTTTTACTGGTCCGCTGGTCGTGGAATTTGGCATGGTGTTGCGACAGATTGAATTAGGAAAAAACCGTGTCGAGGCGTTGCGGGCGATGGCTGACCGGATTCAAATAGAAGAATTCCGTTCTTTTGTGACTGCCATTGTGCAAAGCACGGAACTGGGTTCCAGCCTTACCCAGACGATGAGGATTCAGGCAGAGGAACTTCGCCGGGCCCGTTTTCATCGGGCTGAACGCCGTGCCGCACGGGCACCTGCGATTATGCTGCTGCCTACTGCCCTGTTTATTCTGCCAGCAGTTTTCATTATCATTTTCACCCCTATCATCATTCGGGTGATTGATTCCGGCGTTCCTATCAGCTTTTGAGCAGGTTGGTCGTGAACAGCCGGCACCTGGCGCCCTCCCATTGGAGAAAGTAAGATGTTGACATTAATTGGATTGCGTGGTTCCCTGCAAGGCCGGTTTTTCCCCTTGAAGCCGGGGGAGCATATTCTTGGACGTTCGCATTCGGCCTCTATCCGGTTTGATGATGAAGACGTCTCCGATAAGCACTGCGTCATCAAAGTCGATGCAGGAAAAGCAACGGTGGAAAATTTAAGCCCGGCTGGCATCCGGATTGATGGGCAGCCGGTCGATTCCATCGTCGAATTGCAGCATGGCAATGTCATCGAGATCGGCGCCGCAAATGCATTGCGCCTTGAGATCGTGTTGAAGACAGAAGAAGACACGAAAACGAACGTGCCGATTTCCTCGCAGAACGCTGAAGAAGAGGATGGGGACCTTGATACACCGACGATTGTCGGGGCAGCAAGCAACTTTGAAAATCTGCGCCTGGATATCAATCGTCTGAGGCGCAGCCAGGCTGCCGGTGCTGATGCCGGTGATAGCGATGGCGCCGCACGTACCATGATGCCTGGCGAAGGCACACAGGTTATGCATACCCGCTTTGCCAGCCAGGAGGAGATTGCTAAAATCCGGGAGGACAGTCTAGCCAAAAGCCGACGGCGGGTCGGCATCATGGTTGTCCTGCTGGTTGCAATCGTCGTGTCCGGAATTTTTCTGTGGCCAAAACAACCCGAACCGGAATTGCATGTTGACTGGCCCAAAGATGCGGCTGGCGAGGATTTGATGGAAATCCAGCCTTCTTTGCTTGGTTCGGCGCAAAAAGGCGGGATTGATCTGCTCATACCGGCTGGTATGAAACCCAAGGTGGAAAAAACAGATGACGAAGTGACGATCACTACCTGCGTTGGAAGGGACCGAGATATTTCGATGCGGATCAGCTTCGAGCGTTATGATGACCCGCGCAATCTTTCCTGCGACCGCTCCCAGGCGCTGACCCATTGGATGAACCATAAGCGCAGCAGTAACGAAAACTGGAATTTCGGCGCACCCATGCCGCTTAGTTTCCTAGGGTTCGGCAATGGGATTCCTTACCTTCAGATGACTTATCGGCGCCAAGTGCCGGAGACTGGCAGCTGGGGCGGACGCCTTCTCTTTTTCCGCATTGGCAAAAGCAGTTACGTCCACAGGGTCGAAGTGCCTGAAGCGGCATTGAGCAGGTGCAGCTGGATACTGTCGCTCTCCATGATGAAAACGTCTCCGGAGCTGTCGATGGTCTATTGGGAATGCACCGGGCTTTCTGCTTCAGGAACGGCCGAGGAATACCTGAGCCGGGCAAGAAACGAACTGCGCAAAGTGTCGCCAGGGGCATGGTGCAGTGTTTTGAACGACATCTGGCTGGCTCTGTGCAAAGCCCCGGAGAATGAGTCTCTGCAGATGGAAGCATACGAGTTGATGCGCGAACTGCGTACCCTTCAGGATCAGTGGTTCAACGCCCAACTGCTGAAATATTACAATGCCGAAGTTGACGGCAACAAGGATCAACTGGCGAAGATCGTGGCGGTTTCCAGAGCTGTTTTCAATGATCCCAATGATGCGCGATACTACACAGTGCGCAAGGTGCGTTGGTAAACCTAAAAAAACAGTTGACTTTTTCCATAGATCGTCAATC
>JAPXLT010000119.1:0-13000 GCA_033809415.1 Lentisphaeria bacterium
ACAGTATTAATATATGCGTATTAGCATACCATAAAGCTAAAATAAAAAAAAACAAGCGCCATGCCTGTTTTTTTCTTGATGGGTTGCCTTATCTGGCAGTTACCTTTTTTTGGGAATTGCACCCCGTATCGCCATCCCATGGTTGACGACTGGCTGTCCCGTGGAATTTGATCCCCGTAAAATCGAGCCGATGCTTTATGTGGCTTTTCTGGATGGTGTCGCCGGAATAACCTATTTTCCCATATTTGACTTCGACAGCCCGTTGGACTTTTATTATCACGCCAAGGCGGTGGCAACGCTATCGCCCTATGAGGATTTGCTGGCTTCCGGCAGCATTGCGTCTGTTAATTGTGACAACAAGGCATTGTTGACCTGCGCCTGGTTCAATCCCCAGCAGGGAGCAGCACTGGTGCTGCTTTACAATCATATCAGTCATCGCACAGAGCAGGCACGCTGGTCATTGACCGAGCTGCATCCCGCAGCAAAAGTGACCAATGTCCTGACTGGTAAAAACATTCCGGCGACAGACAAGCCGATTGCTCTAGCACCAAGCGAATTCCTTTTGTGCACCGTCGAGCAACCAACCGGACTGCGCAAGTTGTTCTGGAAAATCAAACCATAACCCTAAAAAAAGCAGTTGACTTTTTCCGTTGATCGGCAACCAGAATCTATTTCTTGTCCACGAAAAGCACAGAAAGCGCGGAAAATTTGTAGAAGTGTTGCTTTGACGGATGGGAATAGCATGCGGTTTAAAAAAATGGCGCAACCGTCCCGGTTGTGATGTTCAGGGGGCAGGTTAGCTGGATCAAACAAGGCGGATCGGCCTGAGTCCGGCATAACACCTTGCGCCGTAGGCGCTTCACCATGCTTAACCCCAGGCTTTAGCCTGGGGTGAGGTCCCCCCAAAAACAGTGCCTTGTAAAGGCACCACAATCAGACAGGAAAGTGCTTATATGCCAAAACCCTGGAAAAAGTAGAAAGGAGTGTGAAATGAACAAGCGAATTGTTTGTAAGCCGTTGATTTCCAGTAGATTTACTTTAATCGAATTGCTGGTGGTTATCGCCATTATTGCCATACTGGCCAGCATGTTGTTGCCGGCGTTGAGCAAGGCCCGGCAGACAGCCAAGCGCGTTGGCTGCTCGAACAGTTTGAAAACCTTGGGGACGGGTTTGCTGATGTATGCGGACTCGAATGACTCCTATCTTCCCCAGCTGCGCTTCCGCAGTAATGGTGCCATAGCCGATCTGCATGTCTCCATCATCAATGAATTGCGTCTCCCAGTCAGCTACACTCGTCGGAAGACCGGGCCGATGACCTGTCCGGAATTTATCACTCGCAACGGACATATCTCGTCCAATGATTATTTGCGCCCATGGTATTATGATCCTGCGGATACCAGTGGAAACAGCGGTATTGTGCGTTACAGTTATGCAGCCAATGAACATGTTTATCCCCGCAAGGGGAGTGTTCCTCTGAATTATCTATCCGACAATGCTGTGCAATACGAGAAAATCCGCAAGCCCAGTCAAGTCTTTTCCATGGCGGATTCAACCGCATCGACCAGGATCATATACTCTACTCAGAGTTTTTACAACGCCCACGGCAACGGGTTCAATATGCTGTTCACTGATGGACACGTTGAATACATGAAAAACCAATATCCCCCGCAGATCAGCATGGAAGTCATCACGACAGCCAACGGCTGGCCGGACAAAGCCTTCCCATCTTCCTGGCTGCCAAGCGGATATCGACATCTCGGATTCAGGCCTTTTTGGGGAGACGAATAGATCAGACAATATTCGTTACTTTGCAGATTTTTTAACCACGAACCACACGAAAAGGCACGAAATTTTTTATAGGGTTGTTGCTCTGGCGGATGAGCCTTTTCTGGTAAAATCCTCATGTGGCATTTGAACAAGGAGTCCTGTCTATGCGTATAAGTCTATTCCTGCCAGTCATGTTGGTCTCCTTGACGGTGATGGCGGCGGCAGGAGGCGGTGTAAAGCAACCGCGTTTTCTGGAATGTTTCCGCACCATGCAGGCACCGGTGCTCGATGGCAAGATGGATGATCCCTGTTGGCGGGACGCTGCGGTCGCCACCGATTTTATCCTGCATCAGTCTGAAAACAAGCCGCCGCTCAACAAGACAGAAGTGCGCGCTTGCTATGATGCCGAAAATCTCTATTTCTTCTGGACCATGTATGAAAAGAACATGAGCAAGCTCCAGTATGGCCCGCCGGAGGATATCCGCGACAATCTCGATTGGAATGGGGATGTCGCCGAATTATTCCTGGCGCTGGGCAGCGATCTCGAACAATACTATCAGCTGGCAGCCAGTCCCTATGGAGCACGCTTCGATGCCTACGCAAAAGATTCTTTTTACAATGCTGACTGGCAGGTGAAAACCGGCATTTTCGCTGACCACTGGACGATCGAGATGGCGATTCCGTTTGGCGCCTTGTTGGGACATGCCGCATTTATGGGGACTCCGGTGCCAGGAGAAACTTGGCGCATTCAGTTCTGCCGGGATCAAGGATACCTGCATGAATGGTCCACTTGGCGAAACAAGGAACATGTCAGTTACCACTATTCGGAATATTTCGGCACGCTTCAGTTCGCAGGCAGCAAAAACACAGAGCAAATCCCCGCCGTCAAACATGACTTTACGGAAATCTTTTTCGGCACCAAGCAGAAATTTGCATTTACAGTCAACCGCGAGCAACCGGAACTGCGCGCACTCGTCCAATTGATGCGTGACGGGGAAATCATTGCCCGGCAGGAACTACCCATTGCCGGTAAAACCTTCACTAGTACGCTGGATATCCTGCAAGGAGGCAAATGGGACATGACGGTCGAGGTCTATCAGGGCGACCAGAAAGTCTATCATGGCTTTGGCAGCAGGGAACTGCCGCCAGTTATCGAAACCTTCCAAAGCATCGTCAGGGAAACGGCGGCAGACAAGTTGCGCAACAGCCATTATCCCGGCAAAGAGGCCTTTATCCAAGAACTGGCTACCCTGCAGCAGGAATCCGCCGCCGCAGTCAAAAGCCTTCAGAATCCCGATGCATTGACCAGAGCACAGTGGAACGACCTGGTTGCTTTATACACACAAGTTCAAAAATCTTGGACTAAGGTGCGCTTTGTTGACAATCTGGTAAAGATTTACCATGGAATCAAAGAGGAAAACCCGCTTTTCGCCCTGGGACAGGCGAATGCACACGCGAAAATCTATCGGGATTCACCTTACCAAGGGGCGATCAATGCCCCGCTGAAACTGGCCGCTGCAGGCGGCGAAACCGAATCCATCCAGCTGGTTGTGATTCCTTTCGGGGAGCCACTGCAGAAGGTGAGCGTCCAATTCAGTGCTTTGCGGAGAGCGGATGGGCGACAGATATCGGCGGATAACTTCCGCTGGTTTGCAATTGACTATGTCAAGATCACCGACAAGCCGCCCACCGGCTCGAACTTTTATCAGCCCTACGAGCCGGACATCCTGCTCGAGGGAAAAGCGTTTGATATCGAGCGAAACACGCAGCGTCCGGTCTGGTTGGACATTACCCTGCCCCCTGGGACTCCTGCCGGCCTGTATTCCGGAAGCGTACGAGTCACAGCCAACCAATATACCGTCGAGGTACCGCTGGAAATAACCGCCTTCGGTTTTGACATCCCCCGGGAAACAACCTTGAAAAATGACTTCTGGCTTTCACCGACGCTGTCCTGGGAAAAATACTATGGCGGTTTCGGCGAGGCGGGATACAGCCCGAAGCTGCACCGCAAGCATGCCGAAGTACTTGGACGCTACCGCATCAATCCTTTTGTTTTGCATCATGCGGTCTACTGGCATCCGGCCAACATCAAAATATTCCGCGAAAAGGATGGCACCTTCTCCTTTGATTTCTCCAAATGGGAACAGTTTATCGATACCGGATTCGAGTTCGGTGGGAACTTCTTCCCGGCTTCCATGGGCTGCAGCACTGATTTTTTCAACCGGGTCGTTGCCGATCACCCAGTCATTGACCGCAGCAGCGGAAAAACCGGCAGACTGCGCCAGTATCTTCCGGAACTGGCAAAACATCAGGAACTGCTGCAAAAGGGAGACTATGTCGGAGCGCTCGAAAACAACCGTTTCTATGACGATTTCATGAACGCCTACCTGAAATTGTTGAAGAAAAAAGAGTTGCTAGCCATCAGCGGCTGGGAATATTTCGATGAACCCAACACCAATGTGCGCTGGGACGCCATGCTTAAAACTCATGCATTCCTGAAAGAAAAATTTCCGGAAATACAGCTTTTCGGCTACAGCATCGAGCCGACGGTGGAACGCGGCCTCAAAAAGTCCCTTGGCTATATTGATATCTGGGCGCCAAGCCTCTATGCGTTGCACAACGAGAACCTGCGCCGCACCATCCAGCAGCGCGTCAGCAAGTTCGCAGAGCGTTTTATCTTCTATTCCTGTTCGACCAAGCAGGACAGCCAGGGCAATTACACGCCATTTATTCATTACTACCAGTCCTATCTCGCCCCCCGCATACAGGCATGGATGGCTTACAAGTACGGCGCAGAAGGTTTTATGGTCTTCATGCTGAATAGTATTCCGCAGGAAAACATGCCCGAACCCGGAAAAAGCGGCGGAAAGTGGCCGGAAACAGAATGGCTTGCCGGGCGCTGGCAGGGTACCGGAACGTTGATCTATCCAGGTCCGGATATGGAGGCAATCCCCTCGATCCGCATGGCCAACTTCCGGGATGGCTTCGAGGATTTTGAATATTTCGTGCTGCTTCGAAAGTTGCAAGCATATCTCGATGATGCAAAGCACCCGGCATTGTTCCAAAAAATCGACCGGGAACTGGTTATCGAGGAAAGCATCGTCAAAGATGTCTATGAATGGACAAAAGACCTCGACGTCATCAACGCCAAACGCCAAAGGCTTGCCAAACTGATTGTTGAAACAAAACAGATCATCGACAAAGAACGTGTCCGCTAAGAAAAAAATGGTCGCCACCTGGATGCTCACAACCCATACGGACTTTACACGGACGGGACACGGACGGGACACGGACGGGACACGGACTTTACACGGACGGGACACGGACGGGACACGGACGGGACACGGACGGACACGGACTTTACACGGACGGAACACGGACAGCTGATCGGTCGGATCGGCGATGCTGGAATTAGCCCTGAAGGGGCGTGATATACCAGCCCAGGGCAACGCCCTGGGTCAGGGATCACACCATCGGCAAAGCCCTGTAAGGGCGCGACATAATTCCTGCCCAAAATTCTTGTGTGACAAGACCGGCTTTACGCAATTGCGTCGGAGGCATCCAACGCCGGAGGCGTGGCACTATGAGTAACCCCAGGTTCCGCAGTGCTCCGCACAGCTTCACCTAACGGGGTTACTCATGGTGCCGTCTCTCCGAGACTGGAGAAGCTTGACCGCGAGCCGCATGGAAAGGCTTGAGGCGGACTGACGTCTGCAACCCACACGGGCGAATGATCGGTCAAATCGAAACTCAAAAAGTTCAAAAAAGTTTCTCAAAAATGAGAAAGAGCCTCAAGGTCAGTAACTTGCGGATCTGTTTTTTGAAAATCTTTCCCAAAAAAGAAGAAGTTGGGCGATACGAAAACACGAAATTTTATAGGGTTGCTGTTCAGCTGGATGGAGGAAAGCGCGATTTTAGGAACAACTGGTATGCGCAGAAAACAAGTTTTTACAATGGTTGAACTGCTGATTGCACTCGGAGTCTGTGCCATCGGCATTTGCAGTATCATGGTGCTGATCCCAGTCGGGGCAAGCGCCACGCGCGATGCCGCACTGGAAACCTATGCCGCACAAGCCGCAGAACAATTGCTCAATTACCTGGAATATAGCGCGACTTTGTCTGCAGATGACTGGGACAACACAGTAGGAACAAGTGATCCCGAGCTAATAACAGAGACCAAACCGAAGGGGGCGAACCTGGAATTTACTATTATCGAGCTTAATGCCCCTGGTAAATGGGAAAAAACTTTTGCAGATAATATTTATTATCGGAAAAGCACGGATTCAGAAGATCAGCCAATTTATTTGCCAATTTATTTGATCCTCAGTCATCGCAACGAAAGTCATTGCAACGAAGAAGGTGTTTATCTGGGAGACAAGACTTTTAACCTCGAAAAAATCGACTTTCGTGCGATTTTGGCAGTTTGGAAAGAGCAAATTTCAGTGAATGGAATCAAAATACCGTACGAAACGGGTGTTCGGCTGAATATCGAGGTCAGCTGGCCGGCGGAAATTCCTTATGGTGCTCGCCAGAAAGCGCTGTATTGTCTGGAAGTGTTTAATCCACATCCACATGCGCAAAATCAGGAGTCAAGTCCATGATTTTTACGCCAACGATAGAGGATCGGGTCTGATGCGCAAACCGACTTGTCATCAAAGCAGGCATTTTACATTGCTGGAAATCCTAGTCGCAATAGCAGTGCTCGTGGTCATGATGGGATTCATCTTCCAGTTCATCAACAGCGCACTGAAAATCTGGAGCGCCAGCAACAGCACGATGTCTTTGTTCGATACCGCGCAAATTGTTTTTGATGTTCTCGAAGCAGATGTGCAGAACGCCTTGATTACTGATGAACCTGGCCGGGAAATTCCTGTTTATCTGAAGAAGCATGGTAAGGATCTGTATTTTGGACTCTTGAGCAATTTCAGTTCCACTCAGAACCAAGAGAATTCTCTTGAGGCGAAAGTTGGTACTTATCCGGTTCTGTATTTGCATATTGATGATAAGGACTTGTTGTACCGATGCGCGATTGATATGAGTGAAGTTGAAATGGCAGAAGATGAAAAAAAAGTCCCCCAATGGTTCCTTTTTGGAATGGATACCTCGGTAGCCGATTTTTTCCGTAATTTGATCAAGGAAGACGGTAGCCCATTCAAGGATGATCTCGACCGTTTTTTTGATGTCATTGCTGAAGGAGTGGATAAAATTCAAATTGAAATATTGCCGGATGTGTCTGGCTATTCGACAGATGTGCCCAAAGTGGTCAAGGTTTCCTTGACGCTCTATGATGCAGCTGCGATCCAGCAATTGCAAAGTGGCGACGCGGATGATGCTGTTCTGGAGCAGAAAAAAATCGAGACTGCCCGTCGTTTTTCCAAGATCATCTTTTTGCGATAGGAAACGGGTGAGGCTGCTTCCCGTTTCCATACAGCAATTCCTGTTGTTTTGAAAGCAGGGGGCAGGGGACAGGGGGCAGGGTGAAGGGTGCAGGTTAGTCGGACGGGTCGGACGGGTCGGACGGGTCGGACGGGTCGGACGGGTCGGACGGGTCGGACAGGTCGGTCTGATCAGCGATGTTGGAATCAGCCTGAAGGGGCACGACATAAAACAGCCACAGCGTAATCCCGATCCAAATCTTTCACACAACAAAAAGTTGGGTGAAAAAATGAAAGCGCCTGATGCTTCCCATGAGTCCCCATACGTCTCCTGCATTCTGCAGCCTATCCGGTTACGTCACCTTGTGACCCCGCACTACAACCCCATTACTCGTTTTGTATCCTTGATTGGATATGCAAGCAATGAAAAAAAAGACTCCAAATCATGAAAGCGGTTCGGCTTTGTTGCTGACGCTGGGCATCCTGTCATTGGCACTGATTGTGACCATGGCCTTCGCTTTCTCAGCACGCACCAACCGCCAGATCGCCAAAATCAATGCCGACCAGATCAAGGCAAGACTGCTGGCTAAATCCGCTCTGAACCGAGTCATCGCAGCAATGAAGATGTACTCGGATGTCTACTTGCCTGAGTCATCTGAACTTTTTTCCAGCGTTCCAGAAAATCCGGAACTGCCAAAGTTCTTTGTCAGCAGCGGCAGTGACTCAACTTATGATTTGTCAAACGACAGCCTTATCCTTCCGGTACTGGTGCAATTTTCAATTTCATCCTTGCCTTCTGTGTATTATCAAACCATAACAGTAGGCGGCGAAACGATTGGTCGGGTGGCCTTTTTAGTACTCGAGGAAGCCAACAAACTGGATATCAACCAGATGCTCTCGCTCAGCGGAAAAATCCCATTCGTCAAAGCTGGCGAAAGCAGGCTCGCGTCGTTTACTGAAACAGAGACAGACGGTTTTGCATATGATATTTCAGCAGGAGAAACACCAGTGTCGGAGGAGAATACCTTTCGCCTTGGCTTGCAAATGCAAGAATTGCGGGCTGCTTCCGATTATTTGACAAAATTGCCGTCAGGTTATAGCGGTACCAAGGCCAAGTGGTTTTCCTATACCCATCTGTGGAGAAAATTGTGGAGCGCGAATTCTGAAGATGCCCTCCGTTATACATTTTTCAGCGGTGAAGACATTGAAGCATACTGGGATGGCAGTACTGAACGTCAGTGCTTTGATATCACCGGGTATGAGTGGGGTGGTTGGGAGGTTCCTGATAAAAATAATTTAGTCAAAAAATTGGTGAAGCCGATGGATGATGATCCTGAAACGGAAGACATCGATGAATCAAAATTCCAACGTCCGGAATTTTATGGGGATGATTCACGTATGTCATTGAAAGCAACACCAGGCATAGACGAGCAGGGCTTTGGCATTCCTTATCTGAATAGCCTCGGAGATATAGGCCTACAGGTCGCTGCCAACATGGTGGATTTTTGTGATGCGGACAATTTTGCCACGACCGATGCCACTTGGGATGGGACTCCTCCAACCTATTGCGGCAATGAAAAGGTGCCGTATATCAATGAAATAGCTTTAAAATTTTCGTTGATTGAAGAGAAGAGAGAATATAAACTGAAGTTAAAACCAACCCTAGAAGTGGTAAATATATTTGATGAAGAAGTTCCAGGGGGAGAGGTCAGGATTTGCATTTCCGGGAAGGTCGAGTTTGGGAGTGAAGGTGTGAAGGATTGGAGGTACGAAATTTCAAATTATACGATGAAAAAACAAGATAAATTTTGCTATGCCACAATAGATGATTTGGGCGAACTGGAAGTGGCAAAGTCAGAAACGTTATCTGATGCAGTGGTCTCCGGAGAACTACTGGTTATTATCGGATCTAGTAACCAAATTTATGATGTCGCATATTTGAAAACATCCACAGAAAAAAAAGTTACTTTAAAGGTGGGTGAAAAGGCAGACATTTCTCTCGAGGTCTCTGATCCGCGCTGCAATCACCGGCCGGATTACTGGAAGATTTCCGGACCAAGCCTTGGGGAGCGTAATAGAATTTTTCCGACAGAGAAGCCTGAAAATGCAGATATGGAAGATTATGAGAATTTTCTTGAAAAACTAGAAGTAGAAACAGAAGATGAGGAGCAGGCGGATCCTCAATTTTCTACTTTTTCCACGGCATTTATTCCGAACCGTCCTTTTCGGAATTTTTGGGAATTGGGTGCGATACATCGCGGGGAGGCATTTCGGACTTTGGACATAGCGGGAGTGGATGCGGAGATACTCGATCAGGTCAAGATTGGTCCTTTGAAGCGAACGCATGGAAAATTCAATGCCAATAGCAGAAATCCTCTTGCCTGGCAGGAATTGCTGCGGGGAATCAACCCTCAAGATTGGTATGAAGATGTCAACTTTAACACCTCGGAGCTGGATTTGACGGTTGAGGGTGATCTTAGCCATTCCCGTGCTGCAATAGCTGCGTCTTTGGCCGGTGGGTCCAATGACCGCGAGCGCGAGGCCTTGATTGGACGTACGGCAAATCTGCTGACGACCCGCATGGATAAATACACCGTTCTGGTGATTGGACAGGCGTTGAAAGAATTGGAAGGGGTGACGGAAGGCAATTGGGATGATATCAAAAAGAGTGTTGTCAATCCAGTTAAATATGAAAATGAAAACGAGTACTATTCCATCTTAGCCACGCAGCGTATATTGGCGCATATTGTCCGTGATGCCTGGCGCAATGAATATAAGATCGTGCAGTTGCAGCTGCTCGAAGACTGATTTGCTTGGCGTCTTGGCGGTTCAATGGCAAGGAACTAACCGCCAAGACGCCAAGGACGCCAAGTATCCTGCCTCTTGCATACGGGGGCGGGCAAACATCATTCACAACCGGGACGGTCGCGCTACTTTTTAAGCCGCGTGCCATTTCATCCGTCAGAGCAGCAACCCCTATAAAAATTTTCGTGCCTTTTCGTGTATTTCGTTGTTAAAAACCTGCACCCTTATCCGATCATAAACAGCTTGCAGGTTCCGGCTGGGAGTTGCAATTGCGTTCCCGACCAGTCTTTTCCCTCTTCGATGAGCGTTATCTTTTCGTGGAATTCGATGCTGCCTTCCTGTGCGCCGAAATTTGCCGCCAGCGCGTAGGTTTTTCCATCGGCCGCCGCGAATGCCGCATATCGGCATTCTTCGGAACAGGTCGGGCTTGCGTTTTCGAGGAAGCTGGTTTTTGGGGGCAGGGTGCCAACCTGCACAGCAAAACATTCATCCAGCAGCACCTCGTCCGCTTCATATTTTTGTAGTCCGGATATGCATTTCGAGCAGATTTCCTCGCAGTAGAGGTTGCCGCCGCCGGCGTCTTTATATCGAATGACGATTTGCCGTTCTGCGGGACGGTTGATTTTCAGCGAATCCGCACCGTAGAAGAGCTCGATGGTAAGTTTATTGTCAATATTCAGAATCTTGCTGTTCAGATCGCGTAGGCCGTATGGTGGTTCGAGACCATTCAGCTCGATGGTTTCTGCTGGTGTTCGGATGCTGCGGTGGAAATCATTGAAAAGATCATTGGGCAGCTGCAACATCAGCCCTTTGAGGGAACGGACATAGACCCGCGTCGGCGCTTTGGAATACTGCATGATCAGCATACTTTTGCCATCCGGCAGCGCTGCACAGGCAATCTGAGTTTCGGCGACGGTATCATCTTTCTGACCCTCTCCAAGCTGGGCAGCAGAAACAATCGCATATTTCCCGATGGTGACAAAGCTGTCCTTAAAAAGCTGATGCTGATGCTTGCCTAATTGAACCATAGTCGCCATGCCGGTGCCCTGTATCTGACCGCTGCAGTTGAAATCCCACTCGGCCAGAGAACTGTCATTTAGAGGCAGGCACAGTCCGAACGGCACCCTGGCAGCCATCCACACCCAGGAACGAATATTTTCCGCATTGCGCAGAAAAAGGGCACCGTGAAAGGAATCGTACCAGGCAAAATCCGAACGTGATGCAGGAGAACTCAGGGGCAACTTTTCGGAAATGGCAAAGCGTTCCAGCCACAGAGCGGATTGCGCCAGCGAGACCGCCCGGTCGGATTCCAGGCGAGTGTAATACAACGGCGAAACCTCTTTCAGGCGTGACAGGCGGCTGCCGAGAAACGAGCCGTCCGCATTCAGGTTCTGCTCGAGCTGGACGGATTTCAGCCAGGCTTGCTCGAAGCGCAATGCGTCCGGATCGGCAAAATGATCCGCCATCAGCATCCATACTGACATGGCATAATCCTGACAATAGCAGTAGCGCACGCGGGTGTCACCGCCGATGCGCAGCAGCCGTCCATCCGGAAAGGTGAATTGCTTGACCAGTTTCCAGAGATCGAGCGCGTGATGATAAAGTTCTTCCGGAGCAGCGATGCCGCGTTCCCGGTAGGAGAAGTGGAGCAGGGCGATCTGCGACAGGCAGATGACCATGTAGCCGACATTCATGTAGCCATGATGGACAAGGGCATACGTCTCCTGAAAATTGGCGTCGATATGCCACTCGGAGAGTTTTTTGCCGGCGATGATTTGTGCGCTGTCCCGGTCGGATGGCACGGAGATGGAATTCAGCAGGAAGGCGCTGCCTTTTTCACGGTATGCGGCAGCATTGGGGCAGTCGGGGTAGAGTATTGCGACACGGTGCAGCAGTGCCCCGTTCCAGAGGTTGCTTTCCGGTTTGTTTTTCCCGGGGTCATCGGGGGATGCGACGATGGGATATTCTTGCAGGAGCCAGTCCGCTTCCGAAATCAGCACTTTACGCAGAAGTCCTTGCAGTTCTGCGGGGAGTTGACCGTGGATCATGTCGATGCCGGCCATCATGCGTTCGATGCCCAGTGCGCTGATCCAGGTATGTCCCCATTTGCTGCCATCGGTGCAGGTCGAATCTCCTTCAACATGGCTGTTCAGATTAAAGCGCAGCAGGCGCACGGCCATATCCAGCAACTCATCGCGGCTCTTTCCGGCAAGCGTTTCCCCATCTTTCAATAACGCACTGCAGATCGCAAAAGTCGCAAAGGCTTTCTGTTGCGTCTGAACCCCCCAGCTGTTATAGCCGGTGCCATAGACAAGACTTGCCGGATTGCCTGGCAAAGTACTCAAATAGGGTTCCGAGCTGACCAGCCATTTCCCCAGCATGGAAAGATATGTCTCACGGCGACTTTTCATATTGCAAACCTCCCGAAGTTGACTTGACTACTATAGCCCAAGTTTAGACAACTGAACCTCAGGCTCAAAAAAGCGAGTGTTATTTTTTTGTCCACGGAAAGCACGGAAAGCGCGGAAAATTTTGCAGGGTCGCTGCTTCGGAATTAGGAAAAAATCAGTTTTGACTGCTTTTTTAGGTTATATTAAATTTATCCGGCATGCTTCTACTCCTCTCCGTCTGGCTGATCGCGCAGATAGAGCGGCTTGAATTTTTCCATATTCTCCGCATCCGATAGAATAAGGCCATTGAGTTCACGATCCGAGAGTTTGAACGCCTCATTCAGAAGCAACCGCATGTCCACTTCGCCATCGGCGATTACGCTCAGCAGATAGACCTCCCTCCCGTTCATGATCGCCGGACAGGCCCATGCTATTTTGATTCCGGGGAATTCCGCACATTTTTTGCGCAGAAAATTTTGCAGCTTTACTGGGACAAGTTCGGGAGGCGCCAGCTTCAATGGTATATCTTCCTGCAAATGTTCTGTCGAAATATCGAGTTCGTGAAGCGCAAGTTTGAGGCGTTTCGGCAAACGCCAGTTGCAATGTGCATTGACATAGACAAAGCGCAAGCACCCGGCATCGTCCAACGTTGTCCGCATCAAA
>JAPXLT010000120.1:0-12933 GCA_033809415.1 Lentisphaeria bacterium
GGGTGCAGGGGGCAGGGTGCAGGGTGCAGGGTGCAGGGTGCAGGGGGCAGGGGGCGTGGTGCGTGGGGCAGTCCCATCCGTCAAAGCAACATTCCTATGAATTTTCCGCGCTTTCCGTGGACAAAAAAATGGGTTGTGAATGTTGACCTGCTATTTTTTTACAAAAACGTAAAGAAAATTTTAGAAAAAGAAGTCTTTGAAAAGGCATTTTGTTGACTGGAATTTGCGTTTCATCCTGAAAAGTCGCTGGATGAAAATTTCTTGTTGATTTTATCCTGAAAATTCTTTACATTATTGTAAAATTCAAAAAATAATTTCTTCTTTTTGCTATTTTTGATTTGTAATGGCTTTTCTTTCCGCTATATTTAGTTTTCGACATTTTTTCTTGCTTTGTTTTTTTCATCAAGAGTTACTAAGGAGGTTTCATGAAACGGGTTTATAATTTCAATGCGGGTCCGGCTGCTTTGCCTAAGCCTGTGATGTTGCAGGCGCAAGCGGAGTTTGTGGATTACAAGGGGTGCGGGTATGGGATCATCGAGGAGAGCCACCGTGCGGCGTTGTTCGAGGAAGTGATCCAGGCTGCGGAAGCGAATGTGCGCCGCCTGATGGGGGTCAGCGCCGATTATGATGTCCTGTTTTTGCAGGGTGGCGCCAGCTTGCAGTTTGCGATGATTCCGATGAATCTGATGCAGCCCGGCAAAAAGATCGGTTTCTGCGACACCGGCGAATGGTCGCACAAAGCCTTGAAGGAGGCGCGCATCCTCGGGGCGGACATCGATATGATCTATGATGGCGCCGAAAACAACTTTACCACTATCGAGGGGATTTCGGACTGGAAGGTCGCGCAGGACTTGGCCTATGTGCATATCTGCGCCAACAATACCATCTATGGCACTGAATATCCGGAATTTCCGAATACGGGCGCTGTCCCGCTGATTGCGGACATGTCCAGCGACATCATGTCACGGGTGGTTGATGTCAACAAGTTCGGCTTGATCTTCGCCGGAGCGCAGAAGAATATCGGTCCTGCTGGCCTGACTCTGGTGATCATTCGCAAGGACCTGATTGCCCGTTGTCCGGAGACGGTTCCGACGATGCTGCGGTTTGCCACGCACAGCAAGAGCCAGTCCTTGTTCAATACGCCGCCGACCTTCGCCATCTACATGCTGCGCCTGATTACCGACTGGCTGCTCGAGCTGGGCGGGATCGCCGCGATGCAGAAGATCAATGAGCAAAAGGCAGAGTTGCTCTATGGTTATATGGATCGTTCGGACTTCTACCGGGGCACGGTGGTGCCTGCCTATCGCTCCAAGATGAATGTGTGCTTCCGCCTGCCCACGGAAGACCTCGAAAAACAGTTCGTTGCCGAGGCCAAGGCGGCGGGTCTGATTGGACTGAAAGGACATCGCGCCGTCGGCGGATGCCGGGCCAGCATCTATAATGCAGTACCCCTAGAAGGCGTCGAATGCCTGGTCGAGTTCATGAAGAAATTCGCTGCCAAAAACTGATTCAATAAACGAATAGATACGAAAGATTGGGTTGTGGGCTGATGTCCACAACCCATTTTTTTTAACCACGAAATACACGAACAGGCACGAAATTTTTTGTGGACATTGTGGACGGGGTGGACACTCCCGCACCCCGCACCCTGCACCCCGCACCCTGCACCCCGCACCCTGCACCCCGCACCCTTACTTCCATGCAATTTCGAGTTTTCGCACCAATTCTGGGACGGCGTCATCGGGCAGGCGTGCGAAGCCTATTACGACTGTGCTGCGGGGGATTCCTTTTTTCTGGCTGTAGAATTCCGAAAGTCCATTGATGCGTATTCCCTGCTTCAGTGCCCTTTCAAGCATTTCTTTTTCGCTGAGGGCGCCAGTCAATTGCAGCAGAAAATGCAACCCTGCATTTTTGCCGCTGATGCGCATGCGATGCCCGAACGCGCTTTTTCCCAGAGCCTCGAGTAGGGTATCATGTTTTTTCTTGTATAGCGTCTTCATGCGGTTCAGGTGTCGGGAAAAATGCCCTTCTCCCATGAAACTGGCCATGACGTACTGCTCGAAGCCGGGCACTGTGCAGGAATAGAAGGAAAGTTCGCGTTCGTATTTCTCCAGCAGCAGAGGGGGCAGCACCATGTAGCTGATGCGCAGCGACGGCGCCAGGCTTTTGGCAAAGGTATTGATGTAGATCACCCGGCCCGCGCCGTCCAGGCTTTTCAATGCCGGTATCGGACGACCGCCAAAGCGGAATTCACTGTCATAGTCGTCTTCGATAATGTGAAAGTCAAGCTGTTCCGCCAACTCGAGCAAAGCCTGGCGCTGCCGCACAGGCATGACGGTGCCTAATGGGAAATGATGCGAAGGAGTGATATGCACGACGTCCGGTTTGGCACGGCGCAATTCCGCCAGATCGAGGCCGTCTTCCTGCATCGAGATGCGGGCTAATTGCAAGCCATGAGCAGCCAGAATCCGCCAGATCTTGCCATAACCCGGATTCTCGATGGCAAAACGCTTGTGTGCTCCTCCTAAAAGCAGAAAGAACAGGCTGGAAGCCCATTCGGTGCCGGCGCCGACCAAAATCTGCTCCGG
Source organism: Lentisphaeria bacterium (assembly GCA_033809415.1). GTDB lineage: Bacteria > Verrucomicrobiota > Lentisphaeria > Oligosphaerales > Oligosphaeraceae > JAQVUB01. The sequence goes on from JAPXLT010000120.1 coordinate 2,589, forward strand.
ATGCACCTGAATGTCCCGATAACTCTGCAAATACAGGGCAATCTGCTGCCGGAGGCGCAAAATTCCCTTCGATGGCGTGCTGTTGACCAGATTTGCCCCTTCCTCGGAGAGCACCTTCCGGCTCAGACGGCTCCAGACCGCAAAGGGAAAGGACTCCGCTGAAACTGCATAGGTTGACAGATCATACGCAAACTCCGCTTTGCTTTCTTCCGTGAAAACCGGTTCCGGCTGCGAGTTTTTTGCCTCGTTTTGGGCATGCTTGAATTCAACAAAATAGCCGGACCTTGGGCGCGCCTGGATATATCCTTCGGCCTTGAGCTGGTTATAGGCCTGCTCGATGGTGATTTTACTGACTTTAAGCTGCGCAGCCGCACGGTTTTTCGAGGGTAGACGCCCACTGAGCAGACCAGCGCGAATCCCCTCGCGCAACTGCTGATAAACCGCTTCGTACAACGGCAGATTTTCCGTGTTCTGAATGGGTGCCAAAGGCATGATCATTCCCTGTAAGGTGTCAGAAAATGGATAAGCGAAGATTCTTTTTGAACAACGAAATGCCCGAAAGGACACGAAAAAATTTCATGGAAGCACTTTTTCTGCGAGAATGCGTCGTACTTTCCATGAAATTTTTTCGTGTCCGTTAGTGTCTTTCGTTGTAAAAATTGCTCACCGCTTCACTACGCATTATTTATTCCTAAACTGGCATTAGAAAAAAATCATTTTTTGCGATTGACATAATGCCAAATGGCATCATATTACCATAATTCACCTTTTTCAGGAATCAAATCACGATTTCCTGTAAGGTCAGTTTTAATCTTGCAATTGTAGAAAGGAAGAAACCATGTCGAACCGTTGTGAATTGAACAAGAATCTTGCCGAGACCTTGAAGGGTGGCGTGATCATGGATGTCAGCAATCCCGACCAGGCAAAAATCGCCGAGGATGCGGGCGCCTGTGCGGTGATGGCGCTCGAGCGCATTCCGGCGGACATCCGTGCCGCTGGCGGAGTTTCGCGGATGAGTGATCCGAAGATGATCCGTGGCATTCAGAAAGTAGTGTCGATTCCAGTGATGGCCAAAGTCCGTATTGGGCATATTGCCGAGGCGCAGATTCTGCAGGCGATCAAAATCGATTACATTGACGAAAGCGAAGTCCTTTCGCCGGCGGATGACACCTATCACATTGACAAGACGAAATTCACCGTGCCTTTTGTCTGCGGAGCCAAGGACCTCGGCGAAGCCTTGCGCCGCATCAGCGAAGGTGCCTCGATGATCCGCACCAAAGGTGAACCCGGCACCGGGGACATCATTCAGGCGGTACGTCATATGCGGCTGATCATGAGCGAAATACGTCGCATTCAGCAAATGCAGGAAGATGAACTCTACCAGGTCGCCAAAGTCTTGCAGAGTGACTATGCACTGGTCAAATATGTGCATGACAACGGGCGCTTGCCGGTTACTAATTTTGCTGCTGGCGGCGTGGCGACACCAGCGGATGCAGCTCTGATGATGCTGCTTGGTGCGGAAGGCGTCTTCGTCGGCTCCGGCATCTTCAAATCCGGAAATCCTGCCAAACGGGCCGCCGCCATCGTCAAGGCCGTCGCCAATTACCAGAACCCTGAAATGCTGGCGGAACTCTCCGAGGACCTCGGCGAAGCCATGGTCGGCATCAACGAACAGGAAATTGCACTGCTGATGGCGGAGCGGGGAAAATAAAAAAAGGGTGCGGGGTGCGGGGTGCGGGGTGCAGGGGGCAGGCTATGTTTTGTCCGACCTGTCCGACCCGTCCGACCCGTCCGATTTGTTGTCCGTGTCCCGTCCGTGTCCCGTCCGTGTCCCGTCCGTGTCCCGTCCGTGTAAAGTCCGTGTCCCGTCCGTGTCCCGTCCGTGTGGGTTGCGGGCGATCAGCCCACGCCAAGCCTTTTCGTGTTTTTTCGTTGTTAAAAGCTGCCTTATGACTCGAAGCGCAAAAAACAGCTATGTCAAACATGCTTTCGCGCCGGCTTTTTTCCCGGACTCGAGGATTCTGATTCTGGGCAGTATTCCTTCGCCGCAATCCGTCCGTTATGGGTTTTATTACTCGAATCCCCGTAATCATTTTTGGCCCATTTTGGCCAATCTGACCAGGATGCCCCTGCCGGTGACGCCTGAGGAGAAATTGAGTTTCCTGCAACGATCAGGAATTGCCCTGTGGGATGTCCTTGCTTCCTGTCGGATCAGAGGCGCTTCAGACTCCTCGATCAAGACCCCGGAAGTCAATCCGGTGGACCAACTCCTCAAACAAACCCGTATCCATCATCTATTCACTACTGGTAAAACTGCAACGGAGCTTTACCGCAAGTATCTGTTACCGAAAACCGGCATGCAGACCACCTATCTGCCCTCGACCAGCCCAGCCAATTGCGCTAACTTTACCTTCGAAGAATTACTCGAAATATGGGGAAGGCACCTAAATCCACTGCTGGCGCCCACAAACCATTTTTAACAACGAAAAGACACGAAAAGGCTTGGCGCGGACTGATCGCCCGCAACCCACACGGACTTTACACGGACTTTACACGGACGGATCAGTCGGGTCAAGTAGATCGGTTGGATCGGCGATGTTGGGATAAGGCGCGACATAATCTCTGCCCATCGTTCATCGTCCATTGTCCATCGTCCATCGTCCATTGTCCATTCAGCAGTCCATTCTTGTCCATTCTGTCCATCGTGTCCATTCTTGTCCCTGTCCATCGTCCATAAAAAATCTTTCACAAAAAACAAGAAGTTTGGGAGTAGTACGAAAAAAACTCCCGTCCCCCAAAAAATGCCATTCGGTTATTTTCAGCTTTTGCCTTGACAATATAATGCGCAGTACTATATTCTCTGTTGTTCAAACATGAAAAAGCAATGTTCAAATATGAATAACAAGATTCCTGCTGTTGAGAAGACGGTGCATTTGCTTCATTCTCTTTGCCGGGGGAAAGCCACCCAGGCAGAGCTTAGCCGTGCGCTGGGCATTAGTATGAGCACTACTTACCGCATTCTCAACACGCTACGGGAATACGACTGGCTTCGCAAGGAGGAGGATGGATATTACGCGCTTTCCTCCGGATTGTTGCCGTTGCTGGTTCATTTCCGGGCGGAGCTGAGGAAGCTTGAGCATGCGAAAAAAGCGATTGTGCGCCTTGCCCGGGAGCATCATCTCGCCTGCAAGGTTTCTATTCGGCGCGACCGTGAGCAGCTGACCCTTTATCGTGCCGAATTGCCAGGTCCGGTCGCTTTGACTGGGCAGCCTGGATCCACGTTTCCGCTGATCGAGGGCTCAGTCGGCGCTGCGCTGCTGTGCATGGAGTCCGAGGAAAATTTGCGCAGATTGGTGCAGGAATGTGACGCCGACATTCCGGAGAAGAGCAATCCGGAGCTTCTTCTCAGGGGAGTCGCGGAAGTCCGGGAAAAAGGCTATGCCTTGAATTTGCGCAAGAACCGCTGGAACATCGCCGCTTTGTCCATGCCGCTTTATGGAGAGGGCGGTGCTGTTGTCGAGGCGGCGTTCACGCTGATCGGAACTGCGGCGGACTTCAGTGGCTCGAAGCTGGCAAAGCACGTCGGCATCCTGCGGCAGGCCATTGATGAATGCAATATCGAGCAAGCACCCAACGAGGAGTAGCGTCATGAAAATCGATCCGTCCACCCTGAAAATCACAGACATGCGCTTTGCCGACATTGATGGCGCACCCAAACGCTGCACCCTTCTCAAGATTTATACCAACCAAGGACTCGTCGGCTACGGGGAAATCCGCGATGCCTCGAGTCGGACGTATGCGGCCATGCTCAAGAGCCGTATCCTGGGAGAGAATCCGTGCAACGTCGAAAAGATTTTCCGCCGCATCAAGCAATTTGGCGGTCACTCCCGGCAGGCTGGCGGAGTTTGCGGCATCGAGGTCGCTTTGTGGGACATTGCCGGAAAAGCCTGGGGCGTTCCGGTGTGGCAAATGCTCGGCGGCAAGTTCCGTGACCGCATCCGCATCTATTGCGACACTGATTCCGAGGGCGGCGGACGCGACATGGGCAAGGCGCTTAAGGAACGCATCGAGCAGGGCTATACTTTTCTCAAAATGGACCTTGGTATCGAATTGCTAATGGATATCCCCGGCGCACTGAGCGCCCCAATGGGCTTTTTAGAGAAAATGCGCGAATACAAAAAGACGGTCTTTTCCACGCCGACCGGCTCGATCGATCCGCGTGCCATGCGAGGGGAAGCCTATGACCTCTTCAATACAGCGCATCCTTTCACCGGCATCCATATCACCGAAAAAGGGCTGGATTATCTGGAAAAATACATGGCCGACTGCCGGGCGGTCATCGGATATGAGATTCCGATTGCGATTGATCATCTGGGGCATATTCCCATCGAGGACTGCATCAAACTGGCAAAACGACTTGAAAAATTCAATCTTGCGTGGATGGAAGACCCGGTTCCCTGGCAGATGACGGATCAGTATGTGCGCCTGGCAAATGCCACCACCACTCCGATCGGCACCGGAGAGGACATGTATCTGAAGGAGTCCTTCCTGCCGCTTTTCCGCTCCGGCGCACTGGCGGTTGTCCATCCGGACGTGCTGACTGCAGGCGGCATCATGGAAACCAAAAAGATCGGCGATTTGGCTGAGGAATACGGCGTCCAGATGTCCATCCACATGGCGGAAAGCCCGGTCGCATGCTTGGCCGCAGTGCATGTGGCGGCGGCAACACGGAACTTTATGTCGTTGGAGGTGCATTCGGTGGATATCCCATGGTGGGCGGACTTGATCAAGCCAACGCTGAAAATTGAAGACGGCTTCATCCAAGTTCCGGATAAGCCTGGTCTCGGCATCGACGAACTCAACGAGGAACTGATCGCACAGAAACTCCACAAGGATTTTCCGGTTGCCTGGGAATCCACGGAACAATGGGATAAGGAATGGGCAAACGACCGCCAGTGGTCGTAAGGGTGCAGGGGCAGGGGGCAGGGTGCAGGGTGCAGGGTGCAGGGTGCAGGGTGCAGGGTGCAGGGTGCAGGGTGCAGGGTGCGGGGTGCAGGGGACAGGGTGCAGGGTGCAGGGCAATACTCTTCAGAGCAGGTTCATCCGTCGAAGCAGCAACCCTACAAATTTTCCGAGTTTTCCGTGCTTTCCGTGGACAAAAAATAGGTTGTGGGCGTTAGCCCACGCCAAGCCTTTTTGTGTGGTTCGTGGTTAAAAAATCCCATTGTCACATTACCAAAACGAATTCGATATCGCCATTCCATAAAACGAAATCAAAGAAAGGATTCTGCCATGCCCTCTCTCCAAGACATGAGAACCCGTGCGAAGGAAGCCGGCCTTATGAAGCTGGATCGCCTTATCGCGACCCGTCAGCATATCCCGACTAACGAGATTCCCATCCCGGTCAAGGAACTCTGTGAACGCTACGAGAAGCTTTATACTGGATGCATCAACGACGTTATGCGCGAACTGTGCCTTCTGAACCAGAATCTCCCTTCCTCGATTATGCCGCTGCGCGATGAAATGGTGGTCTGCGGCGAGGCGTTCACCGTGAAAAGTGCCCCTAACGTGATGATTGAGGGCGAGATGACGTTCCGCGCCCAGATGCTGGATGACATGAAGCCCGAAGGCGTAGTCGTCTGGGACACCTCTGAGGACACCGAAGCCTCCCTCTGGGGCGGTGTTATGACTGCCACCGCTCTCTCCAAGGGCATCCGCGGCGCCGTGATTGCAGGCGGCATCCGCGACACCAAGCAGATTCTCGAACAGGATTTCCCCGTTTTCTACAAATACCGCACCAGCAACGGTTCACTTGGGCGCTGCATGATTACGCATTATCAGGTGCCGATTAAAGTCGGTAAGGTGACCGTCCGCCCCGGCGATATCATTTTCGGTGACATCGATGGCGTGGTCTGCGTTCCCCGCGAAATCGCTTATGACGTCTTGCTCCGCGCCGAAGGCATTGAACGCAACGAAATCGATATTTTTTCATGGGTTCGTCAAGGCGATACCATTTCAGAGATCATCGACAAGGGTGGATATTTTTAACCGGAGAAATTGAGCAATGAATTCCCGTGAATTAATGGATTCCGTCACCCGAGACATGGATTTTCCCCGCGGCGGCATCGAAGAGCGCATTGAGCTCGACATCCGGCGTCACCGCAAGGGCTGGGGACGCTTTGTCCTCTCCGACTCCGAAGGCAAGCCAATCCAGAACGCGAAACTCAAATTTACACAGACGAAACACGAATTCCTGTTCGGCAGCAATCTGTTTAAGCTTCGCGACTTCCCAACGAAAAAGCAGAATGATTTGTACGAGAAGCTTTTCAAAAAGGTCTTCAACATTGCTACGGTTCCATTCTACTGGGACACACTGGAACCCGAACCAGGAAAGTTCCGCTACAACCAAAACATTCCTCCCATCGAGCGCCGTCCACCGCCCGATCTTGCGGTGGACTGGTGCCTCGAAAACGGTATCCGGCCCAAAGGGCATTGGCTTTTCTGCGACAACTTTGTTCCTGCCTGGCTTCCGAAAAACTCGAAAGAGCTGATGGTTCTTTTGGAGAAACGCATCGCCCAGCTGGCGGAGCGTTACGGCGAAAAGGTCACGCTCTGGGATGCCGTGAACGAGGCGTTTTCCTATCCCCGCTGGTTCCACAAGACCATCCCATGGTCCGTCGTTCCGCAGGATTACGTATATCAGGTGTTCAAGCTCGCGGAGAAGTATTTCCCGAACTATACCGAACTCTGCTACAACGACGGCAACCACGTGGCCTATCACCCGTTCCACTACGACAATTCACCGATGTATCTGCTCTGCAAAAGCCTGCTTGACCGTGGGGCGCGTCTCGGGGGAATCGGCATCCAATTCCACATGTTCGGCATCCTCGAACACATGGCCGTCGGAAAAGAGGCGCACTTCTACTTCGATCCTGCCCATCAGTTCAATGTGCTCGACCAGTACGCCCGGCTCGGGGTGCCGCTCCACATGACGGAAATCTCCTTGCCGACCTTTGCGGAGCTGCCGCGTAAAGCTGCCGAGGAATTTCAGGCGAAACTGCTGCGTCACTTCTACCGCATCTGGTTCAGCCAGGAGAAAATGGAGTCGATCGTCTGGTGGAACCTCGTTGATAAAACAGCCTACGGCTCGGAAAACGACTATGACGCCGGACTTGTCAGCAAGGACATGGAGGAGAAACCAGCCTACCAGATGCTCGATCGCCTGGTCAACCAGGAATGGCACACAGAATGCACGGTCGAGACCGATGGAAACGGCGTCGCCGACTGGAATGGCTTTTACGGCGACTACAACCTGGAAATCACTGCCGGGCGCACGAAAATCAAGCAGAAAACGTCGCTTTCAAAGCATAGTTACAATGAGTATCGCATCTCGCTATAAGAAAGGAACATTTCAAAATGAACTATGAAGAACAACTCCGCTACATGAGTGAAGGCTACCGTGCCCTTTGGAATGAAAAGGAGCAAGCCCGGATCGACCGTGACATCGAGGCTAACCGCAAGGCCGATGCCTCCTTCATGATCCCTGAAATCCCCGCAGGGACGGAAGTACGGGTCGAACAGGTATCCCATTCCTTCATCTTTGGCGCACACATTTTCAATTTTGACCAGCTCGGCACAGACGAACGCAATGAAAAATACAAGGCACTTTACGGAACCTTGTTCAATTCCGCTACCATTGCATTTTATTGGGGACCTTTCGAACCGGAGGAAGGCAAATGCCGCTTCCAGGCCGACGAGCGGGATACGGCCGAATTCTGGAACAACTGCAAGGCGCCTAAGTTGGAACCCCATTGGCGTCGCCCGCCGACTGATCCGGTCGTGGAATTCTGCGAAAAGAAGGGGATAAGGCTTCATGGTCATACGCTCACATGGGGCAGTACGACGTGGCAATATCCTCGTTGGCTGATGACCAAACTCCCGAAAGAAATCCTTGTGCAGATGCTGACCGATACCCGGAACGGTACCAATATCATGAGCAAAAGCGCGGAGGAAATCGAGAAGCTTATCCCTGATTTCGCGAACGAATTGAACAAGCAGATGGAGCGTCGCATCCGCGTTATCGCCGAACACTACGGCGACCGTATCATGAGCTGGGATGTCGTCAACGAAAGTGCCCCGGATTTCGAGCGCGGCAATCAAATCCCGGGCGCGAAACTCTGCAAGAGCGTTTACGGTTTTATGCCTGGCGATTATACATATCACTCATTCCAAATCGCGGATGATGCCTTCCCCAAAAACGTCCAGCTTAACATTAACGATTACGATTTGAGACAGTGCTATCTGGATCAAGTCAACGATCTGCGCTCGCGCGGCTGCCGGATTGACATCATGGGCGCACAGATGCACCTGTTCAATCCGCAAGCGTGCCTGGATATTGCTGATGGCAAGAGCGACGTACAGTCACCTGCTTCCGTTCGCCAAACCATGGAGCGGATTGGGAAAGCCGGCTTGCCCATTCATCTCAGCGAAATCACGATCACTGCGCCCAACAATGACGAACGCGGCCAGATCATTCAGGCGGTCATCGCACGGAATCTGTACCGTCTCTGGTTCAGTCTCAAGCCGATGATGGGAATCACCTGGTGGAACGTGGTCGACGGCTGCGGCGCACCAGGCGAACCCTCTGTTTCCGGCCTCTATTCCCTCGATATGGAACCCAAGCCGGCTGCTCACGCACTGAACAATTTGATCCACCACGAATGGAAAACGAAAAAGACAGTCAAAGCCGGCGAAAATGGCCTTGTCGCATTCCGCGGCTTTCGCGGAAAATACAAACTCAGCTGGAAAAATCCAGATGGCACTGAAAACTCCTGTGACATGATCCTGGAATAATTGTCGGCAAAGAAAAAGGTGCGAGCATGTTGCAGAAACTTTTCAATCTCCACGAGAAGCGTGCGCTGGTGACTGGTTCGAGCCGGGGAATTGGATATGCCGCCGCCATGGCCTTGGCCGAAGCCGGCGCGCATGTGATTTTCCATGCCAGCAAGCCCTCGGAGAGACTGGACGCGGCTCTCGCGGAAGCTCGCAGAAGAGGATTCTCCTGCGAGGCGGTCGCCGCCGATATTTCCATGAAAGAAGGTCTGGAGCACCTGATCTCCGCTACCGTTGCTGTGGACATCTTGGTGCTGAACGCCTCTGCACAGGTCTATATGACTGTCGAGGAGTTCGATGCAGCGGAATTCGACCGGGAATACCACACAAATGTGAAAGCCTCGTTCGAGCTTGTCAGGGCTTTCCTTCCCGGTATGCGGGAACGGCGCTTCGGGCGGATCATCGCGTTGGGGAGCGTCAACCAGTATCGGCCTTCTCCGCGCCTCTGTCTTTACGCCAGTACCAAGGCCGCCCAGGCAAACTTCATCCTTGGACTCGCCCGCGCCAATGCGAAGTTCGGAATCACAGCCAATAATGTCGCACCAGGGGTGATTGACACAGACCGCAACAGTGCGGTACTGTCCAAGGCGGAAAGCGCAGAGGAAATCCGGAAGCTTATTCCGGCAGGACGATTCGGCAAAGCGGAGGATTGCGCCGGACTTATCCTACTGCTCGCTTCGGATGCCGGAAGCTATATCACCGGCGAAGATATTACAGTCGATGGCGGAATGCATCTGTAGCAGTCTACGGCTCTTACATAGAAGGCGTCCAAAAAGGTTTCCACGCCCATTTCATCCGCAGATTACGCAGATGGACGCCGATTTCCAGGATTAGGAATTACTATGACTTCCCGGGGTTTTCCATGTGTCAAGTCACATTTTCTATGATTCTGCATGATTTTTCTTGAAATTCCGTTTTTCCGGCACTATGTTTTCTCCGTGGTTCAGACATCATCTAGCCCCACCCACCCAGGGGGCAACCCACCCCTTATTAAGGTACGCGCGCACAAGATAGCCGTCGGACGGGTCGGACGGGTCGGACGGGTCGGACAAGTCGGACAAGTCGGACGGGTCGGACGGGTCGGACGGGTCGGACAAGTCGGACGGGTCGGACAAGTCGGACGGGTCGGACAAGTCGGACAAGTCGGACAAGTCGGACGGGTCGGACAAGTCGGACGGGAAAAGCCTCCCTCCACCCCCACTTGCACCCCGCATCCTCTGTTATTCAGCAGGAAAAGACGAAAGGCACCTTCACAACCGGGACGGTTGCGCTACTTTTTAAACCGTATGCCATCCCATCCGTCAAAGCAGTAACCCTATAAAAAAATTTTCGTGCTACTATCACTCGACTTCTTCTTTTTTGTAAAAGATTGTTCTGAAAAGAAAGCTCCAAGTCATTGGCATATAAGCGTTTCTTCGTCTGATTGTGGTGCCTTTACAAGGCACTGTCTTTG
>JAPXLT010000121.1:0-12753 GCA_033809415.1 Lentisphaeria bacterium
GATCCATTTCGAGCAGTTCGAGTTGCTGGAGTTGATGAAGTTCGTCGCCTTTCAGCAGCCAGGGTGAAAAGCCGGTCAGTTCTTCGAATTCCCTGCAATTCCATCCGGCGGTCGTTCGCAGTCCGAATGCGAGGATTTCTGCGGCGCGTTTTTCCGGTGGTAGGATATCGTCGATTTGCGGGGCATGATTCAGCCAGTCCTCGAGGGTATGCGGGTTTGCCGGTCGGTTGATTCCGTTGAAAGAGACTGCGGCCGGACCGCATCCCAGGCAGGTTTGCCCGTGCCAGATTTCAAAATTGTGGCGGCAGAACTTATTCTGCCGTGCAAAATTGGAGATTTCGTATCTGAAGAGTCCATGGGCATTGAGAATTTGATCCGTGGTCTTCCAGAATGTACAGAACTCTTCTTCGTCAGTGGCGGCCGTCATTCGTTGTGCCAGTGGTGTATCTTCCTCGAAGATCAGGGAGTAGGCAGAGAGGTGATCCGGGGTCATGTCGCAGGCAAGTTTCAAGTCCTCTTCCCAGTCTTGCAGTGTCTGCCCGGGGACATTGAAAATCAGATCGAGATTCAGTTGCAACCTTGCATTTTGCTTGATCAGCGGATAAATATTCTGCAAGTTTTCGAGGGTGCCCTTGCGTCCCAGAATCTTGCGTATTTTCGGGTTGAATGACTGTATGCCCAGGCTGATGCGGTTGACACCGAATTCGGTGGCCACTTGCAGTTTTTCCGCAGTCAGCGAATTTGGATTGGCCTCCATCGAGAATTCGCAGTCCGGCAGCAGGGTGAAGTGCTTTCGGATCAGTTCGAGAAGGTTAGTTAATTCTGCAATGCTTAACGACGAGGGAGTGCCGCCGCCTAAGAAAACCGAACGCAACGGGCGGGTCTGGCTGGAATTCAGGGAGAATTCTTCCTCGAGGCGAAGAAGATATTTCTGGCGCAGCTCGTGACTGGAATCCGGGATCGAATAAAAAGCGCAGTAATCACATTTTCCTTCACAGAAGGGGATATGTACATATAAGGAATGAAAAGCAGAAGGTGACATATCAGGCGGGTCTTCGCGTTACTTTTTACCACGAACCACACGAACAGACACGAAAAGTTCGTGTTTTTTCGTGCCTTTCGTGGTTAAAAACCTCTTCGAGCGATGGCGATGCGGTCATGGCCGGCGTAATCCTTGCGGATGCGAACTTCGCGCCAGTGATCATGAAGCAGGAGGTCGCGGACAGCATTTCCCTGCGTCGAGCCGATCTCGAGAAGCATCCAGGCATCCGGCAGAAGGTATTCCGGTGCTTCACGGATAATTCGGCGCAACAGATCGAGACCGTCTTCACCGCTCAGCAGGGCCAGTTCCGGTTCGTAATCACGGACAACGGAAGGCAGTTCAGCGTACTCCTGCCTCGAAACATAGGGCGGATTGGCAGTCAAAAGCGAAAAGCGGGCCTCGAGTGGAAAAGGCTGAAAAAGGTCACCATGGAAAAAAGTGACATTGTGCAAATGGTTTTTCTGCTGGTTGAGCCTAGCCCAATGCAAGGCTTGCTCGGAGAGATCGCAAGCCATGAAGGTTGTCTGCGGCAGATTCTTGGCCATGGCCAGTGCGATCGCTCCGGAACCCGTGCAGAGATCGCAGACGATGCCGTAACCGGGATAGAGGCGCAGCGCTTCCTCGACAAGGATTTCCGTTTCCGGGCGGGGAATGAGGACTCCCGGCCCGACAAGCAGCTCCAGGCAATGGAATTCTGTATTTCCGAGAAGATATTGGAGGGGTTCTCCGTTGATTCTGCGTTGCAGTAGGTCATCGAGGCTGTGTTGTGCGGCGGGTGGGAGTGTGTCAGCCCCAGCATGCAGTTTGAATACTTCGCGGATTTGATCCAGCATCCAGCGTGCTTCCTGTTGCGCATTACTGCAATTGCCTGCATCGAGTTTTTGCCGGGCATATTGTACAGCGGATTGCAGATTCACGGCGGAAACCTCAACTGCGTTTATATTTTTCAGCGAAGATGGCCACGACCGTGATGAAAATACCAATCAGCATCGGGCCATAGATAATACCGATCAGGCCGTATGTGCGCAGTCCGCAAAGAATGGAGAAGAAGAGGATGCCGAAGGAGAGATTTGCCTTTCCGCCGCTCATCAGCCAGGGGCGGACGATGCCGTCGATATTACTGACTAACAGGAGTCCCCAGGCACAAAGGAAGATCGCCGCATGGGGATGTCCGGTGAAGAAGAGGTACAAGGCTGACGGGAACCAGACCAGCGCGGTGCCGACAAAGGGGATGATCGAGCAGGCTGCCGACAGCACTGCCAGGAACAGCGCTGGCAGGCCAGTCAGCCAGAAGCCGACCATGCTGGCAAGCCCTTGCACCAGTGCAGCACCCATGATGCCGACAAAAACCGTGTGCGCGGTGATTTCAATTTTGTCGCAGATCTGCTGGTAGTCATCCTCCGCAAAAGGTCCGACTTGACGGAAAAAAGTCAGCAGGAAACGTCCCTTATAGAATACAAAGAAGAGGACGATGACCATTAAAAACAGGCTGAAAAGAATACCCCAGATTGCAGAGATCGCCCGTAAGGTAATAAATTGGAATAAGGAAAGAATTTTACGTGACAGGATCAGCAGATTTTTTTTCAGCAGATCAACAATCACCGACAACTCGTCAGATTGTCCCGTTTCGGTTATCTGAGGTGTTTCGGGATAATCAGACTCCCCGAGTTCTGGCAATGGAACGGATTCGATGATTGCATGATCGGGATGGTCTTCAGGAAAGGAAAAGAGTTCCGGGGAGTCCAGAAAATCAGCGAGTTCCTGAAGCAGGAAATTTCCGGTGCTGGAATTTTGAATTTTTTTCAGGGTCTGCTGCGTTTTCTCAGCTTCATAAAAGTCATTGATTTTTTTGGCCAGTTCTCCGGATTGCAGGCTATGCAGTCCCCGGTTGACCAGCTGTTTTCCCTGTACGAATGCGGAGTGGAAGAAGAAAACGACCGGGAAGGCAACCAGCATAACAATCAGGGCGACCGACAACCCGGCAGCCAGCTTTTTGCGACGGTCAACGATCTCCCGCGCCAACTGAACGGGGGGAGTCAATAAATGCCGGGAGAAAAAAGCCGCTATCGCGAGGCTGATGCGTCGGCAGATACCGCCTGGACCACGAGCCTGCAGGGCATCCCTGCAACGTTCTGCCAATCTGCCCAGTGCCTGCCCTGGTGAAAGCCGACTCCAGCGCCAGCGCCGCAGAAAACGGCAGCATTTTCGCAGGTAAGACGAAATGGTGAGGTGAAAAGGGAAGAGGACACTTCCCAGCAAGAGGGCGATAATGACGGCATGAATAAAGCTCGAGGCAAGGCGCAACAGGACCGCAGCCAGAATCAGCAGCAGCCCCAAAAAGGAAAACTTGGAAATCGTATTGGACTTGATCATGGACGGGACACGGCACGGGCTGGCATCCACAACTCATTTTTTGACCATGAAAGGCACGAAAATTCTGTTGTTAGATTTTGTAGAACTGTTTGATTTGGTTCCAGCCTTCCCATGCGGATTCGCAGTATTTGAATAGTTTGAGGTCTTTTTCGCAGATATATCCGCGTTCGAGGAAGATGTCCCAATTGATGATTTTTTCCCAGTATTCTCGGCCAAAGAGCAGGATTGGGATTGGTTGAATGATACCCGTCTGCACGAGTGTCAGCGCTTCGAAGAGTTCATCCATGGTGCCGAAACCGCCGGGGAAACATCCCAACGCCTTTGCCCGCTTCATGAAGTGCATTTTTCTTATGGAGAAATAATGCAGGTTGAAGTTTAAGCCTTCGGTGATATAGGGATTTGCGTGTTGTTCAAAGGGGAGACTGATATTCAGACCGACCGAGATTCCTCCCATATCCGCTGAACCACGATTGCCGGCTTCCATAATCCCACCGCCTCCGCCAGTGCAGACGACAAACTGGAAGCCGTCCGTTGTATTCTGATCATAGGTGGTGACAATGCCGGCAAACTCCCGGGCTATCTGATAGTACTTGCTTTCTTCCAACTGTGTTTTTGCAAAGCGTACCTGACGCTGTAATTCTTCATCCTGTGGATTCTTTTCAAGTTCCGTCTCGGCTTTTTTCAGTTGCTTTTCCGCCACGTCCGGGGGCAGGGTACGTGCGCTGCCAAAGACGACGATCGTGGATTCCACGCCGAATTTCAACATGGTGACTTCGGGTTTCAGATATTCGGCTTCCAGACGCAAAGCGCGACAGGCATCCGAATTGAGAAACTCGATGTCTTCAAAGGCCTTCACTGCACTGTTTTTACGACTTAGTTTTTTGACTTCAGTGGGGTCAAGATTGGACATTAGCTTTCCTTGAAAGAGGGTGAATAAAATGGCGGGGTGATCCCAATGGCCGACTTATTACGGCTGCGGTGGTGGCATGCCATCCGGCGGCATGCCATCCGGCGGCATACCGCCTTCCGGATTCTGCTGTGTCATAGCGGCTTCTTTGGCCAGTTTGATTTGTTCGGCAACCTGCTGGGGCATCCATTCGATTTCATCATTTTCATTGGGTGCTTGGATGTATCCTCGCTCAGCAAAGCGTTTCGGGGTCTCGATTGCGGTCAGTTTATCTTTTGCCTGTTGAGTCAGGATGTTGAAAATTCTTGTGTGCAGCTCATGCCGCGGGAGCCAGAATTCCGCTTTGGCGGTTTTGATGCTGGCGCCCGTTTTGTTTGTATCCGGGACATATCCGGAAGTATGGAAAGCCGGCGGCAGTTCCTGGCGTTTCAGGTCATCGATTCTGCTGGCGATTTTGGCGTCATAGAGATCATTTTCCCGGCGAACATATTCGTCGATTTTGATGACGTTTTGTTCCCGGTAAAAACGGGCTTCCGTATCGGCATCGAGATCCCTCCTGCTGATGTAGCGTTTGCCGATCAGAATGCGCTCGGCAGTGATGGCGGAAAAGATGCCATAGACATCGGTGTTGGTTCCCAAGCCCTGGCGCAGGACGATCGAGATGCGGTCGCCGATTTTGAACATTTCATATTTTTTCTGCGCATCAATTTCGAATTGCTTACGGGCAGAGTCCGGCAGTTCGATCTTGACACGTTTGACGATGTCAGCTGTTTTCATGTTGACAATTTCTTCCAGGGTTTCCTTGGGTTTGGCGATGGGCCATTTCCATTCGTTTGTACTCACTCCCCTGAGATTCTTGAAATTTCCCAGTTTTGGAATTTCCTGTCCACGCTGGGTCATCAGGATGATGAAGCGGGTAGTCGAATCCCGAGTGACCATTTTTGCTACGGTCTCATCGACATATTGCTTGATTTCCTTGAGGATTCCGTCACGCTCGATGCGCCAATCAACGGTTTCGACTTTTTCGGTCTCCTCCTCATCTTCATCGTCAAGGTTTTCAGCCGGCGCAGTCTGTTGTGCATTCATCACTTGGAGTGTGAAGGCAAGGCTGAAGGTCATCATGAGTTTACAAAGAAATGCAGGGTAGAGGCGTTTCATAATATCCATGGTCAATACTTCTCCTTTGGATGGGACGGGGCGTGAATCTAAACAGACAAAATGATTCAGCCTGACTTCTTAGGTTCTTACAACATTCAGAACAGATTTTTCAGGCTTTGCAGAATTCCGGCAGGTTGCCATTCCTTTTTACTTTCGTGATACTTGAATTTTTGTTCAGTAAAGCGTTTCTTTTCAATTTCCGGACGGAGCTTTTCCGCAGTTTCTTTGCGGAGCCGGGTTAATTCTTGCTGAAGAACCACTCCGGCTGCCACCCAGTTCTTCGGATTCAGAAGCTCGTTGTTGTCGTTGCTGATTGCATAATATCCTGCCGTGCGCATTTTTTCCGGAAGGATTTCGAGGAGAAAATGATCGGTTGAATTTTTAAGGATTGCCATTTGCATGTTATTTTGCCTGGTCACATAATTCTGTCTCAAATCTTGTGTTTTCATGGCATCGAATGCGTTGCGCTGCTCTTCTGCGATATCTTTGATTGGTATCCAGCGCGAGCCGATGCGGATTCTTTCCGGTGAAATGGCGCCGACGATTCCATTCGCTATCGGGTTTGATTTGATCCGCGTCCGAATGCTGACCTGATCTCCGACCCGATAGAGCGGGTAGATTTGTTCGGCTTCTTGTACCAGTGTTTGCAATGCTTTGAGGGGTCTGGCTGCCAAAGCCGCTTTTTCCGCGTCTTTCCGGGCTTCAGCGAAAATTTCATCAGCTGACTGCTTCGGTTCAGGAGCCGGCAGCTGAATATTCAGGGAGGCCGCTGCGCTCTCGAGGGTGACGGTGGCTTCAACCTGCTCTTTGACTTCCTGCTCGACGCGAGCAAAGATTTCAGCTCGGGTTTTCCTCCAGCCTTTCAGTTCTTCTGCAGATTGAAGAGGGAGGCCAAGGCAGCAAAGAACGGCAAAAAAGATGATGAAATTGAATTGAAATCGTAAAGTGAACATTTTTAACAACGAAAGGACACGGAAAGGCACAAAAAAAATTCTAAAATCGAACAAGCCTCTTGAATGGATGCTTATTAAAGTATAAAACCTCTACTGCTATTTTCAACCTGAACACAAAGAAATAATAAAATAACCAGTCCAAAAGAATCAGGTGCGACTTGCCGGAGTATTAAAACTTTTAATATTTTTCAGGGGAAAAACAAAAAAACGCTTTTGCGCACTGTTTCGTCGCAAAGGCAATTACGGGTATGCTTGGATATTAGTGCGAACTATTTCTGATTCTTTGATACTGACAGAGACATAGAAATTCCTAGAGAATCATAGCGATTCCTAATCCGGAAAATCTGTGTCCATCTGCGGATAAAATGCACCTGGATCGCTTAATGTTTCGATTAGCACACAAGAATTTCGCCAAAGCAGCAAGCCATAAGTCTTGATGCAAAATATAAAATTTTCGTGTCTTTTCGTGTGGTTCGTTGTTAAAAAATAGGTTATAGGCGTCAGCCCACGCCAGTTATAGTTCAGGATCGGATACAGTTTCGACAAAGAATTGCGTTAGGTCGTAAGAGCTTTCCCATTGGGGCAGACGCGGTGCCGGACCGCTGATGCGTAGCAATGGCGGATGGCGTTCAGCCAGGGCGTTAAGAACTGCCCACAACGTAGTGTCGCCCCAGTATTGTGGTGGCCTATCAGCAGCGCTTACCGCCTTATAAATCTGGAGTGGGTCATGGCAACCGGCTCGGACAGCAGACAAGGCCAAGCTTTCCAAGCGTCCCAAGCCAGTCTGAGCATCCGGCACCTCAAGTAGCCTTCGCGCCACAGCTGGCGGTACGTGAGGAAGCGGTGCCGAAGGCATAGCCGCAATCTCACGCCAGGCGGCCACGTCGTGTTCCGCAAAGGCCCGGTCAACCCGCGTGGCAAAGTCAAGTTGTGCCGATGAGACCGGCTTCCGCTGTTCGAAGCAGGACGCCAATTGCTCCGGACTGAGCTGTCCCAGCCCATGATATGGCGCAATCCCCGGGAAGGATGCCACCTCGATCAGCTCCAGGTTACAGATATCTTTCTGGCTGAGACAGGTCAGCAGGTGCACCAGCATTGACTGATCAAAAAGACAGGCGTCAAACCACAAGACAAGGCGATTATACGCACCAGCACCAGCCAAGCGCTGATACTGTTCCCGAACTGACACCAGCAGATGCTCGCGGCTCAGGCCGCCGCCTGTCACGCGAAACAAGAACTCAGCTCTGGCCATCATGCTTGCCTCATCCGGCCAGCCGGAGCAGCGGCTGCCGTCATACAGCACATCGTGCCAGACTAGGATGTCACCGTCCAGGCCAGTCCGAGTAAGGTTGGCGCCAACCGTATCGCCGCTGGTTATATGCAAAATTGTCTCAGGCATGACTGTGCCCCTTTCAATCTGCTTGGCGATTTTTGTCCACAGAAAGCGCGGAAAATTTCCAGGGTTGCTGCTTTGCCAACAAAGGTTATAATGTTTCGAGTTTTTGGAATGCCTCGCAGACCTCTCGAATCGGCGTGCTGGTTCGTAACGGGATCACTTCGCTTTGAATATTTTTTAGTCGCGGTGCAGTTTTCAAGAGTCCGATGATATGCTTCCAGTCAATGTTTCCATGACCTATGTTGCGGTGTTGATCGGTGGAGCCATCATTGTCATGCAGATGGCAGTTCACGATGTAAGGCAACATTTTTTCCAGCGCCTGATTCTCCCATGGCGGCTCGGCGATACCAACAGCATTCCAGGCAGCACGGGCAGCGCCATCAGGATAATAGCGTCCCTTATCCATCAGATTGGCATGTCCAGAATCATAGCAGAAACCGAGAAATTCGGACGGAAATTTCGCTTTGAGTTCTAATAGTCGTTCCGGCGTATTGGTACGAAACCAGATATTCTCGATGGCAATGACGATGTTCAGCTTTTCGGCATCGGCAATCGCATCATCCAATGCAGAGGAAATTAATTCCATGCTTCGCTCGATGGATTGATCTAAGACGCGATTGTCATTGCCAACGTGGACAGCGATGGTATCCACTCCAAGGTCGGCGGCAATGTTAAATGCGAGCTTGCGACGCAATGCCCCTGTTCGACGCAATGCCGGATCGGGACAGATGAGATCAAGTGCCGGACCAAATGGCGCATGGGCATCTACAAAGGTGAGTCCGAAAGATGCCACTTCCTTTTGCAATTGGCTGGACAGCCCTGGATTCTGCATCACCATTGAGATAAGAGTGTCAGTTAGCACAAGATGCTTTGCACCGTTTGCAGCAAATTCATGCATAATGTAAGGACGCATGGCATCAGATGTGTGCTCGAAATCGAAAAGAAAAGTTACCGGTACTTTGAACATGTTTCACCTTCGTGTAAGAATTTTCAATCAGCAATAACGGAAAGGTTCCGAGGCCATTGCCAAAATGGCATCATCATGCAGGGGGACTAATTTTGTGCTATTATTTACCTTTTACAAATTTTGTGCTTGGTTGTGGCGTAAATAGAAGTCGCTTGCCCCATAACGTTGCTGCATTATCGGAATTGACCATATAGTCTTCTGATAATGGCAGAAAATGTTTTGGGGTAAAGGTGTTTTGAATGCCCAAAATTTCCAGCACCACATTAAAGATTAGATCGTTGGTTACGATTTTACCAGTCGAAATCTGCAACTTTTCCACCAAATCCGGATGCATTTGTGCATAATCAGGGGAAAGATAAATCCAACATGGTATTTCTACCATTTCGCGAGTAAAAGCACGATCCCGAGTATCATGTCCTTTGCCGGTGGAGACCGCATCGGAATGGTCGGAAACATAAATCAGCGCCTGGAGATTTTTCTGCGTAAAATACTCAAAGAATTTTTGCATGACAAAATCATTGTATAGAACGGACTTTTCATAGGGGGTGTAATCATCAGGAGCCTGGAAATCCTTGGGATAAGTGGTGGCATAGGGTAGATGATTTCCCCAGAGATTGAGAAAGATTACAGCCCGGTTGCCCGGCTCAAATTTCTCGATGGGTTCCAGCAGGTCCAGGTCATATTGTTTGTTTTTGTCGTGATTACTGTCTTTCAATGACACGATGGTATCCGCCTGTGAAACCAGGGGTAGCGTCGATGCGTCGGCACCATATAGATAATGATTTGAAAACCATGCTGTTCGGTAGCCGTAGTATTTTAAAAGGTCAATAATTGAGATCGCGTTATCCAGAGTGATTGGCATTCCGTCATACTGGTTTCGGTGAGTCAGCAGCAGGGGTAATACATTGACTGTCATTGCGTGGCAGCCGTAACACTCGTTAAAGCGGAAAGCAGTCTGCGTCTGAAGCAATTGTTGTTGAAACGGCGTGGTCTCCTTATGATAACCGTAACATTGCATATAGTTTCGATTGAGTGATTCGCCAATAACGACGACAAAAAGACCATCGTTTCCCTTGTTTTGCTCTTCTCCTTTCAACTGTTCTGCAAGGTACGCTTTCCTTTTTTCAATATTTTGGTTATATCGCTTAATTTGGGCATAATATCCCTTAGGCACCCATGCGGTTTTCCAGGTCAATGGCATGAAATAGGCAAATTGATTGGTCACGCTACCGATAATCCAGAAAGGAACGAGCGGCAGCAGCAGAAACAGCACCAACCGCACTGACATTCTGTCGGATGTTTTTCGAAAATACCAATAGCGGATCAGGCCGATGCAAAGTACCGTTAGAATCAATGCAATGACAAGGAATGGTATACCGTTGTTACTGAAAAAATAATCTAAGGCTTCCTCTTGGTCGGTTTGGCAAATGGCGACCATTGCGTCATGGTCAATTCCCGTTTTATTCAGGCAAACATTGGTGATCAGCAGAAGGGGGAAAAGCAGAAGCGCACCTAGAAAAACACTATGAATAAGGAGAAGAAAAGATCGTAGGCGGGAATGGTTGAGCACATCCCGTATAATGATGTCCAGTGCCAGCAACAGGGACCCATAAAATATGTAATGGTAAATTTGACAATAGAAAATCATTTTAGTAATTCCCGTGAAATTAATAAATTCCATAATGATATACAATGGTGGAATCGCCAAGATGAGCAAATGATTCAGCACGATCTTGTGTTTAACCAGAATGCCGAATTCCCAGGCCCAGACGAAAATGGCAATGATCGCCAATAAGAAATACACTGGATGTGAACTCTGATCGTTAAGAGCTAGCCAGTAAAGTACCCCGCCAAAAAGCAATAAATTAATGGCTGCAAAGCAAACAGCACCTAATAGAGATACCCTAGAAAAAATGAATGTAACAACTTGAAACCAGCGTTTGTTTTTTACAAAAAACATAATGAGTGTTCATTCAGAAAGGTTGTTAATGTGCAAAATCTTATGATAATGGGTAATACTTGAAAGCGTTACCGCACTCAACAAAATAAGTAGATTCAGATGCAAACAAAAGTTAACATGAATTTAATGGTTTGCAAATCGAAGGACAAGTTTTCCCCTCAATGGGCCGGTTATGAAGTAATGCGCCAGTAAAGCTGGGACAGTACAACTGGAGACACTAATGACACAAAAAAAATCATGGCAAGCATGACATATTCGCGCAGAAAAAGCCACTTCCATGAAATTTTTTCGTGCTACTCACTCGATTTCTTGTTTTTTCAGAAAGATTTTCTGGAAAGGAAGCTTTAAGTCATTGGCATATAAGCACTTCTCCGTCTGATTGTGGTGCCTTTACAAGGCACTGTCTTTTGGGGGGATTTCCCACCCCAGGCCAGGGGTTAAGCATGGTTAAGCGCCTACGGCGCAAAGCATTATGCCGATCCGGATGGTCTGACCAATCCGTCGGAGAAAACAACAGCCAAAACCACAAATCCGCGTGCAATCTCATCCGTCAAAGCAGCAACCCTATAAAAAATTTTCGTGTCTATTCGTGTGGTTCGTGGTTAAAAATGGGTTGTGGGTGTTAGCCCACGCCAAGTCCTTTCGTGCATTTCGTTGTTCAAAAAGAATTCCTTGCTTACCCGGGGTCATTGACGTCTTACGCTCGAACCTTGCACTGGAGAACATCCCAACCTATAAGTTTTAGGATTTATAGTCCAGGAGAAGATAAGCAATTGGGTCATTTGTATTGCTCGACCGTTTTCTGCGCGACACTTCGCAGAAATGCTGCGTCTTTTTCATCGATGCCGACGGGAAGGAAATTGATTTCATTCGCATCTTTTCCGAATAGGAATGCATACCAAACGCAGGCTTGCAGATAACGTCCGCGGTTGTTCAGATGAGTCGTATCCATTCCGAGTTTGGCAACTCCGGTTTTCCGGTCTTTGCTCCAGCGATAGCCTGCAATCAGCGAACCATCCTGATTCGGGAGGTTTGGCTCCTTTAGCTCTGCCAACTCCTCTTTCGAGGGAGCAGTGTATTTGACTGGCTGAGTGTCACGGGCAAGCTGAACGGCATAGCCCGTCGGAATCATCCGGAATTTGAAATGCTTTGCCTCTCTCTCATAGTTGGCTGTCAGACGCTTGAACATTTCTTGCTGATCGATTTGCCATTCTTTGAAACGTGGCGCATCCAAACGGTAGGCCCAGGTCTGCTGGATTACGATTTCCGCCTGTGGAGCATGCTTCCGGATATAAGCGACAAGCCCGTCAATGTGCGGATGAAACGATTCCGGCTTCCAACTGAGAGTGCTGACTTGCTGGATGGTCACAATATCCCATTGCTGCGCTGTCAGTTTCTCGAAGAGCGTATATTTCTTTGCGTAAGGTTTATGCGAAGGGTCCTTTTCGGATTTGGCAAGTTCATCCATATGCCGCTGAAGCGAACAGCCGCCGATATTGGCCCGGTCAAGAACTAAATCGTCCCCTGCACTTTTTGCGATGGCGGGCAAATATGCGAAAACACTATCGGCAAAACTATTCCCGATGGTCAGCACCTTCAGAGCCTTTGCACTCAGTGAACAGACGGAAACAAAAAACAGAAGCAGAAAAAAAATCCGATTTTTCATAGAACAACCTTGGGTTTATGTTAAAACACAAACAGTAGTATATACTCATTTAGGTTAAGAACTTGACTTTTAATGACTTGGAATTTCAAGGTGAGTAATGACTTTAGCGCATCTTCATGTTTTTCATGGAGTGTTACCAGGCTTTCCCGGAAACTTCTAAAATACGGATGGTATTGCAAGTTCAGGAAAATAGCTTGGTAAAAAAAGCAGTTGACTTTTTCCATTGATCGGCCAATCAGAATTTTTTTTGTCCACGGAAAGCACGGAAAACTCGGAAAATTTGTAGGGTTGCTGCACTGATGAATGAGCCAGCTCTAACGGAATTTCTGTC
>JAPXLT010000122.1:0-12554 GCA_033809415.1 Lentisphaeria bacterium
GTCATAGCATTTCCTAATCCTGGGAATCGGCGTCCATCTGCGTAATATGCGGATGAAATGGGCGCGGAACCCTTTTTGGACGCGGTCGAATTAGGACTAAAAGTCGGCTTTGACTGCTTTTTTTAGGTTAATATATGTATACAAAATACATTTTTCCTGTATTTTACATACAATTCCAATTGAATTTTCATAAGGTTGCTTTAAGGTAATATAGAGGGCGGCAGCTAACCGGCAATTTTGGAAAGTTACCGATGACAGTAGTGGAATTGCGAGAAAAGATACCGAATGATATTTTCACCGTTTTAGAGCTTCATGCCTGCCTAGGGGCCTACTGCAACAAGGCGGCAAAAGTTTCTTTATTGCTGCGTCGCGGTGATATCGTTCAGATCCGGCGTGGTCTTTACACCTTTGCCGCTTCTTTGCGTCGGGGAGTGCTTGCAAGCGGTGTTCTGGCCAATCGTATTTACGGGCCAAGTTATGTATCAGAAGACTTCGCCTTGAGTTTCCATGGTTTGATTCCGGAAATGCCGGCCGTAGTGACTTCCATTGCGATGGGGCGTTCAAGGAAATTTATTAATGATTTCGGCATCTTCTCCTATCGCTACTGTCGCTCCAAGGCTTATTCCATAGGAGTGTTTGCCGTTGGAGACGGTCAAAATCGCTTTCTGATTGCCACTCCGGAAAAGGCGGTCTTTGACAAAGTATTTTACGACAAGCGCTTTGACGGCAATGATCCGGAAACGTATCTTTTGGAAGATTTACGCATGGATCCCGACAAGTTAAAGGAATTTGACAAGCAACGTCTTGTGCTTCTTGCACCTTTCATGCGTGGGCGTCTTCGAAAACTCCATCAATTTTTGGAGGCATTATGACTCATTCAGCGATCATCGGAATGTTGAGTTCTTATTCTTGCAGAAGTGACCGGGATTGCGTGAATGCTCTCCGGGAAATTATGCAGAGTGTGGCATTGCTTGCATTATCACGCTGCAACTTTTTCAACCGTGCCGCATTTTATGGCGGGACTGCACTTCGGATTCTGTATGGCTTGAATCGTAGTTCCGAGGACTTGGATTTTTCATTGCTCGAACCGGATGAAAGCTTTGCTTTGAGCAGTTATGCGAATGGCATCGAAACCGAATTTGCATCATTTGGATTGCGTGCGGTGTTTTCGGAAAAGGTCAAGGCTATTCGCAGCAATATCCGATCAGGCTTCCTGAAAAGCAATACTCAGGTACAATTGCTTTCCATCGGCCTTGACCCTGCTCTTGCCCAACAAATCAACGCCCACAGTGAGATGAAGATAAAAATTGAAGTGGATATCCAACCACCGTCCGGTTTCGACACGGAAATAAGATATATTTACCAGCCCCTTCCTTTTGCAGTGCGTTCTTTTACCCTGCCAAACCTTTTGGCGGGCAAATTGCATGCTCTGCTTTTCCGCTCCTGGAAATCCCGAGTCAAAGGGCGCGATTGGTATGACCTAACATGGTATGCAGGAAGACATCCCGAATACCGCCTTTCACATCTTGAAAGCCGAGCCAGGCAATCTGAAGATTATTCGGACAAACAGCCATTGAGCGCCCAAAAGGTCTATTCCTTGCTGTGCAAGCGCCTGGAACAACTGGATATTGAGGCAATCAAAGCGGATGTACGTCCATTCGTACGCGAACCGCGCGAACTTGACCTGTGGAGTAAAGACTTCTTTGTAGATGTGTTCAAGCGTTTAGTGCCTAGGTGAAAATCATGGCATGGACTGACCCCCACAATCCATTTTTTAACCACGAACCACACGAATAGGCTTGGCGTGGGCTGCCGCACACAACCTATTCAAACGGCAAAATGAGTGCTTTTAATGGACAGGGACACGAATGGACATCATGGACGCGATGGACTTGACGTTTAATCCTAAAAAAAGCAATAGATTTTTTCCATTGATCGATCAGACTTTTTTTGGACGCAGTCTAAAAAGTGGCGCGACCGTCCCGGTCGCGATGCCCTGATTGTCGTGGGGTGCGGGGGGATGTCCTTGTCCTGTCCACACTGTCCACCACGTCTGACCCGCACACCGCACACCGCACACCGCACACCGCACACCGCACTACAGAAGACTAACCCATTACAAAATTTGATTCTGCATCGCTGGTTTCCCGGTGGTTTTATTTGAAAAAATGCTGTAGGATATTATAATTTAATTTATTCTGAAAGTTGCAATTTTTGTAGCGATAGGCGATGATGGCTAAGAAAAGGAGACTGGAGATGCAAACTTCGAAAATGCGGGTGTTTTTTACTTTAATTGAACTGCTGGTGGTTATCGCCATCATTGCCATTCTGGCATCGATGCTGCTGCCGGCTTTGTCGGCAGCCCGGGAGACATCGTTAGCTTCGCGTTGCACCGGGAACCAGCGTCAGATCATGACTGCCGTGACCTCTTATACCATAGATCATGATGATTGGTTCCCAAATAACACCAAGATTCTTACTAGTGGTCTCTACGACTCGGACCTCTATTATCAATTGGTTCCTTATACAGGGATCGATCCAGACAAATACCGTTGGAAATATTCCTGGCATGCCCGTCAGATCTGGGCCTGCCCGGCGGATATAATGCGCACCCAGAACTGGTTGACTTCCAAGTACGGCAGGCAGGGGGGGCAATCCTCTGGGCAGTTATGGACTCAATTTCTATACAAGTTGCGGGCAAGTCGTCTATATGGCAGCTGCCGGAGGTATTGCTCCGATGGCCAGGATGACCCAGTTTTCAGATCATTCCTGGTACATCTACGCAGGTGACGGGCGCATGAATAACTATGACGGCTTCGCGATGGTGGGTATGAGCGTAAACGCCTTCCCCTTTAAGCCGAGTACTGTCGAATATGTGGATAACGGCTTGGATTTCAGGCACCGCAGAAAATCGATCCAGGTTCATCTGGACGGGCATACCGCTTCCAGAACGATTCCTGAATTACGGATGAAATATGGGTATTTATATGTCGGCTCTAAACATTATCGCTGATTGCCTTGCCGCAGTGATACCATGCGGTTTTTTCACCCAAAAAGCGGAGACTATGATGAAAAATCTTCTTTCAGTCAGATTGTATCTGGGAATGGTCCTCTCCCTTTTCTTCCTGTGGCTGCCCGGAAACGTAAAAGCGCAGAGTGGGGCAGGGGGGATGCATGCCGAAATTCCTTTTCTACAGCAACAATGGCCCTCGGTCATTGCCTTTCGCGCTGATTTCGCCAGCTTGCTGACCGCTGCCGGCATGACACAACCATTTCAGGAGGAGACCCTGTTCGCACGGGTCGGGGATT
Organism: Lentisphaeria bacterium; assembly: GCA_033809415.1. Taxonomy (GTDB): domain Bacteria; phylum Verrucomicrobiota; class Lentisphaeria; order Oligosphaerales; family Oligosphaeraceae; genus JAQVUB01. The sequence continues at coordinate 3,310 of JAPXLT010000122.1, forward strand.
CAGAGGTGCCGCTTAGCATCCAGAAAGAAGACGAGGTCTTCAAGGTTCTGGTTCAGGCTCCCGGTACTGACAAGAAGCCTGAAATCGGCAGCACGAAAGCCATCCGCCTGCAATTTGGCGGCTCGACGGCAAAGGCAGCCCCGTTGCAAGGAACAGAAAACCTGGTGTGGAACGGGGATTTTTCCCTGCTGGATCAAGCAGGTCGCCCCATAGCCCTGCATCCAGTTGTTCGGAATGAGGATTTCAATCTTGTCGAGGGTGCCGGAGGCGGTAGGGCTCTGGCCTTTAACAGTACGGCAGAAAAGCGAGTCATGTATCTCACTCCATGGATTCGCATACCCGAAGCCAGCACACTCGAGTATTCCTTCCGTTATCGCACAGAGGGCGGCAAAGCCCATCATTATAAAGTGGTCGCATATGCTTTTATCAATTTTCTCGACCGCGATGGCAAAACCCTGCCTCGAAAAGGCGTGCTCAGTTCGCATGTGGAAAATAGCGAGGGCTGGCAGGAAAAGCACATGACTATTACCCTGCCGCCGGAGGCCGTTGCAACCAACTTTGAATTCAACAGCGCCAGCAGCGTGCCTGGTTCGGTCATTCTGGATGAAGTCAAGATCGTTCCCGCCAATCCGCCGGAATTGCTCGAGGTGCATTCCGAGGCGGGAAAGACATACAGCCTGATGCCGGAGCATCCTGGCATTTTCCGTTTTGACCTGGGTCCGGCGAACTCTCCGGTGATGCAAGGTTTTTTGCCTTTGACCCCAGAAACCCAGTACTCGGCGGAAAGGGGCTGGGGCTTCACCAAGCTGCACAGACCTGCGGCCAGAGACAAGAACCGGCCCGACGCACTGTCCCAGGATTATCTGGCTGCGGCTCGAGCCAGTTTCCAGGTTCGCCTGCCAAAGGGCACGTATATCGTTTGGACGTTGAGCGGCGACTCCCAAGCTGCCGGTGCAATTCCTTATTTTTTCTTCAACCAGTCTTTGCGCATCAACCGGAAAGAAGTCTTCCGGGACGATACGAAGCCGGCCGAGTTCTTCCAAACGCACGATCTGCATAACTACCGTCACTTCTGGTTGCCAGGAATGGATTATCATGACACGTTTACCGCGCCAAGATTCCAGGAGAAACAGTTCACTGTCAACGTAGACCAGGAGTTCCTGCAACTGGAATGGGAAAACTTCCCGCTATGCGCATTGATCATCTATCCGATCGAGAAGCAGAGCGAACTGGCTGGGGAGTTGTCATGGCTGCAAAAGCGCAGAAAAAGAGATGCCCGAATCCGCCTCGAACCCGGTCCGCAGGAAATAGCCTGCAAGCCAGGTTCCCGAGAGAAACGCAGAGGCTTCATCCTCTTCCGGAGACCTGACAGTGACCCGGTCTTCCCCTCGAGCCGTCCCCAGGAGAAAGAACGGCTCGATGAGCTGATCACTTTTGCCACTCCGGAGCAGACCGCATCCGTGCACTTCTCCCTATATCCGTTGCGGGATTTGGGAGTCGTGCAGGCAAGGATCAGCGATCTGACTGCCGCCGGAAAGACAATCAAAGCCGACCAGGTGGACGTGCGCATAGTGCGGTATATTTTCCGGCGAACTGGCGAGGGCGCCTTTCGGATTACTCCCTTCCTGCTGGATTGCCGTGATCAGGTGCCGGTGCACGCTGAGACCTGCTGGACCTGGTATTTTTTGATCCGGGTTCCGGAAAGCACCGCCGCCGGTACTTATAAGGGAGAAATCAGCCTTTTCTCCGTAGACCGGGAAAAGGTGCTGCAAAAAATTCCTCTTCAATTGCAGGTTCTGCCGTATCAGCTCGAACCCCTGCCTATTCTGCAAGGGTATTATTACTTTCCATCCGAACCATGGTATGCCACCTTTTGGGGCGCCAATGTCATGGGCACCACTCTGCGCGGCGATCCCGAAATCATGAAAATCATCGAAGAAAACGAGCGGCGGGAATTGCGTTTCATGAAAGAACTGGGGCTGAACAGCGTGGCATTCGGAGATGACATACGCGGCGACATGGAACTGGTCGATGGCGAAGCACGTTTCAAGGAAAACGACCGCTTCTCCTGGTGGATGGATATCTATGCGTCCGAAGGCATGGGAAAAATGCCGTTTTACGGATTCAACGCCATCGGTTCCAGCTTCGGCAGCGCAAACCGGATTTCCTGGCTGGATCGCAAAAACGCGGCATTGCAGGAGCAATTCTCGCCGGAATGGAATCGGGCATATCTGGGGTTGATACGCCATGGCATGGAACTGCAGAAGGCCCGTCAGTGGCCTGAGATCCTGTGGTATGTATCCGATGAACGCAGCAACTACCGTGAAGTCGGCGCACGCCAGGGCGTTGAACTGGCAAAGCTCGTGCGGCAAGTGCCGGGTGCGGTGAACATTGCCTCGATGAACGGACCCTGGGAACATATCATGGTGCCATATTTGGACATCTCCATGCCGAATATTGCCTTCCCGATCACCGATGAAACGTTGGAACTGCTGAAAAAGCATCAGTCAAAACTCTGGCTGTACAATTGCGGGGATCAGCGCCTGACCCTCGGCCTTTATCCCTGGCGGGTGAAAGCCGGCGGGCGTTTCCAATGGCATTACCGCTCATCTTATGGCGAACAGTGGGACGACGGCACCTGCCACGGCGCCAGTAAATATTCTATCAGCTACAACAGCCCTAAAGGTGTCATTCCTGCACTGGCTGCGCAAACCGTCCGGGAGGCCATCTATGATCATCGATACATAGTGACACTGGAAAAAACCTTGAGCAGGGCAAAGAGCCTGCTTGCGGAAAAAGATTCCCCGGTACTGCGCAAATGCGTTGACAATGCCGAGGAGTTGATTTCCTTCACGCGATCCCGGGTTCCGGTGGATGCACGTGAAGTGATCGGCTTTAACATTGATCCGCGTGCCGCCGGGGCTGCCCTTGGCGGGGAGTTCCGCGATACGGACAATCTCGAACGCTGCCGTTGGAGCATAGCCAGTTTGACGGTGAATTTACTGAAGGAGATCGATCATGCTCAAAAGTAAAATCCGGTGGAGGCTGCTGCCGCTTCTGCTGTCATGTATCCCGGCTATTGGCGCGGCTCAGGGGAGCCTGCCCATTGCGAAAGCGGTTCAAATCAGTGAAAAGGTTATTCTCGATGGCCGGATGCAGGAAGCGTTTTGGGAGCGGATTCCGGAGCAACGCCTGCTTCACATCCTGGGGCGTCGCACCTCGCCATTGCAGGACACCTCCTTCAAAATTGCCTTTACAAATGAATTCCTGCTGGTCGGAATTCGTTGTGCCGAACAAGAAATGGACAAACTAAGCGCCCGTGCTGAGCAGCGCGATGCCTCTCAGGTCTGCTCGGATGATTCCGTCGAATTTCTTTTGCGCACCGACAATGGTTTTTACTATCAATTTGCGGTCAATGCCGCCGGTATGATGTATGACGGCAGGCGTCCGGATACGGAAGGGCTTACAGGTGCGCAGATGCGGGACGGGCTACTCTGGGATGGGGCATGGGAGGCGATGGTTCACCGTGACCGTGATCATTGGTCTGCGGAATTGCGTATTCCCTTTGCCATACTTGATCCCAGCATTGGCGGAGCAGGAACCTGGCGGATGAATCTCGGACGCACGGAATCCCGGCTGGGATACAGCAGCTGGGCACCGGTTGAAAAAGGGTTCCATGATTTGCCGCGATACGGTGAGCTGCAAGGACTGCAACTGGACAGAAATCCCTATTGCTTGGACCTGTCGCAAATCCGAATGCCGGAATTTTGCGTGGGAAGCAACCACATTTCATTGTCAATTCCCTGTAAAGTTGCTGATGGGCAATTTCAGTTGCGTCATTCCTTGCGCATCTGGCAGCCCGGCCTGCTGCCGGAACGCCACCCGATTGGTTCTTTGCTGACGCCCGAAAACGGCCAGCTTACGGTGAAAATGGACTTGAATATCAGTCATCCGGAAACCCTTCAGGAGTGCATTCTTGAAATCTGTGATATGGATGGGCGTTCACAGGGAATCCTTACTCAACTTTTCTGGCCGCCGCCCCCGCTCAAGATCTCCTTGCCTTGGAGCTTCTTTTCAAGTGCCGACCGAACATTGGCCATACCCTGTCAACTTCAAATCAGCCCGAATTCGACCCCGGCTGCCCTCGAGCTGCAACTGTACCGAAAAGGCTGGACGCTGCCGATCCTCGAAAAACACGTCCGCCTGCAAAAAACCGGCGCATCAGTCCATACTCTGCCGCTGCAGAAACTGCCGGAAACCGGTGAATATCAACTGCATTGGAAGCTGGAATTCCCGGGAGCCGACAAACCCAGCCAAGGCACTGAATCATTCTTCTTTACGCGCATCCCATAAGCTACATGCTCTTCACTTAAAGCTTTTTTAACCACGAACCACACGAAAAGGCTTGGCGTGGGTTGCCGCCCACAACCTATTTTTGTCCACGGAAAGCACGGAAAACTCGGAAAATTTTGTAGGGTTGTTGCTTCGACGGATGAGCCTGCTCTGCCAAAATTCTTGCGTGTCAAGGTCGGCTTTACGCAATTGCGTAGGAGGCATCCAACGCCGGAGGCGTGGCACCATGAGTAACCCCAGGTGAAGCGAAGCGGAACCTGGGGCATGGGGCATCCCGCCACCACCAAAGCCTCGGAGAGGCGGCACATGAACCGGCGCCAACAATGCGTACTGGAAGCAATGGGAAAACGTTGGCTTGCGCGTCTTCATTTGCCGCCGCACATCCAAGTTGCGACAGCGCCGCCTCGATGCGGCGTAATGGTTTTGGGTGGGTTCCGACCCTAGGTTCCGCAGTGCTCCGCACAGCTTCACCTGGGGTTACTCATGGTGCCGTCTCTCCGAGACTGGAGAAGCTTGACCGCAAGCCGCATGAAAAGGCTCGAGGCGGACTGACGTCTGCAACCCCCATGGGCGAATGATCGATCAGGTCAAAATTCAAAAAGTTTCTCAGAAATGAGAAAGAGATTCAAGGCCAGCAACTTGCGAATCTGTTTTTTTTGAAAATCTTTCACAAAAAACAAGATTCTGGGCGATAGTAGTACGAAAATTTTTTATGGGGGTTGCTGCTTTGACGGATGAGCCTGCTCTGGAGATGCCGCCACTCCGTGTCTCCGTGCCTCCGTGCCTCCGTGAGAAAAATGAAGATTTTGAGGGGAAGTAGTACTGAAGACGCCCTTGTTCACCAACATGGTGAACGGAATGAGATTCATAAAGCCTTGAAAACAAAGGAATTAGGGTAAAAGGTCGGTTTTGGATGCTTTTTTTTAGGTTAACCGAAAAAGGAAACGCTTATGTTTATTGACATTCATGTGCATTTTCGTAGTACGCCGGGCTTCCCGCGTTGGGGTAAACCGGCTTATGCGACGCCGGAGCAGCTTTTGGAGCGTTATGCCGCTATCAAAGTAGAACGAGCCGTAGTTTTACCTGGCGTAAATCCGGAATGTTCGTATGCGCCGCAATCCAATGAGGAAGTGCTGGCAGTGGCACAAAAACATCCCTTGTTCATACCCTTTTGCAATGTAGACCCGCGCGCCTTGACTAATAGCATCGGTGCGCCGTTCCATGATATCTTCAGTTTCTATAAGGATCGGGGCTGCAAAGGAATTGGCGAGGTTTGCGCCAACTTGCATTTCCTCGACCCGCTGGTGCAGAATATGTTCAAGGGTGCCGAGTCCGCCGGGCTTCCGCTGACTTTTCATATTGCCCCAAGTATCGGGGAAAGTTACGGCCTTTTCGATCATGCAGGGCTGATTCAGCTGGAAACTTGCTTGCAGCGCTTTCCAAACCTGAAGTTTTTCGGACACTCCCAGGCATTTTGGACCGAAATGGCACCACTGAAGCATTTTTCGGATCGTTGGGGCTATCCTAAATATGCCATCGAGGAGGAGGGCAGGGTGCCGCAGTTGATGCGCAAGTATGGCAATCTCTATGGCGACCTTTCTGCCGGCAGCGGCTGCAACGCCTTGACTAGGGACAGAGCCTATAGCATCAAGTTCCTCAATGAATTCCAGGACAGACTCTTTTTCGGCACCGATATCTGCGCTCCGGACACACCTACGCCGCTGGTGGACTATCTGCTCGAACTGCGCAATAACGCCGAGATTTCCGACACCGTCTTCCAAAAGATTGCCCGGGAAAACGCGATGCGCGTGCTGCAATTATAAAAATACTTGATTGTTAACCACGAACCATGCTTTGAAGATGGTAAAGGGTAATGCCTCAGTCTTCTGTAGTACAGGATTCAAGGGAAATGGGGTGCGTAGTGCGTGGTGCGAAGTGCGTTGGGAACGGGTGCAGGGGTCGCAGGGTTAAAAAGTAGCGCAACCGTCCCGGTTGTGGTGCGGGGGGGGCTTGTCCTGTCCACCACGTCTGACCCGCACTACGCACACCGCACTACAGAAGACTGACCCGTTATGGTAAAGCAATGATCTTGTTGTATGGTTTGGGTTTCATACAGATTGGAGTAGGCATGGCGATGAGAAGGCAAAGGCTTGGAATTTTCGTTTTGAGTTTATTTTTTGCTGGTTGTCTTTCTGCGGCTTTGCCGATAAGGGTGACTCCTATTAATCCGGCGGAGGCGGTGATCGCGCCTTTCTGGGATGGAACACTTCGTGAAAAGGACAACTGGGATATCCGCACCGGAAAAATTGAAAATGTCTTCGGTTCGGCAAGTATCAACTGGTCTTCCAATCATCAGCAGGGCGATGTTGTTTTTGCCATGGAAAGCATCCGTACTTTTTCCTGTGCCAACTATGATACGCTGCTGGTTTTTATGCGGATTCCACAGGGTGAGACTTTGAAAATGACCCTGAACACGGATAAAGGGATGCTGGAGAAAACTTGGCTTGGGGAAAGTCCAGTTCGGGATGAATACCTGATGCCGCTGGACGGTGCGCAGCAAATCGACCGAATGCTGCTTGAAATCCTGCGTACCGGCACCGGCCAGGGCACCAATGGCGGGATTTTGTGGATTGGACTGCAAAATTCACAGCGTCTGCCGATGGTTCTCGAACAAATCCGCCAGTTGGCAGCACAACCCTTGGATTTGTTTCTGGCACCAGGCAATCCATCTCCGGCATTTAAAAGCAGAACGGGGCTTCTTGGCAAGGATGAACAATTGGCGCTCATTCAGGAGGAATACCAGCAGCTTAAAAAAGCCGCAGGAGGACGGGAGTTGATCGACGAAGACATCCGGAATTATGATCCGGCGGCATTGCTGGGAGAGACGCTGCCGTTCGCCAATCAACAGCTTTTTGGCCGCGTGAGAGATGATGGCCGTTCCTACAAATCCACCCTGGGGTTGGTGCAGAAAGCGCTGATCAGCAAAAATGCCGCCCTGATGCGCATGGCAGTGAAAAATGCGCTGATTTTTGCTTTGACGCCAAATTGGGATACGAGTTTTTTGTCCGACTTCCCGGATAGCGGCTGGGAACAGAGGGTCTTTTCCAATGCAGTGGCTGCGGAGGCAGTTGCGGTTGTATTGGATTATGCTGACGATCTTCTCAGCCCCGCCGGGAAAAATCTGCTTTTACGGCGTCTTTCTGTGGATGGTCTTGGTCAGACTAATTTCAATATCTGGAAGCACAGATATCTTTTTGGCAACAATCAGCTTGCCGTTTTCACCCGGGGTAGGATAGCAGCCTATCTGACGCTCGAGCATGCGCATTACTGGAACGGCGAACGGGTCAAGCCCTATACGGAACTGGCTTTGCAGGAGCTGTATGATTCCATCGATTTGCTGATTCATCCGGATGGCAGCTTTCTGGAAGGACCAGGCTATTTTTTCTATACGATAAGCAGTATACAACCGGTATTGCAGATGTATGCCAATGTCAGAAATAAGAATTTACGGGAGATTATTCCGGAAAAGATGAAATTGCTCGGCGCTTTTGCTGACACCTTGGTTTCTACAGATCGTCGCGGCGGATTGATTCCATTTTCCAGCGGACAGGGGGAGGGGCGCTTTGGCGGCATTAATACGATACAGTTTCTTGCGGCCGTTGCGCCGAATAGCCAGTGGACCACGATGTATCATACGCTGTTAAGGGAAAAGTTTGCGGATCGCCTGATAGCTGATCCGGGGTTCTGGATTTTGCGCAGTCAGATTCCGGAGAATGATCCGCCGTTGAAACCGTTTTCCGAGCTTCCGGTGATGGGTGCCATGTCATCAACGAGGTTTATCAACAATTCCGCCGTGAAGATTCTGATGTTGGGCACGAAAGCCAACAGCCACTGCCACCGGCATAATGACAGAGGCAGCTTTGTTCTGGAATTTGATGGAGATACCTATGCAGCAGACCCCGGTGGGCAGAATTATGCGGACATTGTTGCTAAGGATGTTGTTCGAGCCGATTATCACAACATGCTGGTGCCAATGCAGCCCCGTGAAAATGAGAAGGAGACGGTAAGCCCTGTCGATATCAGACCCATTGGAAGCGGCGATGCCACCTCTTTCCGTGCTGAGTTTCATCCGGCGCCGGCATCAAATGGGGATTTTGTGGAATGGAAGCGCGTTATCGAGTCCCCAGTCCCGCAAAAGTTTATTATTACCGACAGCTATCAGACTTCGCCAGCGCACCGGGGCGTCCGCTTCCTCTGGATCACCCAGTTGCCCTGGAAACAAGCGGATGGCAATACAATTCGCCTCGATGGAGAAAGCAGTTACGCCCTGATTCATTATCCGGAAGATGTCCGCTTTTCAGAGGAAAAGCTGCTGGTACGCCGCAAAGAGAATTACACCCGACTTAATTTTGCCAGGGAAGGGGCGTCCGGAACCATACGGATGGAAGTGGAACTTTTCCTCAAACCATAAACCTAAAAAAACACTTGATTTTTCCCGTTGATCAGCAATCAGAATCTTTTTTTTGTCCACGGAAAGCACGGAAAACTTGCAGGGTTGCTGCTTTGCCGGAAGAGATTGCTTTGGCCGAATTCTTATGTGCCAAGATCGGCTTTACGCAATTGCGTCGGAGGCGATATGGAGCGCCGACGGCTCGCCGGCATGAAGCCGGCTTCCCTCTCCCACCACCGAAAAGTCAAAAAGTTCAAAAAAATTCTCAAAAATGAGAAAGAGATTCAAGGTCAGTAACTTCAGAGAACTGAACCTGAGGTTCAAAAAAGCGAGCGTTGTTTTTTCTTCATCTGATTATTGAGCAATAATTTAAGTATGGCAAAAATTTATATTGTTGAAATTTGACTTGTGAAAATACAGTGGCACCTTTTAGTCCGAAGGC
>JAPXLT010000123.1:0-12548 GCA_033809415.1 Lentisphaeria bacterium
TGAAAAAGTAAAGCCGACCTTGTCACGCAAGAATTTTGGCAGAGCAGGCTCATCCGTCAAAGCAGCGACCCTACAAAATTTTCCGAGTTTTCCGTGCTTTCCGTGGACAAAAAATGGGTTGTGGGCGGCAGCCCACGCCAAGCCTTTTCGTGTGGTTCGTGGTTAAAAAATAAAAAATAATGGCACGAAAGTTTAGTGGTTATTTTGTACACTTGCTGAAAAGGTCTTTTGACGATATATTTTATTCTTTACCATAGTCTGGATAAGGAGTGCGATAAATTGATGAAAAAACGTTTTATACTGCTGATTTTTATCTTATTTGCCTTTACTCTTGTTGCGGCGGAGTTTTCCTGTATGTTTTCACCTGGCGACTGGCGCAAGGAGGACTGGGTGATGGTGAAGAGTCCGCGATGGGATTACCGTGGCGTCTGGGAACAGGAAGCCGATCATATCTGGAACAAGGTGCCTGCGGATGCTACAGAAGCGGAGATGCTAAGCAAACGCGCCGGCGAGACGTATACTTCCATGCTCTGGAAGGAAAAGATATCCGCCAATAAGAAAGTTGTTATTTCTGCGGAAATGTCCTTTGACTATCAGATGGCGCCATTGTTGGTGATTGCCCCGGAATACGGCCAGAGTGCGGATGCTTATCCGGAGTATCGCCAGCATTGGGAGATTGTGTTGTATGACAAGGGCATCAATGTTTGGCATCACCAATACGCCGATGGCAAGCCGTCCTGGTATCTGGCCGCCTCCCTGAAAGCAGCTTTTCCCAAAAAAGAAAAGGTGACTCTGACTGTCAGCATCAATTTTTCAGGGCGAGTCCCGCAGATGGTGATCAGTGCCAATGACAATACCTTCAGCTATGCCGAACTGCAACTGCCGCGGAATTTCTTTGTCGGCCTGACTGCTTGCGAAGGAGTCAACCGCTTCTGGAATTTTTCGGTAAAATATTAATTGATAAAAAGGATGTTTGATGATGGACTGGAAGACCTTGCTGGTTTCGTTTGGCGTTGTGTTTCTGGCTGAGTTGGGCGATAAGACCCAGCTGACTGCCCTGGCTCTTAGTTGCGGACGCAAAGGCACCTGCATTTCTGTGTTTGTAGGTTCCAGCCTGGCTCTGATGTGCACTTCCGCCATAGCTGTCTTTGCTGGGGGATTACTGGCCAAGTATATTCCGCAGAAGTATCTGCTCTTTAGCTCCGCTGTTTTGTTTATTGTGTTAGGCGTTGTCATGCTTGCCACCCTGTTCTGGAAATCCGGTCATACACCCGCTTGATTCGTTGGAGATGCCGGTGTTATTGCGCATCAATCCCATTACCCGGAAACGGTGGCAGCGCTTCCGCAGGATGCGCCGGGCCTGGTTTTCCTTCTGGCTGTTACTGTTGATCTACGGACTTAGCCTGGTTGCAGAATTGCTTTGCAACAACAATCCCCTGCTGCTGGTCTGGCAGGGACGTGTTTTTTTCCCCTTCTGCAAATTTTATCCTGAAGACACCTTCACCGGAAATGGTCGGGCCACCCGACCGGATTACCGGCAATTGTCGCAACAGCCAGACTTCCAGCAGTCCGCATGGATTCTTTGGGCGCCGATAGTTAATGATCCGTACCGAAGCGTGCCCGTCGCGGAACTCGAACAACATCTTCGCGTTTTCTGCCGTCTGACGGCCATTCCCAAAGTAGCCGGCATCAGCATCAATCAGGACTTTCAAGTGATCCGGGCGGTTGGTCTGAAAACGTTTGGTGACGGTAAAGAACCAGACTGGCGAGGGAAAAAATTGCATGAGCTATGGGAAATTCCGGTGCAATTGCAAAAAGCGCTCGAGGCGCGTTTAGACGGAAAGGAAGCGCAACCGCAACTGGAAGTTGTCTGTGCCGGGAAACAGGGCTTGCCGTCCCTGCGCTTCGTTTTGCTTCCATCCCAGAAAGGCGCCAGGCGCAGTGTTCGGATCACTTTGCGGGAACCTGAATCCGGAGCCAACCAATTGCTGCGTTGGACTTTTGCCAAGGGAGAAGACATACCCCGCCAAAGGCGCAAAGAATTTGCGGCGTTGCCCCGAGAGCTGCGTCAGCAGATTCTGGCTCAGGTACATGCCTGTGCGCGCCATGAAAACCCGCCGGAACAGGAAGTTTTCCTCGATGGGCGTCCGATGAAGTTAAGCAGTGAACTTGAGCAGGTGCGCTTTCCTTTCCGCCCAACACCAGGACACTGGTTAGGGCTGGATGATGCTGGGCGGGATGTCTTTGCTCGGATTCTCTATGGATTGCGCACCTCGCTGAGTTTTGGCCTGATCTTAGTCTTCTGCGCCATGGCGGCCGGCAGCGTAATCGGCATGTTGCAGGGATACTTAGGGGGCTGGGTCGATATCACTACCCAGCGACTAATCGAAATTTGGAGCGCACTACCCTTTCTTTACATCATGATCCTGATGGGGTCCATCTATGGTCCCAGTTTCAAATTGCTGATTTTTTGCTATGCTATCTTTAACTGGATCGGAATTTCCTATTATATGCGGGCGGAGATGTTACGCCTGCGCCGCCAGCCTTTTGTCGAGGCGGCCCGTTGCCTGGGGTTGCCGGGCTGGAAAATTGCCTTGCGGCACATTCTACCCAATAGCCTTGTTCCTTTGATTACATTTTTTCCCTTCAGCTTAGTTGGAGCGATCGGCTCCTTGGCAGCCCTGGATTACCTGGGATTTGGCCTGCCACCGCCTACTCCCAGCCTGGGACAATTGCTGCAGCAAGCGCAGAATCAGCGCTGGGCCTGGTGGTTGACCCTTTATCCATCCTTGACCCTGTTTGTCATTATGCTGCTGGGAGTCTTCATCGGAGAAGGCCTCCGCAATGCCTTTGATCCTAGACGTCAAAACCGACTGCAATAAATTAGGGTGCAGGGGGCGTTTTTTAACCACGAACCACACGAAAAGCCACGAAAATTTTTTATAGGGGTTGCTGCTTTGGCGGATGGAATGGTGTGCGGTTTAAAAAGTGGCGCAACCGTCCCGGTTGTGATTCCCATTTGCCGATCCATGCCCGAACTGTCGTGGGTGTCCTGTCCCCTGCACCCTGCACCCTGTCCCCTGCACCCTGTCCCCCGCACCCCGCACCCCGCACCCCGCACCCCGCACCTCACCTATGATGCCATCTGTTAAAAAGAAAATTACGATATTTTTATTGCTGATTTTTGTGTTGGCAATAGTCGTGTCAAGCGTCTTGTTTTATCTGTTGGCACCAAAAGTATTACGTTCCTGGTGCCGCAAGCATGGTATTGAATATCAATATGCCACATGCCATTTTCGCCTGCCGGGGACACTGGCCTTGTCCGAATTCCAGTTGCGGAAAAACGGCAAATTCTCCTTTTCCGCTGAACGTTTGCAATGGGATGGCAGTCTATCGAGCTGCCTTTTTGGACGGTGGAATGCGGAGACATTCCAAGTGCATAATGCCGCCCTCGAGATATCTCAAACGCAACATACGGGAAAAGTGCAACTGTCAGAAATGACTATGCAGTTGCGGGATGTCGCCATGGGAAGCAAAGCCAGCGGATTCTTCGAGGCGGCAGTCGGCGAAATCCATTTGCAAAAGGATGGCATCCTGACAGGCGGAACACTGCAAGTCAAAACATTTTTCCAAGTTTCCAAAGAGTGCCTCTTCGACCTTTTACAAGGGCAAATCGCGCTTTCTGACACAAGCTTGACTCGAAGGGGGCAAACGATCAGAAACATTTCCGGTACAGCAGATTATGCATTGCGGCAGAATGCTGCTGATTCTTGGCAGATCATCCCCGGCGCGGTCGAAGATGCTCCCCTGAATCATATACAGGTGCGTGTGTCCGACCGTGAAGTGATAAATGTGCTTGTCAAGAGCGGCTCTTGGAAGAAGGACTCCGGCCAACAGGAGGCAAGCCTTGAACTGACGTCCACCTGCATCGACAGCGATCCGTTCCTGGCCTTGCTTTCCCCGACAGTTTATATCTGGGCAAGCGGACGCTTGAAATACTTGCAGCTTGATCTGCAAAGCCGAGGCATAGATACAGAAAGCCTGTTGCAGAATCTCGAGGGCAGTGTCGCTCTCGATATTGAACAATTGCATCTGAAAAACAGTCCTTTTATCGAAATTTTCAGCCGCCAGACGGCACTTGACCTGCCGAAATATCTCCGCTTTGAAAGAGGCTCCGCCATCCTGAAGATTGCCAATCAGACCTGCCAGGTGATGACGACAACCCCGTTTCGGGGGAAACATCCGGTGATCGAAGCCAATGGGACAGTCGCTTTTGATGGCACCCTGCAACTCGCACTCGATTTGGGCTTTTCACAAGAAGTGGAAGCATTGCTGAAGACAAAACGCTATTTTCGTCCCTTTGCAACGATCTGCCGCCGGAAGGACGACTACCTGATACTACCTGGCAGCTTGACACTTACCGGAACGCTGGATAATCCCTCGGTTGATCTGACAGACCTGCTGACAGCCTCCGCCAAAGCCGGTCTGCAAAATCTGTTTGAAGATGCCGCCGGGCGGATCGGAATACGCTTGCAACGTTACAATAAAGAGACAAAATAAGGGAACCAAACATGAAAATTCTTACGATTGGAAACAGCTTCACCGATAGTTTGACTGCGTATTTCCCGCAGACTGTGCATTCGATCAATGGCCAGTTGCAACTTGGCCGCGCCAGCTTCGGGGGGTGTGAATTACGACGACACTGGAGCTATGTCACTGCCGAGGAAAATGATCCGAGCTGCATCATCTATGGCGGAGGTGGCCGTAAGCTGCGTGATATCCTGAACGGTGAAAGCTGGGATGTAGTGACCGTCCAGCAGGCCAGCCATGAAAGTTGGCGGTCGGAATGCTTCGAACCCTATGCAGGCAATCTGATCGAATACGTCCGCCGTCATGCACCTGGCGCCGAAGTCATCATCCAGCAGACTTGGGCTTATCGTGCGGATCATCCACAACTGCAACCCGGCAGCGAATGGAACATCAACCAGACAGACATGTATCAGCGCCTGACGAAAAACTACCGGGAAATGGCAGCGCATCACCAGTGCCGTATGATTCCCACGGGCCATGCGGTGCAGCTTTCCCGTGAAAATGAAGAAAGCCGCTTTTCCAATTACAGTCCGTCACTGCTGAATACCCTGCGCTGGCCGGATTTGCCGCCCCAGGGAGGCGATGTCGTCGGACAATGCTTCTGGCGGAAAAATGCAGAGACGGGCGAGCTGGAAATTGTCCGTGATCTGATTCATCTCAATTGCCGCGGGCAATATTTGCAGGCCTGTGTCTGGACCGCTTTCCTCTATCAGAAAAACACTTCGGAAATTACCTTTGTCCCCGAGGAACTGTCCAATTCCGACGCCGCATTCCTGCGCAAAATCGCCCAGCAGGTCGTAGATAGCCCCCATCTATAAAGGATTTTTTTAACTACGAACCACACGAAAATTTTCGTGTCTGTTCGTGTGGTTCGTTGTTAAAAAATGGGTTTTGGCTAGCGGACACCATCAGTTCTCTTCGATTTTCTGCTGCCGGAATGAGGGGTGCAATTGCAGCATCCGTTCACCTCCTGATGGTGTGAATGCCCAGCCAATGCAATGATTTTTAGAAGTGAAAATCAGTTCTGCCAGTCCAGCGCTTGGATTGAGCAGTGCGGCTTCCAGCTTCGGCATTTCAGGGAAAGCGAAGCTTTCTCCTGCATCGAGCAGAGCAAAATTCAGCAGGCAGTCGATTTCATGTCGCCAGCCAATGCTGGCCGGGCGTATAACCAGTCGGTCATCCGGCGCATAATATTGCTGACAGAACTCCTGAAAAGTGGCAGGGCTGTTTTGCAGTGGGCAGTACAGGGGGCCGCCTTCCGAACCAGCAAGAGCCGGTCGGAAGCCATATTCCCCGTAAAGTTTTACCAGATGTGGTTTTGACGAAGTACAGAACAAAGCCAGGGGTCCGTCCGCTTGGTGTTGTTGCAGATTTTCATACCACAGGTTCAGCAGATGGCGCCCGATGCCGCGACGCTGCCAGGCCTCCGCCGTTCGAAAATTGCCAAAATTTCCGATGGCATTTGGATGTTTTCCCCATCCATGCCAGAGTCTGGCCACCTGGGTGTCCAGATGGCTGGCGAGAAAATAAATATCCGTGCATTCGTTGCTTGCTTTTCCTGCCAGGCGGTATCGCATCATCTGCGAATAGGTCATGTCCGGATTCTCATTGGCAAGCAGACGGTCAAGCGCCATCGCCGCATCGCTCGGCTTTGCACCGGCATAGAAAGTCTCATAAGTAATTTCATCCATTGCGGTTAAAATCTCCTTTCAGGTCTGAACCGATTTCTGCAAAAATTCCGGTTGCTCATGGCAAATCCAGACACTGACATCCGTGAAGACGGCATCAGACTGCGGGGATACCTGAACTTCCGTCCAGCCATCAACAAGAATTCCAGCGGGGATTTTACAGTAAAATAACCCCGCTTCACTTTTTTCCGTTTCCAGTTCGGCGCCATTGACCCAGATTTTCAGGTTCTGCACTTCCTCACCGGTCTGCAACTGCACATATGAACAGGCTCCAGCTTCCGGAACCCAAGCCGTATATAAGCGGAAAAGCGCATATTCGCCGCTTTTGCAATGATATGGCAGAACTGAAGGGTAGGGGAGTCCCGCCTCGATTCGAGCGGCGTTCCACTTTTCAAAGTAGCCCGGTATGCGGAAACATTGATCCAAGTCACTGAGGCGAACATTCGAGTCATCCCAGCTTAAACGGAAACGACGGGTTTTTCCAAGAAGGTCTTCCTTCGAGGCCGGATCATTTAGGAAGAGTTCAGCGGCATCCTTTAATTCCGGACGGCGGAGGTAGCGCATGAAATTAAACAAATGCACACCGCAAGCGCCACGGTGATGGGCGGCGGCGGCCACTCCCCGGGCATCCTCCGGCGTCGTTTTTTGTGAAGGAGTCAGGTGCATACCGGTGGAATAGCTGTTTTCAATCGAGACGGCAATCGGAAATGCGGCATTGCCAATTTTTTGGTGCCATAGTTCAACGGGAGCATCAAACTCCATGCCAGAACCGAAGTTGCCGATAATCAGCATATCGAGAAGTCCTTCCCGCGCCCAAAGTACTGCATCCAGCCCACGCTTCAGCGCATTTTCCGGAGTGAGCGGCACTCGGCTGATCAGTTTGATCGGGTGTCCGCGGCGCTTTGCTTCCGCATCAACCGCATTTCGCACTTGGCGCATAAATTTAGTCAGCAGTGGTGCTCTTTCCTCTCCTTTGCCGAACGGGACATGAGAAGGCCATCGCATCCAGTCAAGGAAAAGCCCGTCTGCATGATATCGTTCAAGAACTTCAACGAGGAAGGCAAGCATGCGTTCACGCACGACTTCATGTGAATAGTCCAGCGTGTTTTCGCAAGGATAATCGAGACTCGCGCACCACAATTCCGGATGTTGGCGCCAGAAGTCCGAGTGCAGATAGCTGTCCGGATCATGCCCGTTATGAATATCATTCATCCGCACTCCGATCCAAGGCGACACGCCCATGGTGCGGGCATTATCGAGGAAATAAGCGTTGGAATCAATGCCTTGGCTGAACAAGACTTGAAAGTTGGCGCAACGCCGATAGGGCCACGGCTTGGTATCACATCGCAAAGCACTTTGATGAATACCAAGCCGTGCATCAAAACCATCCAGATAGGATTCAACCACTCGGCTGGGAAAGTTGGCCTTTGCATTGGTCACCCCGACAATCAGCACTTTCGTCCGGGTGCCGCGAAGCGTATCCAGAGACTTTTGCAGGTGTTCCGCAGTCATCGTGCCTGCTTCCACGTCGAACACACGTGCGTCGGTATCTTCATCAAAAATAATCACGAGAAGTTTCCTTTTTTTAAATCAAGCCAATAAGTTCAACATGTTGATTAACTTAATTTCGTATATCGAGAAATACAAGTTGCACTGTATTGACGAAAAGCATTATCAGTCAATATTTGTAATGGGTCAGTCTTCTGTAGTGCGTGGTGCGTGGTGCGGTGTGCGGGTCAGACGTGGTGGACAGTGTGGACAGGACAAGGGCATCCCCATCCCCGTACCCCGCGACAGTCAGAATAATCACAACCGGGACGGTTGCGCTACTTTTTAAACCTGCGCCCCCCCGTACCCGTTCCCAACGCACTTCGCACCACGCACTACGCACCCCATTTCCTTGAACCATGTACTGCAGAAGGCTGAGGCATTACAATATTTCTGTGATGTCTGCAAACTAATTGTTTAGTTTTTTTTCACCGATTTGGTGGTATGGCGACGCAATTGGGCGATACAGTTTTCGGTAAACTCTTTCGGCGCGAATTCGGCGGAATAAGCGGGAGGCTGCCCTAACCGCTCCGCTTTCGAGACGCCCAGAGGATGATAAGGTTCAACATCGATTGTCGTAATGCCTGGTAGCCTTTCGGCGAGTTCACCCAATCGAGCCAGTTCATCCGATGTGTCGTTGAGTCCAGGAATCAATGGACAGCGCAGGACGATTTCTGCACCCGCACCGCTCAGGAATTCCAAGTTGGACAGGATGAGCCGGTTGTCTTGTCCGGTAAAGCGGAGGTGTTTCGCTTCATCCATCGTTTTGACGTCAAAGAGAAAGAGATCGGTAACCGGCAGAATCCGTTTGAATTCCTCCTGCGGGGCGAAGCCGCAAGTTTCGATCGCGGTATGAATCCCTTCCTTTTTCGCAGTGCTCAGCAAGGCAAAGGTGAACCCAGCTCGCATCATCGGCTCGCCGCCAGAAAGCGTCATGCCGCCACCGGAATTCTCGTAGAAAACGCAGTCCTTCCGGACTTCGACCATGACCTCCTCGACGGTGAGGGATTGCCCGCAAACTTCCATTGCCTCCGCTGGACACACTCCAGCGCATTTACCACATGAAACACAAATCGCACGATCGAGCACGTGATGCCCATCAGCAGTAAACGTGTGCGCTCCTGCTGGGCAGACCTCCGCGCAACGACGGCATCCGATACACTTGGTGGCAGAGAACAGCAATTCCGGCAGAGGATGCCACGACTCCGGATTGTGGCACCAGATGCAGCGCAGCGGGCATCCTTTGACGAAAACCGTCGTCCGAATCCCTGGTCCATCGTGGATGGAAAACTTCTGAATATCGAAGATAATTGTTCTGCTGTTCACTATGAATTTTATCCTTGGTGTTAAACCCTGCACCCTGCTGGCTGTGCCTCCATGTACTCCGTCAGCCGCTTGGCGATCCGCATGGGCTCGGCGAGCTTTTCGTCGAATTGGTCGTATTCGACCGGCTGTGGTTTCGGGAAAATATCGTTCGTCAGAACTGTATTGATCAAGCGTTCGATGCGTGTGTTCATCTCTAAGAGCCTCCTGCTTGATTTGAGAACCGCTTATACTATATGCAGTAAACGGAGGAAAGATAATGGACACGATGGACAATGGTGAAATAGACGAGGGGCTTTTCGTCTGTAAAGCGAATTATTTTTCCAGGAATTGGAATGGCGGCAGCAATGGGGTATAGTCGCGCCATTCATCGGCTTGCAGGAAGACTTTTGCCAGGAAGAGTCCCTGGGCCGGTGCGCTGTCGGCGGCCCGGCTGCGGTCCTTCGCGACCAGCACGGCTTGCACATCCTCGGCTTTGGCATGTCCCAGACCCACATGCACCAGATAGCCAGTCAGGCTGCGAACCATCTTATACAGAAAACTTTCACCGACGGCATTGATGAAGACCAGGCCGTCTTTCTCGAGGACTTCCAAGCGGTACAGCGTGCGCACCGTACTGTCCAGTTCGCGTCCGGGATTCACGGCAAACGAGGCAAAGTCCCGCGTTCCGGTCAGCAGTGCGGCAGTTTCCCGCATGGCTTGCACATCGAGCGGACGCGGCGTGCGCCAGACGTAACGTGCAAAAAGGGGATTGACTTTGACACCCGGCGAAATGCAGTAGGTATAGGCTTTGCCGAAATTATCATAGCGGGCATTGAAGGGGTCAGGGCAGATATGTGCTCCGGTTATTAGAATGTCATCCGGCAACCAGCGGTTTAATTTGGCGGGGAAATCCTGCAAGTCAATATCATCCGGCATTTCCACGGTAAAGCTGACTTGCTGATCAAGGGCGTGCACTCCTGCATCCGTGCGGCTGCTGCCGTAGATTCTCAATTCCGGGGCACGCAACATGCGCCGCAACCTTGTCAGCAGCTCGCCTTGCACTGTTTTTATTTTCGGCTGTACTTGCCAGCCGGCATAAGCACTGCCATCATACGCAAGCGTAAAATGCCAGCAAATCGGTTCTGTCTTTTCCATCGTTCTTTAGACCCCATCCAAAAAGGATTTTTTTGTCCACGGAAAGCACGGAAAGCTCGGAAAATTTTATAGGGTAAACTGGGTAGGCGAGGAAGTTTTTTAACCACGAAAAGCACGAACTGACTTAAAAAATGGTGAACGTTTTGAAACTCCATGTGTTCCTGTATCCAAGTAGTCCTGGCGTGATTTGCAACCATTTCCCATCCTGTCCGGACGTCTCGGAGTCGGTATTGAATATGCCGCAATTGAAGCGGAAAGAGGATTTGTCTTTTGTGTTCAAGCCGATCGCTTCGAGTGAAAGCGTGATTTGGTAGTACGTTTTTTTATTGTTTTCATCGCGTGTGACCTGAAAGAAATCAGGTTGCAGTGAATCGACATTGTTATCGAAGCGTTGTATTTGGCTGCCAGCAGGTGTCAGTGCCAAAATCGCATGGAGGACTTCCCTGTTTTGTCCGCTGACCAGTTGCATTTGCAATGCGTCTCCGTTCCACAGGCTGGTTCCCGGACTCTGATTGGCATGTACCTGATCTTCGACAACGGCAGTGATAAACAATTGCGAAGCAGTATGTCCAAAGCCTGCAACTGCACGATTGGAAATGGGTTCCGCTGAATCCGTCCATGCAATCGGCATGGTCAGCATCTGATCCAGTCCTGCACCGGGCGGAATACGGGAGAAATCTTCAGGAAGCAAAGGAACCTTGTTTTGCGGGCTGGTCTTCAGCCAGATTTCTTGACAAGTCCGCACAGTCCAGTCAACCAACACTTTGCCGCCGTCGGCGCCTATTTCCGTACTGGCGGGGACGGCACCATAGGCGCCACCGGCAATCGAGCGCGCTGTGGGAAGATAGCTTCCCGGACCTGCCAGCTGGACGACAAAGGTTTGCACCGCTGGACTCGCGGCCTTGATTTGCATGCCAAAATCGAGGTAGAGTTCAAAGGGATTGGTGACGATTATGATGTCGCCAATACGCAATGCATGCATCCCGAAATTGATGGTTTTCGATGTTTTCTGCGTAAGAAAGCGTTGCTGTACCCGCTTGCCGCGCATATAACGGGAACGTAATGTGGTAATTTCAGTATACCAGCGTGGAACCTGTTTCAGCGTCGGGTCCGACGCTAGTTTTTCCATGAGCTGTTCGTATTCTTCTTTATACTTCAGGGATTCCGCCAGTGCTTTTTCGACATCTTCCTCTGGAATAATGCGGCGTGGCAATGGCACCTTCTCGTAATGATGATAGACAACCGGGGTCCAGTTGATCTCTTTTTCAATCAGGGGGAGAAGCCGCCCGATCTCATTCGCGACACGCAAGGCGATATCTTGCTGCAGACTGATGCCCGCCAGTTGCCGCATACGTATTTCGGCATAGGCATCCGGCAGAAAATGGCTGTGTGGCGACTGATCGCCGGCGGCGCTGACTTGTGGCAGAACAAAAACTTTGAAGCGTTGCCGCAGCTCCTGGCGCAGTTCATGCCAGTAGTCCGCACTGATTTGCCAGTCCTGTTCTCGAGTTTGAGCAGGACAGGCGAAATTGACGATCAGTCCGCTTAATTTACCGTTAAGGTCATAGGTGCCAAGAATATTCAGGGC
This sequence comes from Lentisphaeria bacterium, assembly GCA_033809415.1. GTDB lineage: Bacteria > Verrucomicrobiota > Lentisphaeria > Oligosphaerales > Oligosphaeraceae > JAQVUB01. The sequence continues at coordinate 11,875 of JAPXLT010000123.1, forward strand.
GTGATCTTCATATCCCTCGATATGACTGAAATCAGGGTCGGATGAACGGCCATACATACGACTTTTTCCGGAATGATAGCTGATCAGGCGATTCCTGCCGACGGTCGCATGACCCAGCCCATAGGCAACGCCGGAAAACCTGCGCGCTTTCCAAGCCTCAGCGGCGGTGGCGGCAATTCGCGAAGCGGCAAAGGCAATATAGCGGGTAGGGGGCATGGCGGGCAGCTCGATTCCGTATGGATGATCAACGATAGTTGGATTCTCCTGGTAACGCGCCCGGTCGTTAGTCGTTGGAGCAGTATGGGTATGAGTGGCATTCATAATGATGGAATTGGCAGAAATTTCAGGAATGATTTTCTGCACTTCTTGCTGTACTGCTTCGCTCATCCCCTCAGTGATGGAAATAAGATCACAGCTGATCATCAAGAGAGCCTCGGGAGCACCAGAGGCGGTTGATTCCAATGCCATTACCGTGGCCATAATTGGATTTTTAACCCCTTCCGAGACGCGGGCATGAAACTGCCCCTGAAGCAGAACCGGCTCGTCCGGTGTAATATTCGCTTCAGCCCAACCGATTTTTATCGATGAATTGTCTGCAAACATAAGAAAAGACCCCATTAGAACGCATAAACAAACAATTTTAATTTTCATGATAATCAAACCTCAAAAAAGGG